>NZ_JBPVTR010000021.1:0-318595 GCF_051851455.1 Pseudochrobactrum albidum
GACAGTGGAAAATATGGCTCAATCCGCCGCATCTGCGCCGGCGACAACCAAAACAAATCACTCATAGCAACGCCTCCTGACGTCGCCATTGAATCAACTCACCACTCGTCATGCAACCAATTTAATAGGTCCTGAGCCTAAAATAAAACACCCTATATGCTTTCAAAAATGCCTAAGGTCGTGACCAGTTTTTATCATGGCGAATTTTACGCGCTTGTCGCATACCACGAAAAAGTGCAGTGCATCCTTTCAGGCTGCGCTCAACAGCAATAAGACGTAATATCTCCTTGGCAAGAACCAGAAATGTACCAAATGCAAACATTGCCGGATGATAGCAATTATAAAGACGTAAATATTGCGCCACATGCCCCCTGTTGGCCATGACATAATAGCGGCTTACATTATTTGCATCATTGAGATGTCGTATGCCAAGATTGATCTGCCGTTGCTGACGAATCCGCTTGATAACAAAAGCATTAATTAGCATCACTTCTGTTACATGCGAGGCCAGCCAACCGTAAATCACATCGTCCCAGGTGATAAAAAAACGCTGATCCGGCAGACCAATTTTCTCAACAATATTGCGATGAATAAACATGCCTTCAAAACAACCGCAATTGGTGGCAAACCACGGCCGATCTGCAAAAGGATTACCAAGATAAGGCAGCGGCACCCCAAGATATAAATTGAAGCGAGGCTGCCAATGAAATTCATTGCCGTTATAATCATATCGACGGCCGATAAAGCATTGTGAATATTGTTGCCATGATTGCATAATTGCAAGGCCATCCGGCAGAATCTCCACATCATCATCCATTAACCAGAACCAGTCGACCTGCAGTTTGAGCCCCAGTTCCAGCCCTGCCCTGAAGCCGCCAGAGCCGCCGGCATTTTTATCCAAAACAAAATAATGCAACCGGATCCCCTGCTCTGAGATAGAAGATTGTGCAATAATATCCGGCGTCTCATCACCACTTGCATTATCAACAACGATAAGATGCTCTGGCTTCGTGGTCATATTTTCAATACTGGTTAACAGCATTTTTAAAAATACAGGACGCTTGTAAGTGACAATAATAATTGCTGTTTGACTACTATTATGAACGTTCATTTTGCCGTTCTCCCGATGGCTTCAGGCTACCGCTCAAATGTGGCGCACAGTCAAATTTACGTAGCAAGCCGTCACGATAAGCGCACCACCATGAAGATAGCCCTTTGATATCGCAACGTCTTTTTACCAGATAAACGTAAGGATAAAGCAGCATATCGGCACAAAAACTTATAAAGCGGCGATGCTGCCGCGCCAAATATCCACGATTGCGAAAAAAATAATATTTTTTGAATTCTGTCTCAGGGATCAGCACCGCCAACCGGTTTGATATAATATTCACCACCTCCGGCCAGCCTGCAGGATGGCATACGGCAGCCTGAGTAACTGTACCAAAAGGAATTTTGGCCTGCCGCAATCGCAACATGAAATCAACTTCATCGCCGCGGATAAACAATCGGATATCAGGCATGCCAATTTTGAAAAAAACTGAACGACGCACCAGAGCACCGTTAAAAAACTGCGCAACAGACGGAATAAAACCAAGACTCTCCACATCTGCACGATCATAAGAGATCCTGCCCTTTACCTTGAAAGGAAAAGACAAACGATTGTAATTTTCCGGTGCAATAATCAAAGGAGATATGACATCCAATTGATAATTTTGTGCGGCTTCAAGCAATTTTTCCAGACAATCATCACCAACCGGATAGGCGTCATCGTCCATAATCCATATCCACTCAGCCCCGCTCGCCAATGCAGATAAAATAGCATAGGAAAATCCGCCTGCCCCGCCAAGATTAAGTTTGGAGGGAACAACTTCCAATCCATCCCGCGAAGGAATATTTGTTCTTCCTGAGGCATCAACCAAAAAAGCCTTGGTCGCAATTGTTTGGCGCTTGGCGGCATCAAGCAATATGTTGAGTTCATCCGGCCATCTATTGGTGAGAATGGCCAGTGCAACAGAAGGCTTTTCACTCTGTAATGACGTCATAACAATTCCCGTTTTTAACGTGGCGGTGTTTTGCGCAGACCAAGCTTGTATAAAATAGCCTTGATAATACCTTTAAAGGCATGCACACCGAGCATTTCTGCAGACATATTGGCAAGACCGTTGGCGGCCAACCCGTTAACCGGCGCGCCTAGTGCGCTACCCGTTATGGTGTTGGTTTCAAGCCAGCGCAGGCGTGCTTCAATTTCCAGTTGGCGGGTTTGGCGCAAACTTATCGGAAATGGCAGTTGCAAACGCTCGGCATAAACAGCCTTGGCTTTCTCAACAATGTCGCGGTTTTCCTCCCGCTGTGAAAAATAGGCAATATGGATAAAAGGAACAGAACGCTCGCTGATAATCATCAGATTACGCTTGCGGCAATACATATGCATCATATGCTCATCATCATTGCCGCCGTCATTAATCGCATTCCATAAAGACTTCCGGAACAGAATACACCCAATTGAATAACGATCAGCACTAGGAATAGGTTTCGGTGCAAGCTCTGCGGTTGCTTCAATAAACCGTTCCGGCTGCAATGTGGTTTGTTCATGTATCCAGCGAGCCAGATATGGCAACCCCCAGATTGTACCGTCAACACCGGTTGCAATTTCATTCGCCGGTAATAAACGGCGACGGCCATAGGCATTATCCACACCTGCATAATGTTCTCTGGCCATGGTTGAAAAATAAACCTCTTCCAGCCCCAGTGCTTCGATAGTTTCAACAAAACCCCAATTATTATTATTTATCAATGGCGTGACATAAGCGAGCTTATCGCCGTAACGCGCCTCGGATTCCCGCCAGCATTTTATAAGTTTGGCTAACCAGTCAGAGGTGATAGGAAATGCATCGTCATCCACCTTGCAGACCAGATCATAGGGGTTAAAAATATTTGAATTTAAAAGCTCTGCAATAGAATGATAGGCAGCCTGCGGTGCAATATGATCAATCACATGAACCTGTTTGGGAAATAATCTCGCATAACGTTGCGCCACTTCCAATGTGCGTTCCGCATCATAATTACCACGGCAATTCTGTAACACATAAATAGGGATTTCAGGCTGCCCATAGGCAGTGTGACAGGCCAGAGCAAGCTCCATCGCTTCATAATCACGGCAAGCCAGCATCAAAATTGCGATTTTATACTGATTACTCATAGCTCATCCTCTTTGGAAAGTCCAAGAATGGTGCACCAATAGGCTGGTGAGCGATACTGCCCTTTTTTTTTGTCGTATTCTTTTTGTATCTGCTTGAATTGCTTAATGAAGCGTAGTTTCAATCTGGCAATACGCATAAGGCCTTGTCGAAACTCTGCAGCATTACGCCTGTAAAGTCTGACATCACGGCCAGCACCAAAAGCCGCAGCTGAAACACGCAATAAAGTCCATGAACCGGCTTCCCAAGCTATTCTGGTATGTATAATCACCGGCCGGGTTAAATTTGTTGGCAGCAAGGCACCGCCGAAAGAAAGAAAAGCAAGCAAACGCCGGATTCGTGGCTTGCGCCATGAAACCGCACGCAGTTTCTCAAACTGCTGCAGCTCAAGTTTTTCTGCACTATGTCTGTTTTTCTGTATAGCCAGAATATCAAGTGGTGCAGGATGGCGATTAAAAAAATCTGGCCCCTCAAAAGCATGTTCCAGCCCATCCAGCACCGCGTGCATTCCGGCATAATCAAAACGCATGCCCAGTTTGATGGCGTATTTACTCATCAAGCGAAAACAATCTTTGATTGTATCGCTGTCTGAATGCATAAAACACAGCGCCATCCAACTGCGTGCTGCAAGATATTCCGTTGGTGGATTCAACTTATAGCCGAAATTATCGCACCAAGTGGCAACACCATTGAGCGTTATAATGTTAAGCTTATTCGTAATACTGAAATCAACATCATCGCCACGCACAAAAAATGGAAAGGCCAGACAATCAACAGCTTTTACCGGAAACGCAAAAAACCACCAGCCGCCATAATTAGCCTTTTCAGTCAAGTCATTGGCAGCAACAGAAGCAATATCAGCCAGATCCCAGCCATGATGATGCGCCTTCCAGATGCTGTCCTTTTTACCATGCAAACGAACAGAGGCGCCTTTTTCATATTGAATTGTCGGCCGGTCGGCATAAAGCATGGCGCCTGCCACACTGCCGCGCTCATCTTTCACATAACCCAGCAATGCCTGTGTACGCCACACACTCTCGGGCTCGCAGGAGGCATCATCATCCATAAACAGCACATGGGAAAAACCACCGGATTTCTGCGCTTCTATAAACCCGCGTGAGAAACCGCCCGCGCCACCAAAATTTTCATTGTGAAGAACAGTAACATTATTGCCGGATGTTTCTGCTAAAGTTTTGCCATTATCAATCACATAAAGATGCAAATGACCTTTCGGTGCATGAGGAATAATCACATCTGTGAATTTTTTAATAGCTGCCTGCACTTCCCGCTCACGACGGAAGCTGGTAATCACCGCCGCCAGCGTTACCTTGCGAAGCGGCGGCACCAATGTTGCCCAATATGCAGATTTCAGTTTTGCATCACTGATTGCCAGAATATCAGCGGCCAAAACCTCACCGTGAATTTTGCTGATATCACCAATATCTAGCGTCAGACCTTCTTCTGACAAATCACCTTCATATTCAACTACTGCTCTGGCAGCGGCTGTTTCATGATAGGCGGAAATTATGATACGAACCCGGCCACATCCAGAAATGCGAAAACCAAGCTGCTTTATACCGGTTAGAGCGTGCCACTTACGATGACTGAAAGCATTAAAAAAGCTCATCAAATCAATCATAGTACCCTGTTTCAACGACAAAGCACCATCTTGATCTGCCAGAGAAACATTCCCCTGCGGCCAGCGGGCAAAAAGAACAGTTCTGTCTGCCCGTGTCTCATCCGGAAGAATGATATTTTGCAGAACATGAAAATGAGCCATACAGCGCCTCTTACTTAAATCATTGCTAATAATGATTTTTTAAATTCAGAAGGAGTGCAGCCTGATATCCTGCTCATAAGTTTTAAGTGCTGCACCAATAGCCTGATGCATATCAAGATACCGATAAGTGCCCAGTCGCCCGCCAAAAATGACATTTTTTTCCTGCGCGGCTAACTTGCTGTATGCCAGATAAGTTTGTTTATCATCCGGTGTATTGACAGGATAATATGGCTCATCACTACGTGTCGCAAAACGTGAGTATTCCCGCATTATAACGGTTTTTTCTGTCTGATAATTGCGTTCCGGATTAAAATGACGAAACTCAAGAATGCGGGTAAAGGGAATATCCTCATCCGCATAATTCATAACGGAAGTCCCCTGAAAATCACCAACAGGCAGTATTTCGGCTTCAAAATCAATAGTACGCCATTTCAGCTCTCCGGCCGAATAATTAAAATACCGATCAATAGGACCAGTGTAAACAAGAAGCTTATTTTGCGGGACTTGTGATTTTATATCAAAATAATCGACACCAAGACGAACAGTGATTTTTTCGTTGTTCAGCATTTTTTCAAAAATAGCCGTATATCCGTCTGCGGGCAGCCCCTCATAGGCATCATTAAAATAACGATTATCGAAATTATACCGCACCGGCAGCCGCGTAATAATGGATTCCGGCAGCTCTCGGGGATCCGTCTGCCATTGTTTGGCTGTGTAACCGCGAATAAAGGCTTCATATAAAGGTCTGCCGATCAGAGAAATTGCTTTTTCTTCAAGATTATCCGGCTGTTTACCTTTTAATTCCGCCGCCTGTTCAGCAATCAGTTGTCGCGCCTCGGCAGGGCTCATGCGCCGGCCAAAAAACTGGCAAATTGTGCCCAGATTAATAGGCATCATATAGGCTTGATTTTTATAGCTGGTAAAAACGCGGTGCTTATAATCTGTAAACCGCGTAAAACGATTAAGATAATCCCAAACCAGCTTATTGGGAGTATGGAACAAGTGAGCGCCATATTTATGAACTTCAATACCTGTCTGCGGACAGATTTCAGAATAGGCGTTGCCACCAATATGATTGCGGCGGTCAATAATTAATACGCGTTTGTCCAATTCATTGGCTACTCGTTCAGCGATGGTTGCGCCAAAAAAACCTGCACCTACAATAATAAGATCATAATTATCTAAATTCATAAAAAACCTCACCCGATGAATCGCCTTTAAATATCAAATATTACTAATGAAATAATATTAAGCATTATAAATTAATGCTAACCAACATCACATCTTGTAAAGTTATGATGACTTAATTGACCCGATCAAATTTTTGAAATAATTATTTAATAAATTCTATCGAAAATCAAAATAAAATTATAATAATTTTATTAAAAATTAAAATATAATTAAAATAAATATATAGTATTATGATATTTTATTTTCATGTTTTTTAAATAAAATCCTGAGGAGTTTATATCGTGGATAAATATTTGAGTAAAAAAACAGATATAGAGAATAAAATAGTTTTAAAAGGAAGGGAGGCAATCAGCCGAATCATGTCGGCAAGCATAGAACAGTTGAAAGACAGAGCCTTTCTGCTCAGTTGCGTTCAGCAATTTGGCATTCCCTATTGTGATTGGGCAGAAATTTCACAATTCAATAATTTTATAAACCCAACTAATTTTGGCATACAGCAAATTCCTACTGAATTTACTGATTATCTGCTGTTTATTGGCCAATATCGCCCTAAAAACGCGATAGAAGTTGGTGTTCTCTTTGGTGGCGTGTCTGTTTTTACTGCGGCATATCTTACACGGCTTTGCGGATTGGAAGAATATATCTGTGTTGATATTCATGATAATTTTCAGGATTTTAAATATTATTCATCTTTTTTACCTCTTAAAAAAAGCATCCCGTCTACATCAACAGACTTTTACGGGCAGTCCTTTGATCTGGCTTTTATAGATGCGGATCACAGCTATGATGGCGTTAAAAAAGATTGGCTCAATCTTGGGCGCTTTGCCAAAATTGCTGCATTTCATGACGTCAGAGGGCGTGAGCATGATCATCTTAACGGTGGTGTTCGGCGGTTCTGGCTGGAATTAAAAGCATCTATGCGCCATTCAACATCTCTAATGGAAATTTCGCACCACCCATATATAGACGGTGACTGGATGGGGATCGGGCTTGTTTTATCAGATCTCGCAAATCAATCCTGTAAAAATTAACAGGTTATTATAACGGGCAATATTTAAATCCTGCTATATATAAATAATTTGAAGATATAAATATTTGAAGAAGTTCAATTAAAACATCAGCAATATTGCTGTTTCAGGCAGTTTTTGCATTTTGCCTGCAAAAGCCTGTATGTTAAAAAACAAATATGCTGAGAACGTCTTAAAACCAATATAAAAGGCGCTGTGATCACTCAATCACAGCGCCTTTATTGATTAAACAGGATCAGAAATCAGAACCGGTATTTAGCAGAGAAAGTTACGCCGCCAACAACATCAGTGCCGAAATCGGCCTTCGAGCCAGTATCACTACCACCATTCGGGGCTGCAGGTGTGTTATCCAGTGTGCCGGATGTCAGCACGCCAATGGCACCGGCAAGGCGGAATTCAATCTGCTCTGTTGCTTTGTAATTTGCGCCAAGGCCGAACAGCCACACATCTGTCTGCGATGTAAGGCCGGTTGTTGTACCGCGATCCCAGGTAACTGTGGCAGCGCCCGACCATTTGTCGTTAAATTTATGGCCGATACCGCCCATAATTGTCCAGCCATCACGATAATAGAGATCAAGTGAGGTAACTTCCGCACCGACCGGATAGGAGGCGTCTGGTAAATCTATAAATGGCTTATCGCCGGTATTTATAAAACCTACCTTGCTGATACTGCTCCAGTCCGTCCATTTAACCGAAGCCAGTGCCAGCCAATCCGGTGCAATCCCTGTCTGGAATTTAAATTCAACCGATTGCGGTGTTGCCACCTTGCCGCTTACCGGCGTTGTAAAGCTCATTGGCGCGCCGATTACATCAACATTGACCTTGCCGTCCAGATTATAATTAACCTTGGATTGATAGACGAGGCTGGCACGCAGGGCAATTTCCGGAATTTCGTAGGCCGCACCAAGACGCCAGCCAAAAGCATGATCATCAACATTGAGCGAACTGTTAGCAAATTGCAAACCTGTAGGAAGTGGTACTGGAGAAATCTTGGTTTGTTTGCCCTTGAGCTCCTGATAGCTCACACCACCGAGAAGGCGGAAAAAGCCCTTTTCACCCGCGGCAAAACGATATGAACAGTTCAAACCATAATCGCGGGAAGAGATCTTCTGCTCAATTGCACTGAACATGCGGGCATTATTTATGCCGGAATTTGTATCAATACCCCATGGCTCACGATATTGCGCGGCACAGGCCAGATCATCTGTGAGCTGAAATTTAGCCGAAAGTTTTGGCACCCAATAGCTTTTACCTTCATCAACCTCTGTTTCAAAAGGTTTACCGGTATTTTGCCCCGGCACAGGATTAACCGGAAAAGGATTACCACGAATATTTTTCAGCTTACGTTGCGGCGCTGCAAAGGTTGCTCCGCCTTCAACCACATTGCCCTCTTCAAACAGAATATCAAAATCCTGCGAACTGCGCTCCAGACCACCAGCCTGAGCGGCAACAAGCACACCGAGCAAACCTCCGGTTAGTGCAAGTGAAGCAGCAGAAAATTTAAGTGCAGATTTTGGCATATTGTCCCTCGAATTTATCTTTAATTTTGACGTAACCGTAACATGCGAAACCGGTTCTGCAAGTCCAACAATCAATGATTAAACCGGCGGTTCGTTTTAAAACCGCAAAAAAAGCGCGTTTTTGATGCAAATCTTGTATTTTTTGCCTGATTTCAGGCTAAAATCGCATATAAATCAGCAATTTTTCATGGATTTTTGCCTGTGAAATGCCCTCTGTGATAAAAATACAACGTTATATGACAATCGTTTTTCAGTATCAAAGCAAAGGCTGAACTGCTTCCCCTTATTGCATAAATTGCCGCCATGTTACGGCTCCGGCGAGCTTTTTTTTACAAATATTTTCGAAAATACACCACAGATAAAATTTATAAAATAATAATTATATCAATATTTTAAGTCAAACCACCCTGAACAAGCATCACAGAATCAAAATCAGGCATATATTCCGTAAAACATAAAAAAGCCCGCCCTGAAATCAGGGCGGGCAATGATAAATATTATAATGAATTTGCGCTTATTCAGCTTCTTTCAAACGCTGCATAGCCACGGTGATTTTACCTTGCGCTTCCTGTAGTTCAGCAAAGCGTGCGCGATCGGCTTCCACCACTTCCGGCTTGGCATTGGCAACAAATTTCTCATTGGAGAGTTTCTTGTCAATCTTTTCCATTTCCGCAGCCAATTTGCCTTTTTCTTTTTCCAGACGCGCCATTTCCGCGCCAAGATCAATCAGGCTGCCAAGCGGCATACAATAGGTTGCCTCGCCCACCACAAGCTGAGCAGAGCCTTTGGGCGCGGCCGCGGCAAGCCCGATATCCGTTACACGGGCAAGGCGCCTGATGGCCGCATCATGGCGTTCAAGGCGCTCTTTGGTCAGTTCATTGGCTTCCAGCACGGCAAGCGGCGCCTGGGCAGATGGCGGCACATTCATCTCTGAACGAACCGAACGGATGCCGCTCACCAGTTCAATCAGCCAGTTGATATCATCAGCCGCCGCCGCATCTTCAAAATCGCCGGCAGGCCAAGGCGCATGGGCAAGCAAGGTCTGGCGGCTTTGCCCCTCACCTGCTGTGAGCCTCCAGAGCTCTTCCGTCATAAATGGCATAAACGGATGCAAAAGCTTATAGATTTCATCAAGACAATAAGCGGCACAGGCCTGCGCTTCCTGCTTGGCCTTATCATCATCACCCATAAAAATAGGTTTAAGCAATTCCAGATACCAATCACAGAACTGGTTCCAGACAAAACGATAGGCAGCACTTGCCGCATCATTGAAACGATAAGTGGTGATTCCATCCGTAACTGCATGGATTGCACGGGTCAGTTCAGTCAAAATCCAGCGATTGACGGCAAGTTTTGCATTTTCCGGCCTGAAATGCGGATTACGCGTCACGCCGTTCATCTGTGCAAAGCGGGTTGCATTCCAAAGTTTGGTGCCAAAATTGCGATAACCGGCAATGCGTGCCGGATCAAGTTTCACATCGCGCCCCTGCGCCGCCATGATTGCCAGCGAGAAACGCAAGGCATCTGCGCCATATTCATCAATCAGATCAAGCGGATTGATGACATTGCCCTTGGATTTGGACATTTTGGCGCCGTTTTTATCACGCACCAGAGCATGCACATAAACCGTGTGGAACGGCTCTTCCTTCATGAAGTGCAGCCCCATCATCATCATGCGGGCAACCCAGAAGAAAATAATATCAAAACCGGTAACCAGAACATCTGTCTTGTAATAAGTTTCAAGTTCCGGTGTTTTATCCGGCCAGCCAAGGGTTGAAAACGGCCATAATGCAGAAGAGAACCATGTATCCAGCACATCGCTGTCACGGGTTAATTCTGCAGGCGTACCATAATGTTTCTCAGCGGCGGCAATGGCTTCTGCCTCGGATTTTTCAACAAAGATTGTACCATCCGACCCGTACCATGCCGGTATTTGATGCCCCCACCACAATTGACGGGAAATACACCAGGGCTGGATATTCTCCATCCAGTCATAATAAGTCTTTTCCCATGTCTTAGGCACAATGGCCGTGCGCCCTTCACGAACACTCTCAATTGCGGGTTTTGCCAGTTCAGCAGCGTTGACATACCATTGATCTGTCAGCAATGGCTCAATCGGCACACCGCCGCGGTCACCATGAGGAACCATATGGGTGTGTTCCTCAATTTTTTCGAGATAGCCGCCGGCCTCCATCATCTCAACAATGATTTTGCGCGCTCTGAAACGATCCTGATCATGGAAATGTTCAATCAATATATCCAGTTCAGCGGAAGGTTCGAGCCCTGCGAGAAAATCCTCATTTCCTTTCAGAAGAATCTTAGCTTCCGGCGACATAATATTGATTTTTCGCAAATTATTGCGTTTACCAACTTCAAAGTCATTAAAATCATGAGCCGGCGTGATCTTCACAGCGCCGGAGCCGGATTCCGGATCGGCATAATCATCACCGACAATTGGCAAGGCGCGCCCGACAAGCGGCAGGATAGCATTGTTGCCAATTTTTGCCTGATAGCGCGGATCCTCCGGATTAACCGCAATACCGCTGTCGCCCAGCATGGTTTCAGGCCGTGTTGTGGCCACAACAATATAGGTATCCGGATTTTCAGCATCAAAGGCCACACCTTCAAGCGGATAACGGAAATGCCAGAGATTGCCCTTGATCTCACGCTGCTCAACTTCAAGATCAGAAATTGCGGTGAGCAATTTCGGATCCCAGTTTACCAGTCGCTTGTCTTTATAAATCAGCCCTTCTTTATAGAGCGTAACAAAAACCTCAAGCACGGCCTTTGACAGCCCTTCATCCATGGTGAAACGCTCACGCGACCAATCACAGGATGCGCCAAGACGGCGCAGCTGATTGAAAATCAGGCCGCCGGATTCTTCTTTCCACTGCCAGATGCGCTCAACAAATTTTTCACGCCCCATAGCATGACGATCCGGCTCCTGCCGTTCCATTAATTGGCGCTCAACAACCATCTGCGTTGCAATGCCTGCATGATCCATGCCTGGTTGCCACAGCACATTTTTGCCGCGCATGCGCTCAAAACGCACCATAATATCCTGAATAGTATTGTTGAGCGCATGGCCCATATGCAGAGAACCGGTGACATTTGGCGGCGGGATCACCACCGCAAACGGATCCGCACCCGGCCTGGAGCCGGCACCGGCTTTAAAAGCCCCGGCCTTTTCCCAAAGTTCAGCAATTTTTGGCTCTGTGGCCGCGGAATCATAGGTTTTCTCTAACATAAAAATTCTGTCTCTTTATATGAAAGCAGATGTCATGAATGCGCTATTTGCCCTGTAAAAACAGGTATAATGATGCATTCATAACGGACAAGACTCTTTCTTTGTTTCAAAGCAAGTTTGAAACAAAGAATCAAGACAGGCCGTGTGCCCCGGATTGCAAATCTTGATATTTTTATAAACTATATAATGCAGCTGCGCCATATAAACAGCCCCGCTGCAATTGAGCGGGGCGGCAGTGCCTGTCCGTCATCTGTGTGCCGGAGCCTGAATGTGCGGATGATACAGGCTTGTGTTGAATTCATGCCCCGCCCCGTATTGGCTGGCTATCAGCCATTCAAAAGAGGAGCGCAGCAATATTCAGCCGCGACGTACAACCCGTTCAATTTCCTCACGTACCAGCCGCTCCACCAGCGGCGGCAGATTGGTATCCAGCCATTCCTGCAACATCGGGCGCAGCATGGCTTCCATCTTTTCATTGAGCAGACGTTTTTGCTCATCAAGCAATGCCTGACTAAGGCTGCCAAAAGATGCCGCAACCTGCTCTTCCGCTGCGCGGGAAATAAGAGGCTTATCAAATGCTTTTGGCGATTGATGATCTGTCATCTGAATTTCCTCTTGCTTTGCCGCAAATGCATTTGCATCTCCCTCACCCTGCTGCGTAGCAACGCGCTGCCTGGCAACATGCATCAGCAATGCTTCTGATGGCCTGGTAACTGTGCTTTCCGGCAGTTTTGCGGCGGCAACAACCGGCGGCACCGGCGGGTTAACCGTGGCAATGCGCACATGCGCAACATTGCGCTCATGCATTGCCGCCCTGTCCTGCTCTGCATTATTGGCAGGTTTTGAGCTTTCCTCCTGCGAAGCGGCAAAAGAAGACGGCTCGGAAATTGTGCCGCGTAATACTGCATCCAGCGCAAAAGATGACGGCGCTGCGGGAATATCGTCAACCGCTTGCACCGGACGCGGAAAACGGGTCACCTCGCCGCGCTTTTCAGTTTCTTCTGTCTGTCTTTGCGCAGCCTGTGGCAGGCTGTCATCGCGATTAGCGGGCGCAGCGGTCAGATCAGCGGCCGCCTGTTTGGTGACATCGCTGTCCTCAATAATTCTGCGAATGGAAGCCAGAATTTCTTCCATGGATGGTTCACGCGTTACGCTGGAAGTCTGTGCCATATCGTGCAGCATCCTTTGGCTGTTGCCTCCCGCAGAAGTGATTTTATGTTTTAAAATAAAGACAATCCGGCGGGATGCGTAAAATTCTTCAGTATGAAAATTCAACGAATCTTATTTTCAAGGTACAGAAGCAAGACTGATTTGAGAATCCCCGCAGCCGCTATGCAGGCGTAAAACACAGATTTTTTTAATTATTTTTTAACCATATGTGCAGCTTCAAGATCTGCCATGTTTTCGGGGCTCATATGCCGCCGGCAATTTATTGCATAAAGCGGTGCAATTTTTGCAGAGATAAAGGGCAAAGCCCTCAACCGCTTGTAAAATCCTGAACCCGGATATAGCCTCGCATAATATGCAGGTTCGGCACCCCCGCCCTGCCCGCATAGCCTGTCCGCATGCGATGCATTTACCAAGATGCCGCGGCACAATAACCGGCTATCCTCTTAAACCGCATCATAAAAACAATTTACTGAATTTGCAGGAATAAAAATGGCTAAAGTTGCATTTATCGGCCTTGGTACTATGGGATATCCGATGGCCGGACATTTGAAAACGCGCGGCAATCATGAAGTTACGGTCTATAACCGCACCCTGAGCAAGGCGCAGAACTGGGCGCAGCATTATGAGGGGCATTTTGCTGCCACGCCGGCAGAAGCAGCACGCGATAAGGATTTTGTATTTTGCTGTGTGGGCAATGATGATGATTTGCGGCAGGTAACACTTGGTGAGGATGGCGCTTTTCATACTATGTGCAAAGAGGCAATTTTTATTGATAATACCACAGCCTCTGCTGAAATTGCCCGTGAACTGGATGAACAGGCGCGCAGCCGCGGTTTTCATTTTATAGATGCACCTGTTTCAGGTGGTCAGGCCGGTGCTGAAAATGGTGTGTTGACCGTGATGTGCGGCGCAGATGCGGCTGTGTTTGAAAAAGCAAAACCGGTCATTGCCGCCTATGCGCGCTCCGTTGGTCTGATGGGCGCTGCAGGCAACGGCCAGCTTGCCAAGATGATGAACCAGATCTGCATTGCCGGTATTGTGCAGGGGCTGGCAGAGGCCATTCATTTTGGCAAATGCGCAGGGCTTGATATTCAAAATGTGATCGATGTTATTTCCAAAGGGGCTGCCGGCTCGTGGCAGATGGAAAACCGCACCCCTACCATGATCAGGGGGGAATATAATTTCGGTTTTGCAACTGACTGGATGCGCAAGGATCTCAAAATCTGTCTTGAGGAAGCAGATCGCAACGGCGCCACCCTCGCCCTGACCGCGCTGGTCGATCAATATTACAAGGATGTGCAAAAGCTTGGCGGCGGACGCTGGGATACATCTTCACTGCTCGCGCGGCTTGAGAATAAATAAACCGCAAAATTGCAAAATACCCTGCCCAAAATAGCTCCGTGCAGGGATGATTCACACCAAAATGCCGATATGAATCATTCCTGCATCTCTTGTCAGGACTATCAGCTTTTTATCAAAATAATGAAATGTCAGCACACTATGCTTGCCTTATACAAAGACTGATTGTTGATACTGGCTGGCCATAAGCCAGACCATGCACCAATCACTTCCGCACCTGATCTTGAGCCCGGGCCATGCCTTATATTCTTCCTGTTTTATTGCTGATTGCTTCCAATATGTTTATGACGCTGGCCTGGTACGGGCATCTCAAATTTGCGGGCAAGCCGCTTTAGCTTGTTATTATTGCCAGCTGGACTATTGCGCTGATTGAATATTGTCTTGCAGTGCCGGCCAACAGATATGGCTATCAGGTTTATTCCGCCTCACAATTAAAAACGATACAGGAGATTATCACCCTTACGGTTTTTATCCTGTTTTCTGTTTTATATCTGGGGGAAAAACTAATCATCAATCATCTTGTTGGCTTTAGCCTGATTGCTGCCGGTGCGTTTTTTATTTTTGCGGGGCCGTTTAAATAGCGATTACTGATGTTTTTCTGCAACTTCTAATATTAGTTTACGTAAATTTTATAAAAGCCTGCGTGTAAAATTTGCTATTCTTAGAAAAATTTTACATACGCCATAAAAAGAGGAATGAATGATGGCGTATATAATCGACTTTTTTAAATATACTGCACTTGTTGTTATCGGGCTTTTGCCGATTATGAATCCATTGACAACGATTCCTTTATATATGTCGCTCACAAATCGTATGTCAGATGAGAAAAAGCGCAAACAGGCGGCCAAGGCCTGTATGTATGCTTTTGGTATTTTGGCAACATTCTTGCTGCTTGGAAAAGGTATTATCACGCTTTTTGGCATTTCCATGCCGGGCATTCGTGTTGCTGGTGGCATTATTATCCTGATACTGGCATTGCGCATGGTCTTTTCAGGCAATGACACATCTTCAGAAGTTGACTCTTCAGCTTCTGATATCAAAAAAGCCGATATGGATTATTCCTTCTCCCCGCTTGCCATGCCAAGCCTTGCAGGCCCCGGCTCCATTGCGGTGGTTATGGGTTTTGGCTCGCAAATACCGGATGGGCATATGATTATGGGGCATATTCATATTCTCATCGGCATTGCCATTGTTACCTGCATTGCCTTTATCATGCTCTCTGCATCAAAGTTTATTGAAAAACTTCTGGGTAAGCATGGCACGCAGGCCATTTCAAAAATCATGGGTTTTCTTCTTACCTGTATTGCAGTGCAATTTCTGGCATCCGGCACACGTGATTTTTACAGGGAGTTTGCCGGCCTGGCGCAGGCCAACCCGTTTTGACTGGCAGGTAAAATTACCTCCCATATTTTATACAAACGAAAACGCACATATTGTAAATATGCGGGCGCGTGTTGATCATGCGCATTTTTAAACTATGCATTGCAAATGCGTAAATCCTGCCCTTTGCCGGAATTCCAATTGTAAAGGCAAAACATGTCCGGCTTCTGCCTTAACCTTCATATATATCATACAAAATCTTGATATTTGTCCGATACCTGAAAAATCAAACAGTTCCGAATTTTGAACGCACGCATTTTATTAAAAAACCATATTGCGGAGGAATTATGAGCGATACATTTCTGGCTTTTGTCGCATTTGCCGGCATTACAACGCTTGTTGCTGTTTTATTATTGCATTTTTGAATTAGCACTCAAAAATATAAATAAACTTTATCATCATAATCTGTATCAAGAATCTTATAAAAAACATATTAATCAAAATGATAGAATAAAATGGAGGCCTCGCCCGGAATCGAACCGGGGTGCAAGGATTTGCAGTCCTCTGCGTAACCACTCCGCCACGAGGCCATCCGATGTGGTTGGTTGCTGAATAGGTTAAGCGGAGTGAATCGTCAAGTGTCTGCAATGCGCTTTCTGACAAAATTTCACTAAAGACCTGAATTTATGCAGAGGCTTCCCCGCTTTTAACCATCCGGAATTTAACCATTTGCAAAATTTGGCCTTTTTTTCAGCGCAACAATGCCATTCAAGCAACTTTAAAAGCGCATTCGTGACCATTCTGTGCAGGATCGCACTAAAAATACCACAGCCAGAAACAGCATATATCCGTTTGTGCGGAATCACACATGGGAGGTTTTTATCGAGCAGCAGATTCGCACGCCCGCCATCTCGTTTTTGATTAAAAAATTGCTCAATCATAATGCCCGTCAGAATCACTGCGGTTTTCATCAGGCAGTTTGCGCATTTATTAATTACATGCCGCATGCCGCCGCAATCCTGAGTGCTATAAATCAAAAAATTATCAACATAATCAGCCCTGTAACATGTTACAAAAGCCCAAAATTGCCATTTTTAAAAATTTTCCGCTAAAAACCTGATAAAAAAGCATAAAAGGGCTTGGCAAAACCAAAATGCTTTTGCTATACGCCAATTCGCTGTAAACAAGAGCACTGTTCCCCGGTAGCTCAGCGGTAGAGCAACCGGCTGTTAACCGGTTGGTCGCTGGTTCGAATCCGGCCCGGGGAGCCACTTCTTTCTCTGAAAATAATGCAGCCCCCTCTCCGGACAATTTATAAAATTTATCTGCACCTATTATGCCGTACACTTATGATCCTGTGTGCATTTTGGCATTTATATTTAATGCTTTGGAATAAAATAATTTTCATCATTTTTGCCAATCGCACTTCATCAATTGCGCACAAAACGACAGGCATTATCATAAAACTGTTTTTTCCTGTACAATATCAAATTAAAGGCTTGGCAAGGGTCATATTCATTTGCTATAGGCCTCTCATGCACATGCCAGAGCGCTGTTCCCCGGTAGCTCAGCGGTAGAGCAACCGGCTGTTAACCGGTTGGTCGCTGGTTCGAATCCGGCCCGGGGAGCCACTTATTTTCAGGCTTTATCCCGTTCCCTTTATTTTTGTATTTGCACCTGTCTTATGATGCGCATATGACATCATAAAATTTAAAAGCATTTCAGCTTTTTATAAAAACGATAAAACTGAAATGCTCTGTAAGAAATCAATTTTAAAAATCAGCTATCAGCCTCACGCAACCGGTAGCCGACACCTGTTTCTGTCAGAATATAAAAGGGCTGATCGGGTATATCCTCAAGCTTCTGGCGCAATTGGCGCACATAAACGCGCAAATATTGCACATCACTCATCCCGCCCCATATCTGGTTGAGTATAAAAGAATGGGTCAGCACCTTGCCCGCATGCTGCACCATAATGCGCAAAATATCATATTCCTTGGGCGAGAGTTTCACCTCCTGCCCTTTAAGCCGCACAATGCGCTTAACCAGATCCACCGATAATTCACCCGTTTGGAAAACCGGCTTTTCGCCCTGCTCCTGCAATTTATGGCGCAGTGCCACGCGAATTCGCGCTGCCAGCTCCTTCATGCCAAAGGGTTTGGTAACATAATCATCAGCACCAAGCTCCAGCGCCTTCACAATGCCGCTCTCATCAGTGCGGCTGGAAAGGATAATCACCGGCAAATCAATCAGCTCTGCACGCCATTGCGCCAAAAGATCATGGCCGGCAATATCAGGCAGCCCCAAATCCAGCAAAACCAGATCCGGCCTGTCATTGTGCATAATTTCTTTGGCGATGGCTGCGGAAGGCGCTTCAAGAATAGCAAAACCTTCCGTTCCAAGCCCCACCCGCAGCAATTTACGGATTGCCGGTTCATCATCCACCACCAAAATCCGGACAATATTCTGACTCATCGGGAACAGGCTCCCTTTTCCGTTTCATTACAATGTTCATTCTGGGGTTCATCCCGGGGTTCATTCCGGACAGTACTGGCGCTTAATTGCAGCGGCAGACGTATGGTGAAAACGGCACCCGTGCGCCCTGAAACCTCACTGCGATTACCGGCTGTTATTGTGCCGCCTGAAGCTTCCGTAAACCCTTTGGCAATAGCCAGCCCAAGCCCTGTCCCTGCCCGCACCTGATCAGATTTATATACCCGGTAAAAACTGTCGAAAATGCGTTTTTCATCGCCAGGCGGTATCCCTGCCCCCTCATCACTGATTTGCAACACAATATCCTGTTGCTCTGTGCGCGCCTGAATAAGCACCAATGTGCCTTGGGGCGCATATTTGGCAGCATTATCCAGCAGGTTAAATAAAACCTGCTCAAACAGAACCGGATCCAGTTTCAGCATTGGCAGATCAGCGGCAATATCTGTTTCCACACGGTGATGCTGCAAGATCTTCGCCGCGCGCTTCAGCGCACTGCCAACAATATCGCCCAGATATTGCGGTGATTTGTTCGGCTGCATCGCTCCTGATTCAATGCGCGTCATATCAAGAAGATTGGCAATAAAACGGTTGAGCCGCTCTGATTCATCCACCACCGTGGTCAGCAGTTCCGCGCGGTCTTGTTCCGGCAAGGCTGCCGAATAATCTTTGAGCGTACCGGCAGCGCCAAGAATGGCGGCAAGCGGTGTTTTAAGATCATGTGAAATTGAGGTAAGCAAGGCCGAGCGCAGCCGGTCGGCCTCAACGGCAAGCTGGGCGCGGTCAAGATCGTCAACCAGCTGGATACGGGCAATAGCCAGCGCCGCCTGCTCTGCCAGCGCATCAAACAGGCGTTGCTGCTCCGGTGTCAATAATGGCCCTTGGCGGTCATCATCCAGCCCGATCACGCCAATTGTGTTGCCACCGGTGCGCAGCGGCAGATAAAGCCGCTTGGCACCCGGCAGTGTATCTGCCCCGCGCCCTGCCGGACGATCATGCTCCCACGCCCAGCGCGCAGCCGCAATGTCAGAATCAGCCAGCGTGTCATCGGGCGGATAACCGGCATGAACCGAAATGGTCTTATTAGCCTCACGCTCATCGGGCAACAGCACAACCACACGCACTTTCAGCATGGCGGCAATCTGATAAACCGTTGCCCACAACACATCTTCCAGCGTGCCGGCGCCGGCCAGTTTTTTGCTGAACTGATAAAGCCCTTCTGTTGTTCTGGCGCGGTTGCGCGCGGCCACAGCCTGCCGCTGCACACGGGCGGTTAAATTGCTGGCGACAAGTGCCACACAAATAAAAAAGCCAAGCGCAATCACACTTTCCGGCTCGGTAATGCGCAAGGTATAAAGTGGCGGCAAAAAGAAAAAATTAAACGCAAAGGCACTGATCACCGAGGCAAACAAAGCAGGCCGCAAACCTGAAAAAACCGCGCTTGTCAGCACCGCCATCAAAAAAACCAGAGCAATATTGCGCACATCCAGCACATGTTCCAGCAATGTGCCGGCCAGCAAGGCGATGAGGATAAAACCAAGGCTGAAAAGATAAGGCAAAGGCGAAAAAGCCCTGGCTTTTGCCGTTGCCACCTGCCGTGCAGGCGGTGCATCCTGTTGCGTGCCGGAAATAATATGAAGGCTGAGATTGCCCGCCTTGCGGATCAGATCATGGGTGACAGATCCTTCAAAAATTTCTCTTAAGCGCGGCTTTTTAGGCCGGCCAATAACAATATGGCTGAAATTATGCGCCAGCGCATAATCAATAACATCCTGCGCCACATCATGGCCGGTCAGCGTAACAATTTCCGCGCCTAGCTGTTCTGCCAGTCTGGAAGTTGCGGCAATACGGTCTTTATCATCTTCAGATAATGTGGCGGTTTGTGATGTTTCCACATAAAGTGCCGTCCATGGCGTGCGCAGCCTGTCGGCCTGCCTACGGGCATAACGCACCAAAGCCGCGCCGTGGGGCTGTTCGTCAATACAAACCAACACCCGCTCACCGGCAGACCACGGGCCGGAAATAGCATTGGCCTGCATATGGCTTAGCAGCTGATCATCCACGCGCTGCGCAGTGCGCCGCAAGGCAAGCTCGCGCAAGGCCGTAAGATTGCCGGGTGAGAAATAATTCTGCGTAGCGCGTTTGGCGGTCTTGGGCAGATAAACCTTGCCCTCCTGCAATCGCTTGATCAGATCTGCCGGTGTAATATCAACAATTTCAATATCATCAGCGCGGTCAATAATATTATCCGGAACAGTCTCACGCACGCGGATACGGGTAATTTGCGCCACCACATCATTGAGGCTTTCCACATGCTGGATATTCAGCGTGGTATAAACATCAATACCATGCGCCAGCAGTTCTTCCACATCAAGATATCGTTTGGGGTGGCGGCTGCCGGCCGCATTGCTATGCGCCAGCTCATCCACCAGCACCAATTGCGGTTTACGCGCCAAAACCGCATCAAGATCCATCTCTTCCAGCACATGGCCTTTATAATCAACCCGTGCGCGCGGAATAATCTCATAGCCTTCGGTCAGGGCTTGCGTTTCCTGACGGCCATGGGTCTCCACCACGCCAATCACCACATCCACGCCATCGGCAAGCAATGCCCGTCCGGACATCAGCATTTCATAGGTTTTACCAACGCCCGGCGCCGCCCCAAGAAAAATCTTGAGGCGGCCACGGGTTTCCTGTTCGGCTTTGGCCAGCAAAGCATCCGGCGATGGCCGGTTTTCTGCCAGCCGCACAGTATCGTCATTCATTCAAAGGCTGTCCTGCCGGTTATTATTTACCTAGATTGATCCAGTGCAAGATTAAGCGCAAGCACATTCACCACCGGTTCGCCCAGCACACCCAGCAATCTTGGCTGTGTCTGTTTTTCAATAAGCTGCTTAAGCAAAACTTCATCAAGCCCGCGCGCTTTGGCAATACGCGGAACCTGAAACAGGGCTGCCTGCGGGCTGATATGCGGATCAAGCCCGCTGCCCGAAGCCGTTACCAGTTCAACCGGAATTGCAGTCTGCGGATTTTCTGATTTCAGCTTTTGCACATCCTGCCGCACACGCACCTGCAATTCCTTGCTGCTTGGCGCAAGATTGGAGCCGCCGGAGGATGTGGCATCATAACCATCACCGGCAGCACTCGGACGGCCATGGAAATAACGCTCCGAGGTAAATTGCTGGCCGATCAGGGAGGAGCCGATAACCTTGCCATCCCTGACAATCAGGCTGCCATTGGCCTGTTCAGGAAACAGCGCCTGTGCCACGCCGGTCATGGCCAGCGGATAGGCAATACCGGTAATCACCGTCAGGCCGATAATCATTGCCACTGCGGGACGTAATTGTTTCAACATGGATTTATTCCTTACACCAGTGCCAGAGCGGTAATGGCCATATCAATCAGTTTGATTGCCACAAAAGGCATGATAATGCCGCCAAGGCCATAGATTGTGAGGTTGCGGCTCAACAGGGCGCCTGCGCCGACAGCCCGGTATTGCACCCCGCGCAAAGACAGCGGAATCAGCGCAATAATAATCAGCGCATTGAAGATAATGGCCGACAATATGGCGCTTTGCGGACTATGCAGCCCCATAATATTCAACACGCCGAGCTGCGGATAAAATGCGAGAAACATCGCCGGAATAATAGCAAAATATTTGGCGATATCATTGGCAATCGAGAACGTTGTCAGCGCACCGCGTGTCATCAGCAATTGTTTGCCGATTTCAACAATCTCGATCAGCTTGGTCGGATCACTGTCGAGATCCACCATATTGCCCGCCTCACGCGCAGCCACCGTACCGGTATTCATAGCCACGCCCACATCAGCCTGTGCCAAAGCGGGCGCATCATTGGTGCCATCGCCGCACATGGCCACCAGCTTGCCCTTGGCCTGCTCCTCGCGGATCAGCGCCAGCTTGTTTTCCGGTGTGGCCTGCGCCAGAAAATCATCCACGCCCGCCTCTGCCGCAATCGCCGCCGCTGTCATCGGATTATCACCGGTGATCATAACCGTGCGGATGCCCATACGGCGCAATTCGGCAAAACGCTCGCGAATACCGCCTTTAACAATATCCTTCAGCGCCACAACACCAAGCAGCTTGCCATCTTTCACCACCGCCAGCGGCGTGCCGCCGGCCTTGGCAATCTGTGCGGCAATAGCTTCAATTTCTGTTTTTTCTGCCTGCAATCCAGTGCCATTGGCTTGTGCAGCCACATATTTCAGCACAGCTTCCACCGCACCTTTACGGATAATGCTGCCTTCCACATCCACCCCGCTCATGCGGCTTTGCGCGGTAAAAGGCACAAAATTTGCCTGAAGGCTCGCCATATCACGGGCGCGGATGCCATATTTTTCCTTGGCGAGCACCACGATAGAGCGCCCTTCCGGTGTTTCATCAGCCAAGGATGCAAGCTGCGCCGTATCAGCCAATTGCTGTTCACTCACACCCTTGAGCGGGCAAAATTCCGTGGCCTGACGGTTGCCAAGTGTGATTGTGCCGGTTTTATCAAGCAACAGCGTATCCACATCACCGGCAGCCTCCACCGCGCGACCGGACATAGCCAGCACATTAAACCGCACCAGACGATCCATGCCCGCAATACCAATGGCAGACAGCAAGGCGCCGATCGTGGTGGGGATCAAGGTCACAAACAAAGCAACCAGCACAATCACCGGCACAGAACCACCGGCATAAGTGGCAAAGCTTGGGATTGTCACCACCGCCAGCACAAAAATCAGCGTCATACCGGCAAGCAGAATATTGAGCGCAATTTCATTGGGGGTTTTCTGGCGCTCTGCCCCTTCCACCAGCGAGATCATCCGGTCAATAAAGGTTGAACCGGCAGCAGCGGTAATGCGCACCTTGATCTGATCGGAGAGAACCTGTGTGCCGCCTGTCACCGCAGAGCGGTCACCGCCCGATTCACGGATAACAGGGGCAGATTCACCGGTAATGGCCGCCTCATTAACCGAGGCCACACCCTCAATCACCTCGCCATCGGAAGGAATGATATCACCGGCTTCCACCAGCACAATATCACCAACCTTGAGGCTGTTACCGGCAACAAGCCTGTAGCTGCCTTTATCATTGCCATCCAGCAATTTGGCTTCTGTTTCAGAGCGGGTGCGGCGCAAGGATTCTGCCTGTGCCTTGCCGCGCCCTTCAGCCACGGCTTCGGCAAAATTGGCAAACAGCAGCGTAAACCACAGCCACAGGATAATCTGGAACGAAAAACCGAGATCAGCACCGCCGCTTGCCCAGTCCTTAACAAACAAAACCGTCGTCAGCAATGTTACAACCGCAACAACAAACATCACGGGATTTTTGATCAGGATGCGCGGATCAAGCTTGCGAAATGCATCGCCAATGGCGGGCAGCAGAATTTTCGCATCCATCAATGTGGATTTTTTTGACTGGCTCATGTGAGCCCTCCCTCTGAATCTATGCAACTTATAAAAGTGCATAAAATTTCATAGTGATAGAATGATAAGTTAATGCTTTGAACTAAATTTAGCCAAGGGCCTTCACAAGAAAGACAATTGCCAGCACCCCTAAAAGCAGGATCAGCATCAGGCTGGTGGTCTTGGGGCAATTATCCTCTTTTGCGCATTTCAACTTATGTTTTGCTGTTGTGCCGGGGCGGAACAATTGCCGCATAAGGGAAGAATGTTTTGCCATTTCACACCTTTAAAACAACTGACCGGAAAACAGCGAGAAATGCTCAACAACAGGCCCCAGCGCCAAAGCCGGAAAGAAAGTGAGCCCGCCGACAATCATGGTCACAACAAAGACGAGGCCAATGAACAAAAGCCCTGTGGTTGGCAGTGTTCCGGCAGAGGCAGGAACTGTCTTTTTGGCAGCGAGCGAACCGGCAATGGCCAGCACCGGCACAATGAGGAGAAAACGCCCCATCAACATCGCAAAGCCGATGGTTAAATTATAAAAAGGCGTATTGGCATTAAGACCGGCAAAAGCACTGCCATTATTATTGGCGCCTGAAGAATAGGCATAAAGCACCTCGCTGAAACCATGCGGTCCGGCATCCTGAATACTTGACAAGCCCTGCGGCAGCACAACCGCCAAAGCGGCAAATCCAAGAATGGCAAGCGAAGGGCCAAATGTTGCCAGCAAGCTCATTTTCACCTCTTTGGCTTCAATTTTCTTGCCCAGATATTCCGGTGTGCGGCCAACCATAAGCCCTGCAATAAAGATCGACAGGATAAAGAACAGCAACATGCCATAAATGCCCGCGCCGATACCGCCAAGATTGGGGATCTGCATATTGAACATCGGCACCAGTCCGCCAAGCGGCATCAGGCTGTCATGCATATTATTAACCGCACCGGTGGAGGCAGCCGTGGTCACTTCAGAAAACAGCGCAGACAACGCAATACCAAAACGCGCTTCCTTGCCCTCCATATTACCGCCAACCACATCCATGGCCTGCATCATCGGATTGCCGGCACTTTCCGCCCAGTAAAGAACCGAAGTTCCAAGCACCACAAGAACCGCAAAAACCGCAAATAATGCCCAGCCCTGCCGCTGATTGCCCACCATGCGGCCAAAAACATTGGTCATGGCGGTGGAGATCACAAAAATCGACAACAGATGGATAAGATTTGTCAGCGCAGTCGGATTTTCAAACGGATGCGATGAATTGGCATTAAAGAAACCGCCGCCATTGGTGCCCAGATGTTTGATAATCATCTGTGAGGCCACAGGCCCTTGCGCAATGGTTTGCTGTGCGCCTTCCAGTGTGGTTGCCAGCGTATAGCTGTTGAGATTTTGCGGCACACCCTGCCCTACCAGCACAAGCGTGCCGATAATGCAGATTGGCAACAGCACATAAAGTGTGGCGCGGGTAAGATCGACCCAGAAATTACCGATCGTCTTGCTAGATGCGCGGGAAAAGCCGCGGATAATCGCCATAGCGCCGGCAATACCCGTGGCGGCAGAAACAAAATTCTGCACCGTAATGCCGGCCATCTGGGTGAAATAGCTCATTGTGCTTTCACCGCCATAGCCTTGCCAGTTGGTATTGGTCATAAAGCTGACAGCGGTGTTAAAAGCTGATGTCGGCTCCACAGCCTGCATACCGGCAGGATTATAGGGCAACATGCCCTGCAGCCGCTGCAAGGCATAAAGCAGCGCAAAACCGGCAAAGCTGAACATGAGCAATGATGCGGCATAAACCGTCCAGTGCTGCTCTTCTTTTTCGTGGGTGCCGGCCAGCCTGTATAAACCATGTTCAACCGGCGCGATAACCGGCGAGAGAAACACCCGCTCACCGGTAAAAACACGGGTAAGATACAAGCCAACCGGCTTGACCAGCAGAATTGTGAGCCCGAACAACAGCCCGATCTGCAATAATCCATTAAAAGTCATTGGAGAAAACTTTCCGTTCTCATAAAGCAGGGTCAGAAACGCTCAGGTCTGGCCAATGCATAAACCAGATAAAGGCTGAGCAAGACGGCAACAGCGCCGCCAAGACCGTAATCAAACCACATGATGACCTCTCACAGCCTGTCGCAGACAAGGGCATAGAAATAGCTAAGGCCGATAAAGCCTGCGCCTGCGGCAATCATAATGACATCCATTTTTTTCAAACTCCTGAAACTGCGGCCTGCTTTTGCGGCAAGGCCGGTTTCGGCAAGGTGCAAAATTGCGTCGCCATGCCGAAATCAGGCAGAATTATGGCGCCAAAGCGCATAGTGGTTCGAGAGAGGGAAAGTGTTCAGGATATAAAAATCTTATATATAAATGGCTATATTTAACGGCAGCATTACTTCTTTCAAAAACAGAAAAATCTCATAATTTAAATAAGTTAATTAAAAAATTTAATTCAAATTATCACAAAATAAAAAATCGGGAGCATTTATTTGCTTTATAAATTTCTCTTTTTTACAACCTTGCAACAGCATTAAAAACAAGGCTGATCTTTTTTGTAAATTTTATGGCTTTCTTTATCCGATAAAAGCGATTTTTATCAATATGCAATTCTTGCATAAGGTTCAGAAAACAAAACATTGGCTTGGCTGCCTTTTTTTGCATAGCCTCGAAACAGTCAGATTCCCATAAAATTTAACGCCAAGGAATGCGTTGTGAGCCGAATTATCTATGTAAACGGTGCCTATGTGCCGGAAGAAGAAGCAAAAATCTCGGTATTTGACCGCGGTTTTTTGTTTGCTGATGGTATTTATGAAGTCAGCGCCGTTGTGGACGGCAAACTGGTTGATAATGATGCGCATTTGGCGCGTCTTAGCCGCTCGCTGAAAATGATCAATGTACCGGCTCCGTTGAGTGATGAAGATATTATCACCATGCAGAAAGAGCTGATCAAACGCAATAATCTCACTGAAGGCGTGGTCTATATGCAGATCACCCGTGGCGCGGCAGATCGTGATTTTGTATATAATGCCGATATGAAGCCAACCCTGATCGCTTTCACTCAGGTGAAAAAGCTTATCGGCTCAGCCTCCCAGCAAAATGGCATTGCCATTCACGTGGTTGATGATATTCGCTGGCAGCGCCGCGATATCAAGACTGTTATGCTTCTGGCACAGGTCATCGCCAAACAGGAAGCGGCAGCCAATGGCTGTCAGGATGCATGGATGCAGGAAGATGGCTTTATCACTGAAGGCGCCTCCTCCAGCGCATTTATTATTACGGCTGATGATGTACTGATCGTTCGCCCGAATTCCAATGCAATTTTGCCCGGCTGCACACGCCTTGCCATGCTGAAAATTGCTGAGGAAAACAAGCTGAAAATGGAAGAGCGCCGCTTCACACTTGAAGAGGCGTTTCAGGCGAAGGAAGCTTTCCAGACCAGTGCATCAGGCTTTGTTACACCGGTTGTAAAAATTGCAGGCAAGACAATTGCTGACGGCAAACCGGGCGCAATTACCCGCAGCCTGCAGGATAAATATATTGAACTGGCAAAAGCATCAGCTTAAGCCTGCCATAAGGAAAAGCGGCTATAAATAACCGCCTTATAAATACAGCCTGTATGATTGCCCGTATTGGTAATCATTGCTGATAAGCAAGAGTTCAATCACTTCATCCGGCCATAATTTAAATCATCATGGCCGGATAACCCTATGATCATAAGCGCCCCATAAAACGGTTTTACTTTTGGGCCTCCCCCCGGAAAACCGTTTTTTTCCTTGGCTCTGATCATATGTCAGGCATTAACACCACACTGAAACGACACACCGTCGCAGAAACGGAATTGTAATTTCTTTTTAATGCCTGATGATAATGTGCTGACAGCCCGCCGGCTTTTCCGGACGGGCTGTCATTTTATCTTCGGCTGACTGATTGGAGTTTCGAATGTCTGTTTCTGCACGCGATTTTGGCATTGTCTGCGGCATCATGCCAACAGGCACAAATAACGCGATTACCGATGTTCCGGGTGTCAAGGTCGGCCATGTCACAATTCGTAAAGGCAATATCAATACCGGCGTTACTGCCATTTTGCCCCATGATGGCAATTTATTTCGCAAAAAAGTTCTTGCCGCCTCTGAATCCATCAATGGCTTTGGCAAAAGCGCCGGCCTTGTGCAGATTAATGAGCTGGGTTCTCTTGAAACCCCGATCCTGCTCACCAACACGCTGGGCGTGGGCACATGTGTTAACGCGCTGATCAAGCGTGCAATCGCCGCCAATGCCGATATTGGCCGCACCACCTCCACGGTCAATGCTGTAGTCGGCGAATGCAATGACGGCCCGCTTAATGACATTCAGGCCATGGCTGTAACTGAAGCCGATGCTTTTGCAGCATTGGATAATGCTGCAAGCGGCGCTGTAGCGCAAGGCAATGTGGGTGCAGGCACCGGCATGACCTGTTTTGGCTTCAAAGGCGGTATAGGCACATCATCGCGCCGGATCAGGCTGGATGGCAGGGATTATCATCTTGGCACTCTGGTTCTCTCCAATTTTGGCCGCAAGGGCGATCTGACCTTACCGGACGGCCGCCGCCCCGTACCTGACCTTCCTGACAGTGCTGAAAAAGGCTCGATTATGATGATCATGGCCACGGATATTCCGCTGGAGCATCGCCAGTTGCAGCGCGTAATTCGCCGTTGCGGCGCAGGCATTGCCCGCCTTGGCGCCTTCTGGGGGCATGGCAGCGGCGATATTGCAATTGGCTTCACCACAGGCGTGACCATTGACCATGATCAAAAATCCGATCTCCTTGCCATGCAGGCACTGAATGAAGACAGGATCGACCAACTGTTCCGCGCCGCAACAGAATCCACACAGGAAGCCATTCTCAACTCGCTTTGCGCAGCCGAGAACTTTACCGGACGCGATGGTAACAGCCGCCGGTCCTTGGCAGACTGGCTGCGCGCGAGCCCGAAAGAATAAGCCTTTATAAGGCTTATTCGCCCTGCAAGGTAAAAACTATTTCAGTATTGGCTTTCAGCGTATTGCTGATCGTGCATATCGCCTCCGCAGCTTCTGCCAGCTCATGTTGTTCAGCCTTGCTCAGAGTGCCGGTGAAGCTGAATTTTACATCAAGGCGTTTAATACGATAAGGCTCTTCAATCGTTTTTTCGCCATTTACCTGCACATCACAGGTGCTGATACGCTCAATAAAACCAAGTTTACGCGCTGCGATGCGGGCACTCATTACCAGGCAGCCGGTCAAAGATGCATAAAGCAAATCAATCGCGTTGAAACCCGCGCCGGAAACTGTATTTTCCAGCGCGATTTCACCACCTGTGCATGAACGTATCTGTGGCTTTTCCTGCCCGCGCAAACTGGCAATAGCACCGGTCTGTCTTGTACGTATTGCCGGTTTGACCATCTCTATCCCGCCTTTAAATCCATAGCCTGCGCCAATAATTCAAAAGAGCACAACCGTGCCTCATGGTCAAAAATCTGAGCAGTAATCATTAATTCATCAACTCCGGTGCGGGCGATAAACGCCTCAATATCCTGTCGCACGCGCAAAGGACTGCCAACCGCGGAACAAGACAGAGCTGCCCTGATAACCGGTACAAAACGCGGATCAAGTGTTTCTTCATAATTTTCAACCGGTGGCGGCAATTGTCCGGCTTTGCCCGTGCGCAAATTTACAAAAGCTTGCTGAATTGAAGAAAACAGTAATTTTGCCTCGGCATCCGTATCCGCTGCAAAAACATTAAAGCCGGCCATGACATAGGGCTTATCCAGATATCGGGAGGGTTCAAACCGGTGCCGGTACAGCTCAATTGCCTCTTCCAGCGCCGCCGGTGCAAAATGCGAGGCAAAGGCATATGGCAAGCCCAGCATTGCCGCCAATTGTGCGCCAAACAGGCTGGAGCCAAGAATCCAGACCGGCACATGAAGGCCGGCGCCCGGATAGGCACATACGCGCTGTTCACTGGTAGGCTCATCAAAATAGCCCAAAAGCTCAACCACATCCTGCGGAAAAGACTGCGCATCCGCACTGGAATTACGTCGCAAGGCATAAAATGTCGGCTGATCTGTACCCGGCGCCCGCCCAAGCCCCAAATCAATACGATCAGGATAGATTGAAGCAAGCGTGCCAAACTGCTCGGCAATAACAAGGGGAGAATGATTGGGCAGCATAATACCGCCCGCCCCGATGCGCATGGTGTTGGTAGCGCCGGCCACATGGCCAATCAATACGGATGTGGCGGCACTGGCAATGCCCGGCATATTATGATGCTCGGCCAGCCAATAACGATGAAACCCTAGTTTTTCAGCATGCTGCGCAAGATCCACAGTGTTTTTTATCGCCTGTGCCGCAGTGCTTCCCAGAGTTATCGGTGCAAGATCAAGAACGGAAAATTTTGTCATGCTCCATATATATAGCACTGACTATATAATACCAGAGGCAATAGGCCTCTTCATATTTAATTGTTGCAGCTTTTCTTATTGGTAACAGGCAATAATGCAAAACTGCCCTTGTGAAAAAGGCCGGTCATGATGACCGGCCTTTATTCTGTTTTTTTATGCCTGCCCGCCACTGTAAAACCGGGCAAGAAAGCAGATTAATGGTGCGCAGACTGCACTTCCGCTTTCAACTCCTCTTCTGTCGGCACTGAAACCAGAGGCTTGACATTTTTTGCGGAAATCAACGTGTAGAACATCGGCACCACAAACAGCGTAAACATGGTGCCCACCATCAATCCGGTGAAAATCACCAGACCCATGGAATAACGCGCGGCAGCGCCTGCCCCTGTTGCCATCATCAGCGGTACCACGCCAAGTGCCATGGCAGCCGTGGTCATCAGGATCGGGCGCAGACGTGTTTTGGCTGCCGCAATAATCGCATCATGGCGGCTCAGGCCATGATCATGGCGCTGCTGATTGGCAAATTCCACCATAAGAATACCATGTTTGGTGATCAGCCCCACAAGCGTGATCAGCCCCACCTGCGTATAGATATTCAAAGTACCAAGGCCGATATTCAACGGCACAATCGCACCGAAAATCGACAACGGAACAGTCATCATGATGATAAACGGATCGCGGAAGCTTTCAAACTGTGCCGCCAGCACCAGATAAATCACAATAACCGCCAAAGAGAACGCGATCAGGATTGTGTTGCCCTGCTCAACCTCCAGACGTGACTGACCGGAATAATCAATGAAGAAACCTTCCGGCAATTTGGACTTGGCAATATTGACAATGGTGTTCAAACCATCACCGGTTGTTACACCCGGCAGCGGCAGCGCCGAAATTGTGGACGAATTCAACTGATTGAACTGTTCAATCGCGGCAGGCGCCGCATGATCCGTAATGCGGATCACAGCTGAAAGCGGCACCATTTCATTGGAGGCGCTGCGCACATAAAACTCGCCAAGTTTTGACGGATTGCGGCGATATTCATCCGGCACCTGCATGATAATATCATAGCTGTTATTATCACGGTCAAATTGTGCAATCTTGCCGCCGCCGGTCATCAATCCCAGGGTTGCGCCGATTTCACTGACACTCACGCCCATGGCCGATGCCCTGTCACGGTCAACCTCAATCACAGTCTGCGGCGAATTAAAGGACAGCGAATTCTGAACAATGATAAATTGTCCTGAAGCCTGTGCCTCATTCTTGATTTCTTCTGCAATTTCAAAAACCTGATCAGATGAACCGGTTGATTGAATTGCAATGGAAATCGGCAGGCCGCCGCCGGTGCCCGGCAAGGACGGCGGCGCAAAGATAAAGGCCTGCACACCGGCTACATCTTTGATGCGCGCCGTGAGATCCTGTTGAATCTGCTTTTGTGAACGCTCACGATCCGACCAGTCTTTCAACGCCCAGAGCGCAATACCCTGGCTGGTTGAATTGCCAAAACCAACAATATTGAAACGGGCTTTAAGCTCCGGCAAATCCTTGGTCAATTCGTCAATCTGATCGGCATAAAGCTTGGTATAATCTGATGTTGCATATTCAGGCCCGTTAAAGATCGAGAAAAGCGCACCTGAATCTTCTTCAGGCGCAAGCTCTGATGATGTATTGACGAACAAAAAGCCCATCAATGCAACCAGACATACCACGACCAGCATTGTAACCGGACGATAATTCAGCGAACCGCCAACCAGACGCTCATAGCGGTTTTCAAAACGGGTGAAAAAATTATCCACAAAGCGGGCAAATTTGCTGGTTTGGCCATGACGCAGCATGCGCGAACACATCATTGGTGAAATAGTCAGCGCCGCAATACCGGAAATAATCACCGCGCCAGCCAGCGTAAACGCAAATTCACGGAACAGCGAGCCGGTCAATCCGCCGGTAAAGCCAAGCGGTGCAAATACCGCAGCCAGTGTAATGGTCATCGCCACAATGGAAGAGGTAATCTCCTTCATGCCTACAAAAGATGCATGAATTGGCGTCAGCCCCTCTTCAATATGACGGTGAATATTCTCCAGCACCACAATCGCATCATCCACCACCAGACCAATGGCAAGCACCATTGCCAGAAGTGACAGGAGATTGATTGAAAAGCCCATCAGGAACAGAAAGAAACATACACCAATCAGTGAGATTGGAATTGTAACAATCGGGATCAGCACCGAGCGGAACGAGCCCAGAAACAGCAGGATCACGATAACAACAATGATCATCGCTTCAGCAATTGTCTTGAAAACTTCAACAATGGAGGAAGATATCTGCTCTGTCGCATCATAAACCAGAATAATGCTCATACCCTGCGGCAGCGATTCCTGAATACTTGGCAGCTCTTTGTTAACCGCGGTTGCCATGTCAATCGGGTTTGCAGCCGGTGTCGGGAACACACCGATAAATGTACCGCTGGAACCATTAAAGGTCACAATCGTATCCGTGCTTTTTGCAGCCAGCTCCACATTGGCAACATCACGCATGCGGATCACATCCGCACCATCAGCACGAATAGGCATTTCAGCAAAGGCTTCAGGCGTCTGCAATGTGGAGCGCAGCGTGATAGCCGTTGCCACATATTCGTTTTTGGTTTTACCCGGCGCTGAAAGGAAGTTGGAAGCCTTGATTGCAGCCAGCACTTCCGAGGCTGTCACATTGCGTGCAGCCATGCGGATCGGATCCACCCAGACGCGCATGGAAAACTCCTGCCCGCCAAGGATTTGCGCATCAGCCACACCTTCAATGGTGGACATGCGCGGACGGATCACCCGGTCAATATATTCCGTGATCTGCTCATTGCTCATATTAGGGTTTTGCACAGCCAGATACATAGTCGCAAAAGACTGGCCCGTACCCTTGGTAATCACAGGATCTTCAGATTCACTTGGAAGATCACCACGCACCTGATTGACCTTGGAAATCACCTCGGTCAGTGCGGCATCAGGATTGGCTCCAAGCTTCATCTGCACAGTCACAATACTGATAGACTGGCTGCTTTTGGAGGTCACATAATCAACATTTTCAGTTGTCGCCACAGCCTTGGCAATAGGTGACGTGATAAAGCCCTGAATAAGCTCGGCACTCGCACCCGGATAAGTTGTGGTAACGGTGATGACCGTTTCATCCACTTCCGGATACTGACGCACTGAAAGATTGAAAATCCCCTGAAGCCCCAGCAGGATAATCAGCAGCGCAACAACAATCGAAAGAACCGGCCTGCGTATAAAAATATCAGAAAAGCTCATTTTCGACCTTATTTCTTGTTCATTGCATCAGCCGGATTGACAGTATTGTCAATATGCGCGCTCATGCCGTTGCTCAGACGGTTCTGACCCGCGGTGACAACAATATCACCGTCCTTCACGCCGCTCAGAATTTCAACATTATTGCCCGTACGCCGGCCGAGTTTCACGAAGACCTGATGCAGTACAAAATCATCCTGCTTGTCTTTTGCTTCCGCTGCTGCGGCAGTATCGGCAGTTGTGTCTTTTCCGGTTTCTTTATTGGCGTCTTTGCCGGCATCTTTGGCAGCGTCTTTTTTAACAACGGTGAAAACATAATCACCGTAAAGGCTGGTTACGACACTTGTCAGCGGCAGCACAATCACATTATCTTCATCCGGCAGGATCACACGAACATGCACAAATTGCCCGGGCACCAGCGACTTATCGGAATTATCAACCTGTGCCCGCACAGAAACCAAACGGCTTGAGGGATCAATTTTCGGGTCAATACCAATGATCTTGCCCTTAAAATTATAATCCTTTGCAGATGCGCCGATCTGCACCTCTTGCCCGATTGACAGGTTTTTCAACTCCTGCTCCGGCACGGTGAAATCAACACGCATCGTATCAACATTCTGCAAGGTTGCCACCACAGTGCCCGGCGCCATAAACTGGCCGATATCAACACGGGAAATACCGATAACACCGGTAAACGGCGCAACAAGGCGCTTCAGATCAAGCGTAGCCTGCGCCTTGGCCACATTTGCCCGGGCAGAAGACAATGCTGCAGACGTTGTATCAACATTGGAAACAGCACCCACGCCCTGAGTGCGCAATGTCTGGGCGCGCTTATAATTCTGCTCGCTTAATTCGGCCTCAGCCTTGGTGGCGGCCAGATCGGCTTTCTGGATTTCATCATCCAGCTGCACCAGAAGATCACCCTTTTTAACCAGCTGGTTAGGCTTGAAGTAAACTTCCTTGACAACACCGTCAATCTGGAAGGTCAGGTTAACGCCGTCGGCCGCGCGGGCTGTACCAATAGCCTCAATCCCCGGCTTCCACTGGCCGGGCTTTACATCAAGAGTGGAAACCGCCTGTGACGGCTGTTTCATATTGGCAAAGAAGTCCTTGATAGCCTGTGCCCGAAACAGATTAAATCCGATAAGCCCCCCGCAAACCAAAACCAGCAATATAATGGCGATGATGAACCGTTTAATCATCTTATGTGGCACTCCTGCCGCAGAATGGATACAGAACGAAAAATGTCCAATCGGCATAGCTGGACATCGTTTATAATAATCAGGATGCGATAACTGTACGTTACGCAGAAACTTGTCAACTCATGCTCAGGTCACGCTATAGTCATCTGCATCTTCCTCAGTGAGCATCTCCGGGCTTTTAAGCGCCTCATTTTTCGGCAAGGCTTAAACTGCGCAGAAATACAGCAAGACATCACCACTAAAGAAGCGCATTCCTGTCAGGATTTATGCCGGTTTTGCTGAATTTTAATCAGAAAACGACAAATTAATGTGAAGTTATTACAAATCGCGCCTTATTAAACAAGGTTTTCATTTGATCACCATATTATTCGGCACAATAATTTAATATTGCAGATAACAAAAATGTTATTGCAAAACATGCAATCAGGCATCAGATATCAGGCAAATTACATATTACCAATAAATATCCGGCCAGCAATAGCCTGCTTTATCCTGCATGATTCATTCTTGAAAACCAAGAGTACGCTTTTTTCAAAAAGCCCTCCCCTATAGCAATAAAACAAGCTATGCTTGCGCCATGTTCAAAACACTATCCATTGCTCTGGTCATTATATTTGCCTCCGTTGTGCCGGCACAGCTTGCAGGCGCACAAATATCAGGCTTTGAAAAAGGCGGGCAAACAAGGCCGCAAATCTCACACCCGCCAAAGCCTGCAACCGGCCTGACAACTTTGCCGGGCGTAAAACCCGCCAGGCCGATTGTCGGCATAGCAAAGCCGGAGCCTATGGATGATCATTCCCCTGATGATCCCCAAGGCGGTTTTATGATTAATAATACACGCGTTAAAATCAGCGGCTCGGTAATTGTTGATATTGGTACCGATGCCTCGCGGCACAAATAACAGCAAAACTGTTGATGCACTTTGTGCTTCCGGCTTTTTAAAATAGCATCCACAAAAAATGACCGGTAAAAAATTTTAAGCCGCAGAAGACGGGAGCGTCTTTGCGGCTTAAATATTATGGTTGCGGCTTTCTCTCGGCATAAGATACACGATATTAAAGCGAGATCCGCAGCCTTTATACAAGAATTAAAATCAGCTGTTCACAGCGTCTTTCAAGCCTTTACCTGCTGAAAATTTTGGTACGTTACGGGCAGCAATTTCCACTTCCTTACCGGTGGAAGGATTGCGGCCGGTAGTAGCGGCACGATGTGATACGGAGAAAATACCGAAGCCCGGCAAACGAACTTCGCCGCCTGCTTTCAATGCACCGGTTACAGATTCAAGCACAGCGTCAACAGCGGAAGCAGCATCGGTCTTGGTCAAGCCCGATTTTTCTGCAACGGCAGCAACCAGTTCATTTTTGTTCATGAGGTAATTCCTTTCACGTTTTTTCCGCTGGTTACGACTCAGCCGGATTGGCGAATTCTATTCAAAGAAATAAATGAACCAAGCGTAGTTTTGCCATAGGAAGCCGTAAAATCAGCATTAAACACAGAAATAAGCCCTGAAATCCGGTATTTTATCCAGCCTGCTGCCTGTAATATGCAATTTTTGCCGCCTGCGCCGCTTAATTGCACTTTTGTGCGAATCTCTCATGCATGGTCTGAAATCGGATTTCGAATCAGCTAATAAAGCAAAAAATCATATTTCATGAGATAAAATTCACGCGCGAAAAATAGCAAAATAAAAGCGGCTGCAGCCGCTTTTATTACACCGTGCTAAAATCCTGCTTCCATTCAGCCATGAATTCTTGCTGCAATTTCAGCAACACGCCGCCCCTGAAAACGCGCACCCTCCATCTCCTGCGCAGAAGGCTGGCGCGAACCATCGCCATCGGCGGTTGTGGTCATGCCATATGGCGCACCGCCGCGCACCACATCATTGCCCAACTGCCCCTGATAGGCATAGGACAGCGGAACAATAATCATACCATGATGCTGCAATTGCCATTGAGTGGAGATCAGCGCCAGCTCCTGACCGCCATGCTGCGTGGCAGTGGAAGCCATAACCGAACCAACCTTGTTGACCAGAGCACCCCTTGCCCATAAGCCGCCGGTCTGGTCAAAAAAGTTTTTCAACTGAGACGACATGATGCCAAAGCGCGATGATACACCGACAATAATTGCATCATAATTTTCAAGATCAGCCGGCACGGCAATTTCAGCCTCCTGATCCAGTTTGAAACCCGATGCCCGCGCAATATCAAGCGGTACCAATTCCGCAACTCGCTTGATATCAACCTGCGCGCCAGCCTCACGTGCACCTTCTGCCGCGGCTCTGGCCATTTGCTCCATATGGCCATAAGCAGAATAATAAAGAACAAGAACCTTAGCCATTTCAAATCTCCGTTTGCCTGCCTTGATGCGCAAATATTGTTTTATCCGGCTTGCAAATCTGCCTGTTTTTACTGCAAAAAAGCACAATCCGGATATAGACGGAACACGGGCTGCAACCGGTTGCTCCGGCGAGAATATTCGTTACCGGTATAAAATTAGCGCAGGTTTTTCGTTTTGCCAGTCAGGGCAATATAAAACGCAATGTTCAGTATTCCGCTCAATATATTTTGCCTGATCGGGCATAAATGCGGCGGGTTCTGCAATAATCACCTTGACCTTACAGGTTGCCTGTTGCCATGCTGGCCTATCCAACGGAGCCTCCCATGACCAGAATACCAGCATCAGATGCTGCAGCCATTTTGCAGCCGCAAGAACCACCCGTAATCATCCGTGCAGCCATGCTTGCAATCGGCGATGAATTATTATCCGGCCGCACCAAGGATAAAAATATCGGCTATATGGCAGACAGCCTTTTTGAAATCGGCATTGACCTGACTGAAGTGCGTATTATTGCCGATGACCATCAGGCAATTGTCAAGGCCGTGCGGGAACTGAGCGGCACTTATGATTATCTTTTCACATCCGGCGGCATCGGCCCGACCCATGACGATATAACGGCAGATGCCATATCTGATGCTTTTAATCTCAATTGCATTTATGATGACAAGGCAATGGCACTCCTTACCGCGCATTATCAAGCGCGGGGTATGGAATTTACCCAATCGCGTATGCGCATGGCGCGTATGCCGCAAGGGGCGCGGCATATTGATAATCCGGTTTCTGTGGCGCCTGGTTTTATCATCGGCAATGTTTATGTCATGGCCGGCGTGCCTTCTGTATTTCAGGCTATGGTACAAAATATTGTGCCGCAATTGCGCACCGGCAGCCGTTTTTTCACAGCCACAATTATCTGCCCTTTTGGTGAGGGCGTCATCGGCAGTCCATTGCGCAATGTGCAGGCGCAACATCCCGAAACCATTATCGGTTCCTATCCTAAATTTGAAAACAACCAATTTTCAACAGAGCTCGTTGTTCGTGCCCGCGCTGAAGACAAAATGATGGCCGCCGTAAAAGCTATTGAGCATATGCTGCAAGAAATTGAACAATGAAACAGGATTGAACATGCAGGGCACAGCCTGATTAATTCAAAACCACAAAGCCCTGTCCGGTTCACAACCGGCTGCGCCCTGCTCCTTAAAAATACCCGCTATTCTTTGATTGAAAACACAATGCAAAACAGGCAACAAATTTATCATCAGGGGTCATAATTCAGATTTAAGCAGATCTTAAAATACGATCAGCCTGATATCTATTTACATTTATTGCCAATGAAACATACGATATAATTTAGAGCCGGATCAGAAAATCCGGCTCCCGCGCGTAACGAATAAGGAGTGTTTCCATGTCCTATCGTACCGTCATTGTTTATACCCGCAGCATGCGGGAATTGCAGCGATTGTTCAAGGCTCTCAATCTGCTTGTCCGGGATGGGGAGCCGGTTCATATAACCGGCTTATATGTAATTCCGACGCCGGTGATTTATTCTGATGCCAGCGGCTTTATAGATGCCGGATTTTATGAAAATCATCTGCGGCACCATCAGGACAATGCGCAAGCCATTGCGGAATTCTTTAATAGTCAGATTTCCCGTTACGCAACCACATCGGAATTTCTCATTATTCGTTCAGAAAGCGATAATGCCAGCAACACAATCAATGAATTTGGCATGGCAGCAGATCTTATCATTGCCGGTCAGGCGGATCCGGATGATCCGGACACGCAGATTACTCCGCTGGATCAGCTGATTTACAACACCAAAACACCTGCACTGATTGTTCCTTATAATTTTCATCCCCCCCGCACAATCAGCAATCTGGCGGTTGCCTTTAACGGTAAATATGAAGCCTCCAGCGCTGCATTTGATGCATTGCCGCTGGCGCGCCAATGTGAGCAGGTTCACATTGTCTGGGTCAATGCGCCAAAACCCGAGGATGAGGAAACCAACACAATTGTTATTCCGGAGCGGCCGCATATTCCGGGCGTGCCGCGTGAGGCTCCGGAAATTGCCCGCCGCCTGCAACAGGCCTATCAACGGCACGGTATCAATGCTGACATTGATCTTATTCCCTCTGAAGGGCTGACCGTTCAGGATCGTTTGCGCCAATATGTGCAGGATAATGAAATTGATGTGCTTATTATGGGAGCTTACAGCCAGTCACGCCTTAAAGAATTGATTTTTGGCGGCGTTACGCGCTCATTTCTCGGCAATATGCCCTGCCTGACACTGTTTTCGCGGTAAATCTCCCCTTGCGTAGCCTGCCTTATGAGCAGGCTGTCGCCTTGGTGTTTTCAATGGCAAAATCATAAAACACCTGTTCAGACAGCAGATGTGCAGCCTTAAGGCGGCCTTTAAAGCACCACGACACTCAATAATAATAAGCTATATTCAGGCCGCATCTCTATAAAAACCAAAAATGAGAGGGCTTGCGCACCTCTTTAAAACGAAACATATATGAAAAATAACGAAAGCAATTTCATTTTAATCATTTATATGGCTATCGCTGCAAACTTATTTATTGCCAGAAAACAGTTTTTTCGTTTATCAAGGAAAACCATACTGTCTATGGCAGCGGCAACCGGATTCACAATAAAAAACCGCCCTTAACAGTCCGTTTTGTCCAAGATTGAAACGAAACCTGAAACCAGAAATATCCGCCGTATAAACAGCGCGTATTCTGCACAGGTTTCCAGCTACGGAGCATTTCGATGTCCTTGCCTGATAAAGCTTTCCCTGTTTCATGGGACCAATTTCATCGCGATGCCCGCGCACTTGCCTGGCGCATCTCCGATCAGGGAAAAGAATGGCAGGCTATTGTGGCCATTACCCGCGGCGGCCTTGTGCCGGCGGCCATTGTTTGCCGTGAGCTCGGCATCCGTATGATTGAAACCGTCTGTATCGCTTCCTATCATGATTACAGTGAACAGGGTGATTTGCAGGTCATCAAAAATATCAGCAAGGAATTGCTGGCAAACGGCGGTGAAAATATTCTGGTGATTGATGATCTCACCGATACAGGAAAAACCGCAAAAATCGTGCGTGACATGATGCCGAAAGCGCATTTTGCAACGGTTTATGCCAAACCACAGGGGCGCCCGCTGGTTGATACATTCGTAACTGAAGTGTCACAGGATACATGGATTTATTTTCCGTGGGATATGGGCTTCACCTATCAGGAGCCGATTGCCAAATCTCATCGCGGCTGATTAAAGTAGAATATTTATAAAACAATCAGTCATAAAGATAAAATAATATGATATATTTATGCGCCTTGCTTTTGGCGCATAAAATCAGAATATTGAATATAAAGAACAAAATTAAACCTTAATATTACCATATAAAGAAAGTCATATTATCAAATTTTCATGAACAAATGCCGATTATTTAAATGCGGCCAACAAAATTATAAAGAAGGCATCTATATAAGTGAATATACTGGGAACCGGAATTATTGCGACTGATAAACGTATTTTAACTGCCGCAGGGCGCCTCCTGCAGGTTGCGGCATTGGTATACCGCAATCCTGGCCCCTCACCTGAAATTTTGCTGATTACCAGCCGCGGTACCGGCCGTTGGATTACACCTAAAGGCTGGCCAAAGGCCGGCAGAACATTGCATGATATGGCCTTGCGTGAAGCATTTGAAGAGGCTGGAATACGCGGCACGGTCAATCCGGATCCTATCGGCCGCTATGATTATGTTAAATATGATTTGCCGCCGGAAGCAATTCCAAGTTTTACCGTTAATGTTTATGCGGTGGAATATGATCATATGGCCAAAAATTGGCCGGAACGCGGTCAGCGCGTCAGTGAATGGGTTTCACCGGAAGAAGCTGCCAAGCGCGTGGATGAAGCTGAACTGAAAAAACTGCTGCGTAACCTGCCCGATTATATTTATAAACATTGATGAAAACCTGCTGGCCTGCATTATCTGCGGCCAGCATTTTTCCCGATATTTGAAATAAGTTTAACACGCTTTATTCAACCAAACCGGCGCAATTAACGGATATCAATCACAACACGGTAATCCTGTGTTTGCTATAAACATCGTGAAGTGCTTTTTCAGGCTCTGGCTATAACAGAAGAAGAGCTGATAAGCAGAGAGATTGAAGCCCGCGCCAGCTATTTTGCAAACACGGGAAAATAACACACCACCCGACAGCAAAGGCTCTACTCTGCGGCTACTTAAAGCAGGTAAAGGCTTGTCTTATTGTCCTTTCAAATGCTGTTACAGGCAGGCTTTTCCGATCATCGGGAATAGAGAAACCAAAGACCACCACTCTGCACCGCGAAGTTTCATGCCTGTGATATTCGGACATTTGTAAGCTCATCACATACGGATCAATCACACAGACCTGCTTGCACACAAACCTGCTTGTAAAAAACATCCGCCACTTCAGCGGGCTCATCGCCGGATCAGAAACTTACGCAACCCAAAAAGCCTAATCTGCAAGGCGGGAACGATAGTCCGCAGCAGAATTTTAACTTATTATCAAAGAATGCAGCCAGCGCTTTAGTCCCCGTCCCGTTGCTCAATTTATCAAGATTCTGCACCATATTGTTCAGGCAATATCAGCCTCACTATCTATATCAGCCTTTATATCCCCCTGAATTTTGCCCCTTCTTGTAAAAAATACGTCCAAAGGCGCGGACCTATGCTTTCAAAAGGCAGGAAAAATATTACAAATCAGTATTTCCCCTGCACTTTCTATTGCATTTAACAAAAAACCGCCGATTAACGGCGGTTTCTATTGCTTCAATCCTGTCAGCAATCAACCTTCAATTGCTTTAGCCAATGCCGCCAGAGCCTCATCGGCCTTGGCACCATCAGGGCCACCGGCCTGTGCCATATCTGCGCGGCCGCCACCGCCCTTGCCGCCAAGCACCACAGAAGCAATACGAACCAGATCAACAGCACTGAAACGCGCTGTCAAATCTTCCGTTACCGCCACAACCGCGCTGGCTTTGCCATCATCACTCACCCCAATAAAAGCAACAATACCGGAGCCCAGCGCCTTTTTACCTTCATCAGCCAAAGGCTTCAGGTCTTTTGGTGCAACGCCGGTAACACTGCGCCCCATGAACTGAACACCATTAATGGTCTTCACTTCATGATCGGCTTTTGAGGAACCGCCACTTAATGCTAATTTCTTGCGGGCTTCAGCCAGCTCTTTTTCAAGTTTGCGGCGTTCATCAATCAGGCTGTTCACGCGCTCAAGCGCCTCAGATGGCGTGGTTTTAAGGGCTGATGCAATAGCCTTGACGCGCTCATCCTGTTCTTCAAGATAAAGGCGGGCTGCCTCACCTGTGAGCGCCTCCAGACGGCGCACGCCGGCAGCGACAGCACCTTCAGACACAATGCGCACCAGACCAATATCACCGGTCTGACGAACATGCGTACCACCGCACAATTCCAGCGAATAGGTTTTACCGGATTTTTCGCCCTGTGTTGCCGTTCCCATGGAAACCACGCGAACTTCATCACCATATTTCTCACCAAACAGCGCCATCGCACCGGCTTCAATCGCATCATCAACCGCCATCAAGCGCGTTGTGACCGGTGCGTTTTGCAGGATGATCTCATTGGCAATATTTTCAACCTTGCGCAATTCTTCATCGCTGATCGGTTTTGGATGTGAAAAGTCAAACCGCAGCCGCTCAGGCGCAACAAGTGAACCTTTCTGCGCAACATGGCTGCCCAGTGTTTCGCGCAATGCTTCATGCAGCAAATGTGTTGCCGAGTGATTGGAGCGCATCTTTGCGCGGCGTTCATGATCAACCACCAGCTCAACAGCATCATCGTTCTGCAGCTTACCCTCACGGATAACCGCCTGATGAACAAAAACGCCATCAGCCTTTTTCACCGTATCGGTAACCTCAATCACAAAACCATCACCATAAATGAAACCGGTATCCCCTTGCTGGCCGCCGGATTCTGCATAAAACGGAGTCTGGTTAACAATGATACTGACATTTTCCCCCTGAGAAGCCTTGTCGATAAGTTTGCCGGCATGGACAAGAGCCGTCACCACACCTTCAGCTTTCTCAGTATCATAGCCGAGAAATTCAGTAGCACCGACTTTATCGCGCACCGAGAACCAAATGGTTTCCATAGCTGCATCGCCCGAACCAGACCAGCTGGCGCGTGCTTCAGCCTTTTGACGCTCCATGGCGTTGGCAAAGCCTTCCGTATCCACACCAATACCGCGCTGGCGCAGTGCATCCTGTGTCAGATCCAGCGGAAAACCATAAGTATCATAAAGTTTGAAAGCTGTCTCACCATCAAGGCTCTGGCCTTCATGCATATTTTCAGTGGCTTCACTCAAAAGGCCAAGACCGCGTTCCAGGGTTTTGCGGAAGCGGGTCTCCTCCAGTTTGAGCGTTTCAGAAATCAGGGCTTCCGCACGCACCAGCTCCGGATAAGCCTGCCCCATTTCACGAACCAGTGCCGGCAACAAGCGATACATCAAAGGCTCGCGCGCGCCAAGCAACTGCACATGACGCATCGCACGGCGCATTATGCGGCGCAGGACATAACCGCGACCTTCATTGGATGGCAGAACACCATCGGCAATCAGAAAACTGGCAGAGCGCAAATGATCAGCAATCACGCGATGGCTGGCACGCTGTGCTCCCTCAGCCTTAACACCGGTTGCCTCTTCCGAAGCACGGATCAGCGCCCTGAACAGATCAATATCATAATTATCGTGAACACCCTGCAAGACAGCAGCAATACGCTCCAGCCCCATGCCCGTATCAATCGACGGACGCGGCAAATCAATGCGCTCTTCACTGGTTACCTGCTCAAATTGCATAAATACGAGATTCCAGATCTCGATAAAACGGTCACCATCCTCATCCGCCGATCCCGGAGGGCCACCCCAGATATGATCACCGTGATCATAAAAAATCTCAGAGCAAGGGCCGCATGGACCTGTATCACCCATAGCCCAGAAATTATCATTGGTCGCTATGCGGATAATACGGTCATCAGACAGGCCGGCGATCTTTTTCCAATAATTGGCAGCATCATCATCCGTATGATAAACAGTGACCAGAAGCTTATCTTTATTAAGGCCAAATTCTTTGGTGATCAGGTTCCAGGCCAGACTGATCGCCTCTTCCTTGAAATAGTCACCGAAGGAAAAATTCCCCAGCATTTCAAAAAAAGTATGATGGCGTGCTGTATAGCCGACATTATCAAGATCATTGTGTTTACCGCCTGCACGCACACATTTCTGCGCCGTGGCAGCGCGGGTATAAGGGCGGGTTTCAAGGCCGGTAAATACGTTTTTAAATTGCACCATACCGGCATTGGTGAACATCAAAGTCGGGTCATTGCGCGGTACAAGGGGGCTCGATGCCACCGCCTCATGGCCATGTTTCCGAAAATAATCGAGGAATGTTGACCTGATCTCGTTAACGCCGCTCATTGTTCACCTTTGGGGTTTGCCCGATTAGCCCTGCCGTAAAGGCAGCTGTCATATTATTCAAGACGAAACTACAAAAACATGCCGCATATAACTGCGTTCATATCTGCAAGGACAGAACCGGAAAATATGAAGCGACATTCGTTTTTATAATTGCCTCGCTTTTAAACAGATGAACCGGCGCTGTCCAGATATCCGCAAGCAATGGACAGGCATTTGTTATAAAGCCTGTTATGATACAGATTGTAATAGCTGGTATGCAGGCGCCAGAAAGCTTACTAAAAAAGCTCATGCTATAAACAGGCACAAATATCTAAACTCAATCTGCCTGAAGCTATCACACAGTGGCCTCACCACATGAGGCGGGCTTTCAATTTGCCATCATCCCGTTCGGTTTCCGCGCAATATCAGCCCGCTCATATGGCGTACCAATTCAAATATTCAAAGCCTGTGCCTATGCCTCTGCCGCATCCGGCAAATCATCATCGCGGCCGCCATCATCCAGCAACTGCTCTGCAATAAGGCCGGCATTCTGACGCAAGGTCAGCTCAATTTCATTGGCTATTTCAGGATTTTCCTTCAGGAAATTTTTGGCATTATCACGCCCCTGCCCGAGGCGCTGCGAATTATACGAGAACCATGAGCCTGATTTTTCCACAATACCGGCTTTAACGCCAAGATCGATCAATTCCCCGGTTTTGGAAACACCCGCGCCATACATAATATCGAATTCAACCTGCTTGAATGGCGGAGCCAGCTTGTTCTTGACAACCTTGACACGGGTCTGGTTGCCAACCACCTCGTCACGCTCCTTGATGGCGCCTGTACGGCGAATATCCAGACGCACGGATGCATAAAATTTAAGCGCATTACCACCGGTTGTTGTTTCAGGTGAACCAAACATAACGCCGATTTTCATGCGGATCTGATTAATGAAAATAACCATACAATTGGAGCGGGAAATTGACGCGGTCAGTTTGCGCAGTGCCTGGCTCATCAGGCGCGCCTGCAGCCCCGGCAGGGAATCGCCCATCTCACCTTCAATTTCTGCGCGCGGTGTGAGAGCTGCAACCGAGTCAACAACCAGCACATCAATCGCGCCGGAGCGCACCAGAGTATCGGTAATTTCAAGCGCCTGCTCACCGGTATCAGGCTGTGAAATCAGCAGATTTTCCAGATCAACGCCCAGTTTGCGGGCATAGACCGGATCCAACGCATGTTCCGCATCCACAAAAGCGCAAATACCGCCCTTTTTCTGTGCCTCTGCAATTGTGTGCAGCGCCATGGTTGTTTTACCCGAGCTTTCAGGGCCGTAAATCTCAACAATGCGCCCTTTGGGCAGGCCGCCAACGCCAAGCGCAATATCCAGAGACAGTGAACCGGTCGGAACTGTTTCAATTTCCACCACCTTGTCATTCTGGCCAAGGCGCATGATCGAGCCCTTACCGAATGAACGCTCAATCTGAGACAGTGCTGCGTCCAGAGCTTTTGTTTTGTCCACTGATTTATCCTCAACAAGCCGCAATGAATTCTGAGACATTTTACACCATCCCTTTGTGTCACTTGAAGTCCGCAGAATGAAACTTTCTCATAAATATGTATCCTATTTGTTCTCAATCCGCAAGAGGGATAACTATTTGTTTTAAAATGATTTTCAAAGTTTGTTCTTCCGTTGTTCTAATTTATAAAAAACTAAAACCTAAAAAACAAATCACTATATGAAACATGTCGGGAACGAATTTTGGCAAAAAATGATTCGATAGCATATCAGTCATAACAGTCAGGCAATTTCATTTTCACAAAAGTAATGAACTGCCTGTTTGGTTCTTACACATCACAAATATATAAAACCATTTCACGCTTTTCGCTTACCAGTACTCTCCGGACAATAAAAAACCGCTCCGGCAGGCAGAGCGGTTTTCGTTATATTATGAAACAGCAGATTATACGCCTTTAAGCGGAGAAATTTCGATTTCCACGCGGCGGTTTTGCGCACGGCCTGCCGGTGTGGCATTGGAGGCAACCGGCTGGCTTGAACCAAAGCCCATAATTGCAAAGCGGCGGCCATCAATCCCCTGCCCGCTCAGATAATTACCAACAGACAATGCGCGGCGCTGCGAAAGCTGCTGGTTATAAGAAGCCGAACCGGTGGAATCCGTATGGCCTTTAATATCAACCAGTGTTTTATCAAATTTACGCAGCACAACCGCCACAGAGTTAAGCGTTGGATAGAATTGCGGCATCACCGTATCCTGATCGGTGTTGAAAGTGATGCTGGAAGGCATATTCAGGATAATACGATCGCCCTGACGGGTAACGGAAACGCCGGTGCCCTGCAATTGTGCACGCAGCTCACTTTCCTGACGATCCATATAATTGCCGATTGCACCGCCGCCAAGCGCGCCAAGGCCGGCGCCAATCAGCACAGCATTGCGCTGCGCAGTGCTTGAACCGCCAACCATCAGGCCACCAAGTGCCCCCACGGCCGCACCGATACCGGCGCCGCTGGCAGTATTAGAGATTTTCTGCTCACCGGTATAAGGGTCTGTTGTCGTACAACCGGCCAGAAATGAAGCTGCCGTTGCGGCAATAGCAATCTTTTTCAACATAATTCAAGCTTCCTGATTCTCAAGATGTGCCGCAGGATAACGGCAAATGCGGCATCATGGTGATAAATTTTAAGCCGAAGGTCAAATTGATATCAATCAATAGCATTTTTACGTGAAATGGTTCCGGTTAAAACAGCAGCACCGGAACCGTTCCGAATATTTTTTTGCCCGTTATCTGAGCGCAATACCCCGTATCTGATTTAACGGATTGCCCGCCCTTCCCCATCAAAGCGGTGAATTTTAGCGCTGTCCGGTGAGGCGTAAATCTCGCTGCCCGGCGCAATATGATACTGGCCAAAACTGCGCACTGTCAGCAATCCCGCCGCCTCCGTATCCAGATAGATATTGGTATCAGCCCCCAATTGCTCCACATGGACAACAGAACCCTTCCATTGCCCTGAATTGCTATCCAGCATTATATGCTCCGGCCGGATACCAATGCGCCTTGCCTGTTCGTCACCCAAGGCAGATGCATCAATAAAATTCATTTTCGGCGAGCCGATAAAACCGGCGACAAATTCATTATCCGGCGCATTATAGAGATCCATCGGCGCACCAACCTGCTCTATGCGCCCGCCATTGAGCACAACAATCCGGTCTGCCAATGTCATCGCCTCCACCTGATCATGGGTCACATAAATCATGGTAGCGGCAAGCTGACGATGCAGTCTGGCAATTTCCAGCCGTGTATTCACACGCAAGGCAGCATCAAGATTGGAGAGCGGCTCATCAAACAGAAACAGTTTCGGCTCGCGCACCAGCGCCCGTCCGATAGCCACACGCTGCCGCTGCCCGCCGGAAAGCTCTGCCGGACGGCGTTGCAGATAATTTTCTAGTGACAACATATTTGAAGCCTGTTTTACCCGTGCGGCAATTTCTGCCGCCGGCTTACCGGCCTGTTTAAGCCCCAGCCCCATATTGGCTTCCACAGTCAGATGAGGATAAAGCGCATAGCTCTGAAACACCATGGCAATGCCGCGTTTGGCAGGCGGCGTTTGATTGACTATTTTATCATCAATTCGCACCTCGCCGGAATTGGCATCTTCCAGCCCGGCAATAATGCGCAACAATGTGGATTTGCCGCATCCGGACGGCCCGACGAAAACAACAAGCTCACCATCCCGCACATCCAGATCAATACCCTTGATAATATCAACCTGCCCGTAAGATTTACGGATATTATTGAGTTTCAGAGTTCCCAAAGCCGTTTTCCCGTCAGTATAATTTTTCAGATGCACGCATAAAGGCAATATTACAATTTCACAGCCATACCACTGCGCACGCTTTCATCTGCGGCAAGGCAAATACGCAGAGACTGAACGGCATCATTCATATGGCGGGTGAGATCCGTCTTTTCTGTAATCGCCTTCAGCATAAAGGCCTGTTCACGGTCGCATAATTGCTGATGATCTGGCTCGCCCTGCATGGAGAGCAATTCATCCTGTTTTTTAAATTTACCTTCAGCATCAGTCTCGGCCTGATGCACCCGGATAACTGATGTTTTGGTATGCGTATTAATATCTGCAGAGCTTGCGCCCTCTTCCATAACAATAGAAACGCAACCCTTTGGTGAGATTACATCTTTAACAAAAAAGGCTGTTTCCGACATCATCGGCCCCCAGCCTGCCTCATACCAGCCAACAGACCCGTCATCAAACAACACCTGCAAATGGCCGTAATTATACATATCTTCCGCAATTTCATCGGAAAGGCGCGCGCCCATACCGCGCACCTCAACTGCCTTTGCATCGGTAATCTGGCACATCACATCCAGATAATGCACACCGCAATCGACTATCGGCGCTGTGGTTTTCATCAGTTGTTTATGGGTTTGCCAGTGATTGCCACTGGATTGCTGGTTCAAATTCATACGAAAAACATAAGGCCCGCCAAGATTGCGCGCTTCCTCAATCAGCCTTTGCCAGGACGGGTGATGGCGCAAAATATAACCGACAACCAGCTGACGCCCCAATTCTCTGGCTTTGGCCACCACGCGTTCCGCATCCGCCACGGTTGTGGCCAATGGCTTTTCAACAAAGACATCAGCGCCTGTTTCCATCGCCATAATGGCATAATCAGCATGGCTGTCTGAATAGGTTGCCACGCAGACCAGATCAGGCTTAAGCTGTAAAAGCGCCTCTTCATAAGATGGCATCAGCGGATAGGAGCGCAATTCCTCTGGCAAATCCACCGGCGAACGATTGACAAGACCGACAATCTCAAAGCCCGGATTTTTATGATAGGCCAGCGCATGGCTAAGCCCCATATTGCCAAGCCCTGCTACCATCACGCGCAGTTTTTTTACCCCATTCTCACTCATTTGACTGCTCCTGCGGTAATGCCGCGAATTAACTGACGGGAAAATATGAAGTAGAGAACCAGAACCGGCAGAATTGCCAGCGACAATGCCGCCAGAACCGCATTCCAGTTGGTTACATATTGCCCGATAAACATTTGTGCGCCCAATGTGACGGTTTTGGTTTCTTCAGACGGCGCAAGGATCAGCGGAAACCACAAATCATTCCAGATCGGTATCATGGTGAAAACCGCAACCGTTGCCATAGCCGGACGCACCAGCGGCAAAACAAGGCGGAAAAAAATACGATATTCGCTCAGGCCATCCATACGGCCGGCATCTTTAAGATCTTTGGAAACCTGCCCCATAAATTCTGACAAGATAAAAATCGCCAGCGGCAGCCCCTGTGCCGTATAAACGAGGATCAGCGAGGTCAGCGTATTAACCAGCCCGCTCGCCACCATCAGCTCCAGAATGGAAACAGTGCCAAGCCGGATCGGGATCATGATCCCCAATGCCAGATAAAGCCCCATCAATGTATTGCCGCGAAAGCGATATTCCGACAAGGCAAAGGCGGCCATGGCTCCGAAGATCAGCACAAGCGCAATGGCAACCACTGTTACAATCAGGCTGTTCTGAAAATAGAGAAAGAAATTCCCCTGCGTCATCACTGTCTTATAGCCGATAAGGCTGAAGGTTTCAGCATTGGGCAGCGCCAAAGGCGAACGGAAAATCGCCGCCTTGGTTTTAAAGGAATTGATGATGATGATCACCACCGGAAACAGCGCAATCAGTGTGTAGAGAATAAGAATCGCATGGACGGCAATACTGCGAAACGGTGAATAAGTTGCACGGCTCATGGCATCACTCTCAGAACTGGTAACGGCGCAAACGCCGCTGAATACCGAATAAATAGACACAAACGCCGATCAGGATGATGAAGAACATCAGGGAGGCAATGGCCGCGCCCATATTCTTATCGCCAACCTGCAACTGGAAGCCAAAGAAAGTGCGGAACATGAAGGTGCCGAGAATGTCGGTGGAATAATTTGGCCCCGCCAGTGCACCCTGTGCTGAATAAATCAGATCAAACGCATTAAAATTGCCGACAAAGGTGAGTATGGAAATAATGCCGATTGAAGGCAGGATCAGCGGCAGTTTGATCCTCCAGAATTGTGATGCGCCGGTAATGCCGTCACATTCGGCAGCTTCAATAATCTCATCCGGAATAGACAACAAAGCAGCATAAATCAGCATCATCGGAATACCGATAAACTGCCACACTGAAATCAGCCCCAGCGTTGTCAGGGCATATTCCTTTTGCCCCAGCCACGGAGAAAACAGGCTTTTTAACCCCACCAGATCAAGCAAATTGGGTGCAACGCCCCATAAAGGCGAGAGAATCAACTTCCAGACAAAGCCCACAATCACAAAGGACAGAATTGTCGGGATAAAGATTGCTGAACGATACAAGGCCGCAAAGCGCAAACGCGGATGGCTGAGAATAGCCGCCAGTAATATACCAACCGGGTTTTGTACCAGCATATGAATGATAAAAAACCAGGTATTATTGCCCAGCGCATTCCAGAAACTGGCCGCCCAGCGATCATCACCAAGCAATGTGCGAAAATTATCAAGCCCGACAAAAATACTCTGCTGATTTTCAACCCGGAACAGCGACAATTGCATGGTTCCGAAAAGCGGCAAAATCATAATTGCCGTATATACCAGCACTGCCGGTGCCAGAAATACCGCAATATGCCAGCGGAACGGCGGTTTTCTTGTCAAATTTCGCGCCATATCTGCACTTCGTCTTCCGTCGGGACTTTCAGTTTAAAAAATTTTGAGATTTCTCATACACATCGGATTTTTCGGTCAGGCCGCATCCCTGATGCAGCCTGACCGGAAATAATGCCGGCTTATTTTGCAGGCTTGTACCAGCTGTCGAGGCCTTTTTGCAGCTTTTCGCCAGCCTGTTCAGGTGTCACCGTACCGTTGATCACATTAGCAGATTCAATCCAGGTTTCATTTTCCAGATTTGGCGTACCGCGTGAAAGGATCTGATAGGTTGAACGAATGGTCGATTTGCAATCCTTGCGCCAGCCGACCATTTCCGCAGCCAGCGGATCTTCCAGCTTGATCTCATTGGAAGAGAGGCTGAAGAAGCCCGGCAAGGCATTGGCATAAATAGTTGCAAATTCATCCGATGCCACCCAGTTCAGGAACTTGGCTGCAGCTTCCGGATTTTTGGTCTTGGCATTCATACCGATGCCCAGATCATTATGATCGGAAATATAGCAGGTATCGCCGCTTTTACGAACCGGTGGCGGAAATGCACCCATTTTGAAATCAACCTGCGGATTGAACACGCTGATTTCCCATGAACCGGCAGGATAAATTGCCGCGCGGCCAAGGGTGAACAGGTTCTGGCTGTCAGGATAAGTCTGGGCTTCAAAGCCATCTCCCAGATAATCTTTCCAGCGCGCTAGTGTTTTAAACGGTTCAACCCAATCAGCATCCGTCAATTTTTGAGTGCCGGCAATCAGAGCCTTGCGGCCTTCTTCACCCTTCCAGTAGGTAGGACCGATATTCTGATAGCCCATGGTTGCCGCTTCCCAAAGGTCTTTGGTGCCCATGGCCATAGGAATATAATTGCCGTCCTCCTTGATCTTATCAAGAAGAGCAAAAAACTCATCTTCGGTTTTTGGCACGCTCACGCCCAGTTTTTCAAAGGCATCTTTATTATAGATAAAGCCATGAATAACCGAAGCGACCGGCACGCAGAATGCTGTTTTACCATCATCTGTCTGCCATGCGGATTTAGCCACATCACTGAAATTCTTCATCCCTTCCAGATCATTCAATGATGCGAGCTGGCCTTTTTCAAAAAGTGCCAGAGATTTATCAAACGGGCGGCAGGTGATGATATCTCCGGCTGTACCTGCATCAAGCTTGGCACCAAGTGCCGCATCATATTCTGTTGGCGTTGAAGGGTTGAAAACAACCTTGATGCCCGGATTGGCCGCCTCAAAAGCCGGAATGAGCTTCTCTTGCCAGATCGGCAGGTCATCATTACGCCAGCTCTCGATTGTCAGCGTCACATCTTCCGCCGAAGCTGCCGGAATGCCGCCCAGAACTGCCGCACCGAGAATGCTCGATGCCAGCAAAGCAGAACTGAAATTTCTGAGTTTCATCAATCTTCTCCCCGTATTTACTTAATATCACGCCCTTTGGCATCGCATCTTGCGGCACTGCGCCACCAGCGCTGATCTTGTGGCATTATGCCTGGCGCTGATCAGCATCATTAACCGGTTATCAAACCGGAAAATAATGAGTAACAGGCCGGTTTCTGCCGGTATATATAAATGACAAGGCTCTTCCCTGTCATCATAATTACCGGCATGCTGAACATGTCTGAAGCTGAATATGAAATGCTCTGAGACCTCTTCCCCGCTCCTCATTTTCTTCCTCAGCCAGAGTAAGGCGCAAATATCTTTTTCTGTCCAGCAAAAGCGAAGATTTTCACACCAATAGTTGCAAAGGCAACAGGACGTCTTATTCAAAAGATAATATTGGTACTATTTTTATCGACCATATGGCTTATTATCAAAGACCATAGCTGAATACCAATTAATACAGCCAGCCTGAAATAACGCAAAACGACTCACATATATTGCAGCGCACAGCTAAAAAATTTAAAACGATTTAATGTTTATTTGATCCGATAATGCAATCTGCCTTGCAGTTGCGCAATATCTGTATACATACCAACAGAGATTTGCGGTTTAAGCTGAATCATCCGCAAAGCTTGCGGCTCAATCACCTGAAGCACGCCGGCAACCATATCATATTTATCATAGTGCATGCGCTTTAATAATTCGGGAGTAGATCTGTGGCGGATTATATTATTGGCATAGATGGCGGCGGCACCGGTTGCCGTGCGGCCATTGCGGATTGCAGCGGCCAAATTCTCGGAACCGGCACCAGCGGCCCTGCCAATATTATGACCGATATGAACACGGCTATTGTCAATATTCTTGCCGCCACCGATGCCGCATTGCAAGCCGCCCGCCTGCCGGAAAAATCCTATAATCGCCTCACCGCCTGCCTTGGGCTCGCAGGCGCCAATGTTTCAGGTGTTGCGGAAGAACTGCAAAAAGCCCTGCCCTTTATGCAAAGCAATGTGGTATCTGATGGCATAATTGCGCTGCAAGGCGCTATTGGCGATCAGGATGGCGTGGTGGTCATTCTGGGCACCGGCTCGGTCTATATTTCGCGCAAAAATAACATTATCACCATGAAGGGCGGCTGGGGTTTCAAGGTGAGCGATCTTGGCGGCGGCGCGCGCCTTGGCCAGAAACTGATTGAAGAATCCCTGCTGGCTTATGATGATATTCATCCGCGCACACCGCTCAGCAATGCTTTGCTGGCGCATTTTGGCAATGAACCCCACGCTATTGTGCGCTTTGCCCATGATGCCCGCCCTAATGATTTCGGCTGTTTTGCGCCCATGGTTTTTGACTATGCAAAGCAGAATGACCCGCTGGCTGAAAAAATCCTCAGGCAATCGGTCGGGACCATTGAGGCAGCACTTGATGCAATGATGAGCGATGATCAGCCGGTTTTATCTCTGATCGGTGGCCTCGGCGCCCTTTATGGCCCGCGCCTGTCGCAAAAATATCAACCGCGCCTGCGCATGCCGCAGGCCGATGCCCTTGCCGGGGCTGTAGCTTTGGCTGCCAAACTGAATAAAATTAATTCAAAAAATTAACTTTATTCATTATCATATTGAATTAATTAAAAACTCCGCATCATCAATGCGGAGTTTTTATCTTCTCAAACAACAAAGTCAGCAAGCAAATAATCAGCATTCAACCACATTGACAGCAAGGCCGCCAAGGCTGGTTTCCTTATAACGCTCATTCATATCCACCCCCGTCTGGCGCATGGTTTCAATACAGGCATCAAGCGGCACAAAATGTTTGCCATCGCCCTTCACGGCAAGTGAAGCGCCGGTCACAGCCTTCACCGCGCCAAGCGCATTGCGCTCAATACAAGGCACCTGCACCAATCCCGCCACCGGATCACAGGTCATGCCCAAATGATGTTCCAGTGCAATTTCTGCGGCATTTTCAATTTGTTCCGGCGTGCCGCCCAGCACTGCCGCAAGGCCGGCAGCAGCCATTGCCGAGGCTGAGCCAACCTCCCCCTGACAGCCCACCTCCGCGCCGGAAATTGAAGCATTATGCTTGATAATACCGCCAACAGCCGATGCAGTTAACAGGAAATCACGGATACCTTTCTGATCCGCATCCTCATGAAAATGCAGATAATAGCGCATCACCGCCGGCACAACACCGGCAGCACCGTTGGTTGGCGCGGTTACAACCCGCCCGCCAGCCGCATTCTCCTCATTCACCGCCATGGCATAAACCGAGAGCCAGTCATTGGCGAGCAGAGGATTATGGCGGTTTTGCTGCCACTCCTCATTCAGCCGGTCATGCAGCTGTTTGGCGCGGCGGCGCACATTCAGCCCGCCCGGCATAATTCCCTCCTGCGTCAACCCGCGCTCAATGCAGCTGCGCATGGCATCCCATATTTTATCAAGGCCCGCATTCAGCTCCTCACGACTCATGCGGGTTTCCTCATTGGCGCGCTTCATCTCGGCAATGGAAAGCCCGCTTTTGGCCGACATTTCCAGCATCTCTTTTGCGGTGGAGAAAGGATAAGGCACATTATCGGCCTGTTGCTGCTTGCCGCCATTAACGCGCGTGGCATTCAGCTCTTCTTCGGTTACGATAAAACCGCCGCCGATTGAATAATAAACACGGCGCAGCAGCACACGTTCATCTCTATCCAGTGCCTCAAAGGCCAAACCATTGGCATGGCCGGGCAGCGCCACTTTACGATCCATAATCAAATCGGTTTTGGGATTAAAATCATAGGCCGGATGGCCATGCGGACAAATTTTATGGTCCGCATTCACCCGCGCAAGCAATTCATCCATTTTATCCGGATCAATATTGGCAGGCAAATAGCCGCAAAGGCCAAGAATAACCGCACGATCCGTAGCATGACCGATACCGGTAAAAGCCAGCGATCCGTGCAAATAAGCCTTGATACGGCTGACCCTCGCATTATGCGGGCGCGGCCACTGGCCGTCTTTCAGCTCCTGCAAAAAGCGGTGCCCTGCCGTCATCGGCCCCATTGTGTGCGAACTGGACGGGCCGATACCAATTTTAAAAAGGTCAAAAACCGACAGGAACATAGAAAATTACCGCTCTTTCATTACCGGAATATGCGGAAATTATCTGACAAATCACCTCCCGCATTTCCTACCACCCCATCTATATATCCCGTTCTGCTTTCTGTAAAACGGGATAATGCGCATTTTATGATCAATCCGGCGTGTTTAAAAACAATCTCCGTCCGCCATTTTAATCAAAACCATTGCGCAAGTTGATTAGCATGAATTGCAATTCACCATGCAATAATAAGGCAGTCTCTCATGTTATATGGGAAAGGATTATACAAAATACACCAAAAACCTGCAGGAAAACGACAGGATCAGCACATAAAAAAATCACCGGACGAAACCGTACCGGTGATTTTACAAATTCTGAAATTTATAAATCCGCATTTAAACGGAAAACAGATAGGTCAGCAAAATAACAGCGGCTAAAGCAATAACTGCCCAAAGGGTAATTCCCCAGCAGGACTTTTGAACTGTTTCATCCATGAAATTTTCTCGGTTCCGGTCTTTTTGTTCAACTGAACATGCACTGCATTGATTGCTATGCCTGTCCGGAATTTATAATCCAAACCGCCGGCAGAAGCAATCAACAATTGCGTCAAAACCATGGCATAGCAGCTATGCAAATTCACCATACTTAGTTATATTCAATAATTTCAATATATTAAAAAGAAAACTTTACAAGCCAAGATTTACAATTCCGGCAAAATTGCAGCATTACCAGCTCTTTATAACGGTCTTTTTCCGTCCGTTATGTTACGTGAAATATGGGTCTTAATTTTTGCAGAATAAATTTTATCGCCTTGTCAGCCTCCATAAACTGATTATAGCCTGCGCTTGCCGAAGCAGTTAATATCGCAATTGCATAATTGTGCGCTTCCGTTTTCTTCACTTGTTATAAATGCCATATTGATCCGGCTTGAAGCTAAAATATCCGGATATTTCAAAACCGCAGAAAGTCCGCAATGAGCCAGACTGAAACCAAAGCAGATAGCAATCATTTTTTCAGGCCGGCATCACGCCTTGGCAGGCTGGATATTGCCCGCGGTATGGCATTGATTGCCATGGCAATTTATCACTTTGGCTGGGATCTGGAATTTTTTGGTTATTTGCAGCAAGGCAGTGCCAGCCAAGGCTGGTGGCGCATATTTGCCCGCTGCATTGCCTCAAGCTTTTTATTTCTGGTTGGTTTCAGCCTTGTGCTTGCCCATGGCCGCGCCATTCGCTGGCATGCATTTTTCAAAAGACTGGCACAAATAATTGCGGCCGCCGCGACCATCAGCCTGCTCACCTGGTTTTTTGTGCCGCAAGGCTTCATCTTTTTTGGCATTTTACATCAGATTGCTCTGGCAAGCCTGCTCGGCCTGTTATTTCTGCATCTGCCTTTCTGGATCCTTCTGCCGCTTGCAGCCCTGATTATCACGGCACCGCATTTTTTCACCGCAGATTTTTTCAATCATCCGGCCTTTTGGTGGGTAGGTCTTTCCAGCATCACCCCCGTTTCCAATGATTATGTGCCGCTGTTCCCGTGGTTTGGCGCTGTTTTAACCGGCATTGCCGCAGCGCAGATCCTGCAAAAAACCGGCCTGATCACGCTTTTACAAGGCGGCATCAGACCGCTTTGGCTACAACGCGCCCTCACCTTTATCGGCAGGCACAGCCTGGTTTTTTATCTCATCCATCAGCCTGTATTGATGGGGCTGCTTTTTGTATTTTCCCAGGCCTTTCCCCCGTCACCGGCAATGCTGGCGGCGAATTTTAATGCCCAATGTGTTGCACAATGCAGCCTTGATAATGAAGCACAATTTTGCCAGGCCTATTGTGGCTGCGTCATAAAAAATATTGAAGATGCCCGCCTTACACATCTTTTCAGCAGCAAGAGTGCCACCAATCAGGAGCGGGAAAAACTAGGCGGCTTTTCAGCACAATGTGTTGACGAAATATATAAAGGGCAGCCGGTTCCCTGATATTGTCCTGTTCCCCGTACTGCCCTTTGCAATTCTGCTTTATTTTTTTAAATGGTGCGGCAATGCACAATCAACTGCGCACACCAAGCTCAGCCATACGGCCGATGCAGGCTTCCTCCACCTGATCAAGCTCGCCCAATGTGTCATCAATATCGCGCCGTTTCTGGCGCAATGCCTCGCGCTTTTCTTCCACACGCTTGATCAGTAAACGCAATTGTCCCGCCTCACCCGGCGGTTCACGATACATCTGGATAATCTCATGGATCTCGGCAATTGAAAATCCAAGTCGCTTGCCGCGCAAGATCTGTTTGAGCAAATGTCTGTCTGAGGGGCGGAACAGGCGTGTCCGACCACGACGCAGAGGATGAATTAACCCCTCATCCTCATAAAAGCGCAGAGTTCGCGTGGAAATACCAAACTCCCTCGTCAGCTCCGTAATCGAATAATATTCACGCATTCAGTTCACCAATTTTCATACTTTCATTTGTGACATTGCATTTACGTAAAAGTCAACATTGCTTTTACTCATGCAGTATGGTCACAATCAGCAGTTTACAGATTTTGTCCTGTGCCGGATCGCCCCCGAAGTTACTTCTATTTTTGTAATATATTTGCCACATAGCGGCAATGTCACATTTTACGGTATAAACCAGCCAAAACACGACTCAATACAAAATAAAATCAATCCTGTAATAAACGCTTATACAACTACCGGCAACACAACCTGAAATTACAAGTTGTAATCAACCTGTGCATTTTGTGCTTATTCAACTGAAACAGGAAAGGATTAGCTGAAAGAAAAGCCAAACCACCATGTGGCAAGGCCGAGAAAGGCAAAAAAGCCGATCACATCCGTTACAGTTGTCACAAATACCGCAGATGCAATGGCAGGATCAGCGCCAAGCCGGTGCAAAAGAAGCGGAATAAGAATTCCGCCAAGCGCCGCCGCCAGCATATTGATAATCATCGCGCTGCCAATAATAGCGCCAAGCTGGGCATTATCAAACCAATAGGCTGCAACCGCGCCGATCATCAGCGCAAACATCATGCCATTGAGAAGGCCGATCAGAGCCTCGCGGCGGATAACACGCGCGGCATTATGAATATCAATATTACGCGTTGCAATGGCACGTACGGTTACCGTCATGGTCTGGGTTGCGGCATTGCCGCCCATGGAAGCCACAATCGGCATCAAGACTGCCAGCGCCACCATTTGCTGGATTGTGCCGTCAAACAAACCAATAACAGAAGCTGATAGCAGCGCGGTGAACAGATTGACCAGCAACCAGGGCGAGCGGGAACGTGCTGTGCGCAGAAAGTTATCTGATAATTCTTCATCCCCCACGCCGCCAAGACGCAGGATATCTTCTTCCGCCTCTTCCTGAATTACATCCACCACATCATCAATGGTCAGCACACCAACCAGCCGCCCGTTCTCATCAAGAACCGCGGTTGAGAGCAGATTATATTGCTCAAAAATCTGCGCCGCCTCCTCCTGATCCATTGTGGCTGGTATGGCATGGCGCGCCTCCACCATCATATCACGCACCCGCACTATGCGTTGCACCCGCAGCAAACGGTCAAGCTCGATTGTGCCCAGCAAATGGAAGGCCGGATCAATAACAAAAACCTGCGAAAAACGCTCCGGCAAATCATTATCTTCCCGCATATAATCAATAGTCTGGCCAATCGTCCAGAATGGCGGCACAGCCACAAATTCCGTCTGCATGCGCCGCCCTGCGCTTTCTTCCGGATATTCCAGTGCGCGGCGCAGCCTGATGCGCTCCGTAAAAGGCAGTTTGGCCAGAATTTCATCCTGATCCTGCCTGTCCATATCCTCAAGAATATAAACAGCATCGTCAGAATCGAGCTCCTGCACGCCTTCCGCAATTTGCTCATTGGGCAGCGCATCCACGATCTCAAGGCGGATAGCCTCATCCACCTCGGTCAATGCTTCAAAGTCAAACTCATCGCCAAGCAATGCCACCAATGCCTGACGCTCATCAGCATCAAGTGCTTCCAGAATATGACCGAGTTCAGAGGGGTGGAGATCGCGCACTTCATCACGCAGCAATTCAGCATTGCTGGCCTGAAGCGCCTCTTCAATCCGCGTTACAAGCGCCTCACTGACAGAGCCGTCCTCATCATAAACATCCTCACGGATTGTTTTTTCAAAATCGCGGCTATGGGACGGATCAGTGTGTTGCATGAGAACCGTTTCGCTAAAAACAACAAGAAGCGCAAGACAACCGGAATGAATGCAAAAAGCCAGTCATCAGACATCAAACAAGGGTATCCGCGCTGTAACGCAAAGCACTGCCCGGAAAAAGTTATTTTATGTATCATCAATAATTTTTTCCGATATCAGCAAGAGCAAAATGCTTTTATTCCTGCGGATATGTCGCTGCGGCAACAGTTTGCCATCATTCATTTTCAACATAACCGCACTGCAACAGCCATCAGGCCAAGCCGGACTGACTGGGAAAAGCGCCGAGCCTGTGCTACAGCCTTTATTCTATATATGCCTGATACATTAAGCCACTCCTCTGACCGGCAGCGAAAATGAAAAATTTATTAAAGCGGAAAATACTCATCAGCCTGATCAGTTTTAGCGTCATCATAGCTCTTGCCGCCGTGATGATCTATGTCTATACAATGGCGCTCGGCAAGCAATCGCTGCACCAGCTGGCGCAGGAAGGCGGATTTTGCAAACAGGCAGATTGTGCTGACGGAGTGGATTATGCCAGCACATTCCTCTCCAATGAATTTGGCTTGTCAAAACGTGGTGTGCAGTGGTGCATCGGTGTGGATGAGATTTCCCGCCGCGATTTCCTTCTCGGAGAAACCGTAAAAAACCTGTTCACTGAAATTCTGTATATTCCGTGTAACGGCGACGATACCGGCAATGGCAGTGCGCTGCCGATGGATGAAGAATAATGCGCCCTTTTCCCGTTTTTCAGATATTGGCATGGCTGATGCTTTTTGCCTTGCTGGTTGTAACAATCAGCCCGATCGGATTGCGCCCGCATATTCCAGGCTTTGTTAACGGCGAGCGTTTTGCCATGCTTATGATAATTGGGCTGCTGTTTTCGCTCGCTTATCCGAAACATTGGATAAAAACATTGTTTCTGCTTATCGCCGTATCAGCATTATTTGAACTGATGCAGCGCCTGACCCCCGACAGGCATGGTGAATTTTCAGATTTTGTGATTAAATCTGCCGGCGCAATTGCCGGTGTACTCTTAGGAAAAACCATATTGTTCTGGAAAAATTCATTAAAATAAATCAAATAATTAATCTTAAATTTTAACAAAATGAATAAAGGCCGGATCAAGCCGGCCTTTATCATGATTGTTCTCAGGGTTCGATATCTCTGACGTCAAGCCGTCTGACCTTTTCAGGCCACAAAATCGCTCTGCGTGCCATGAGCTTCAATAGCCTGAGACAAGCGCAACAAGGCATGAACATAGGCGGCGGTGCGCATGGTTACGCCTTTTTCTCTGGCCACATTCCAGATGGCGCGGCCTTCACGCTCCATAATAATGCGCAGACGTGTGTGAATCTCCTCCAGCTCCCAATAATAGCACTGGCGGTTCTGCACCCATTCAAAATAAGAAACCGTCACACCTCCGGCATTAGCCAGAATATCCGGCAGAATTGTAACGCCCATTTTTTCCAGAATAGCATCTGCTTCCGGCGTTACGGGGCCATTGGCCAGTTCCACAATCAGTTTAGCTTTTACTGAGCCGGCATTGCCTGCATGTATCATATCTTCCATGGCAGCAGGCACCAATATATCGCAATCAACACCCACAAGTGCTTCTGCCTCCAGCGCCTCATGGCCGCCATGCCCAACAGTGGAAAGAACAGACTGGCCGCTTTGCTTGGCGGCAATCAAAGCAGCAATATCAAGGCCGGAAGCGCAATAAACCGCGCCTTCCGAATCTGAAACAGCAACCACTTTATGCCCGTCACCAACCATCAGTCTGGCCATATGCTGGCCGGCATTGCCAAAGCCCTGAATGGTTACGCGCAATTCCTCTGACAGGCCAAGATCACCGGCCAAATGGCGTACAAGATAAAAACCGCCGCGCGCTGTGGCATCATCACGGCCAAGTGAGCCGCCGAGAGAAATCGGCTTACCGGTGATAACCGCCGGTGATGACTGCCCGACAATCAAAGAATATTCATCGGCCATCCAGCCCATAATCATTGAATTGGTATAAACATCCGGCGCAGGAATATCCCGGTCAGGGCCGAGAATACGGGAAAATGCCTGAATATAGGCACGGGACAGGCGCTCCAGTTCAGCTTTGGATAATTTACGCGGATCAACCTGAATGGCACCCTTGCCGCCGCCATAAGGCAGGTTCATCACCGCGCATTTGAATGTCATCCAGAAAGCCAGCGTTTCCACTTCCTCGGCTGTTGCATCCGGATGATAACGAATGCCGCCCTTTGTCGGGCCGCGTGTATCATCATAGCGGCAGCGCCAAGCAATAAAGGATTTGCGTGATCCGTCATCCATACGGATCATCAGACGAACCTTGGTAGTCTCTCGAGCAAATTTCAGTTTTTCGATCACATCCGCATCGATTTCCAGATGGCTTGCAGCCTCATCCAGACGCACCAGTGCATTTTCGAGGGGATTATCCTGTACCATTGAAATTTGCCTTTCTTGCGATTTACAGACGAAAAATTACGTTTTGCATAACCTTTGCGAGGCTTTTGCGCAACAAAATATGACAGCCATACTGACATTATGAGAATTCAGCATAAGTTGAGAAGTAAAACAGATACTTCTTGCGACACGCTTTGGCGCGCAATTGCATATTAGCAATAACTTCTAAAATGCCATTCTTCTATGCAGAGCCTTTCAGGTACCGGCAGCCATCATGATTCGAAATATGGGCAGCTTCAGACGCTGTCATCATAAAAACCGGCGGTATTTTTAACCATTGGCAATACCGACGGGGCTTTTATCTGTTTTATGAAACCCGATAATTTACCCTTCCCATAACGGCATAAAAGCCCTGTCACGCCACATATCAGGATATTTTCTAAGTTTCCATAAATTAATAGCAATATATCCATATAAACAAATCTTTATATTTATATTGACATCTTTTCGCTGATAAGGCAGATTTCAGCCATCGTGGTTCTTATCTGCAATTCTCCGGCGTATGCCAAAGCGCTGCAAAATTGTGAATAAGCTAAGAGGGAATGCGGTGCGGCGCATCAGGCTTGCAAGAACAGGTCTGGCACCAAATCCGCAGCTGCCCCCGCAACTGTGAACGGCGAGTTTTCTTCCGCTTATGCGGCCTGCATCCTGCAAGTTACGCATATTTGCTCAAAATCTGGGCGGCCACTGAAATAACAATATTTCGGGAAGGCCGGAACAAAATGTTGACCCGTGAGCCAGGAGACCTGCCCGATATATATCAGCAAACAGCGGGTTCTGTACGCATGCGGCGTGCAGATTTCCTTCTGTTCCTATTCGTCGGGGTTTTGAAATGACCGTTATTACTGCAAATTTAGGCTTTCCGCGCATCGGAAAACAACGTGAACTCAAATTCGCGCTGGAATCCTACTGGGCCGGAAAAAGCACTCAGGATGATCTTCTTGCCACCGCCGCATCACTGCGTGCACAAAACTGGAAACTGCAACAGGAAAAAGGCATAAAAATCATCCCCTCCAATGATTTTTCCCTTTATGATCACGTTCTTGATCTGGCTGTAACTCTTGGCGTAGTTCCGGAAATTTATGGCTGGAATGGTGGCAAGGTAAGCCTTGATACCTATTTTGCCCTTGCCCGTGGCGGCAAAACCGGCACACATGCTATAAATTGCGGCTGCAACAGCACATCAAATGAAAATGGCGTGCCCGCACTGGAAATGACCAAATGGTTTGATACCAACTACCATTATATGGTTCCGGAATTCAGCACCGGTCAAAAATTTACCCTGACGGATAATAAACCGCTTAACGAATTCAACGAAGCAAAAGCCTTAGGCATACACACCCGTCCTGTGATTTTGGGGCCTGTTTCCTTTCTCAGGCTTGGCAAATCAAAAGACGCGGGTTTTGATATCGGCAAAACACTGAATGCCCTGTTACCGGTCTATGCGCAGCTTCTTGCGCAGCTTCACACAGCCGGTGCTGACTGGGTGCAGATTGATGAACCGGTGCTGAGCCTTGATCTTGATACCAAAGATCATGAAGCTGTGCGCAATGCTTATGAATATCTGACGGCAAAAGTGCCGGAATTGAAAATTCTTCTCACCAATTACTTTGGCACCTATGGCGATAATCTTCTCACAGCCATCACCCTGCCTGTAGCCGGATTGCATCTGGATCTGGTACGCGCGCCACAGGATCTGGATGCCGCTCTGAAAATCGCCCGCCCGGATCTTGTTCTCTCGCTTGGCGTGATTGATGGCCGCAATATCTGGCGCGCTGATCTGCGCAGCATAGCAGAGCGTGTTAAAACCGTTATTGCACAGCGCGGAGCAAAAACAGTGCAAATAGCGCCTTCCTGCTCCCTGCTTCATGTGCCTATTGATCTGGAGCTTGAAAAAAAGCTGGATACGGAAATTCGCCAATCTCTGGCTTTTGCCGTGCAGAAACTTGAGGAGCTGGCAATTCTCGGCACTGCGCTTGGTGCAAATCCGCAAACTGCGGAAGCTGCCCTGAAAAGATCAGATGATGCTATTGCCGCCCGCAAGGCTTCAGCCAAGGTGAATAATCCGGCGGTTCAGGCGCGCGTTGCAGCCATTACCGATGCCCAGACCCGTCGCCAAAGCCCGTTTGATGTGCGGATTAAACTGCAAAACGCTCATCTTAAACTGCCGCTCTATCCAACCACCACAATTGGCTCATTTCCGCAAACCGGTGAAGTGCGTCAGGCGCGTTCTCGCTTTTCCAAAGGCGATTTATCCGCAACCGAATATCAGGCTTTCCTTGAACAGGAGACGGAAAAAACCATCCGTTGGCAGGAAGAGATCGGCATTGATGTTCTGGTTCACGGTGAATTTGAACGCAATGACATGGTGCAATATTTCGGCGAACAGCTCGATGGCTACGCCTTCACCCAATCCGGATGGGTGCAGAGCTACGGCTCGCGCTATGTGCGCCCGCCTGTAATTTACGGTGATGTCTCCCGCCCCAAGGCCATGACTGTGGAATGGGCAAAATTTGCCGGCAGCAAAACAAAAAAGCCAATGAAAGGCATGCTCACCGGCCCTGTTACCATGCTGCAATGGTCATTCGTGCGGGATGACCTGCCCCGCTCCGAGGTTTGCCGCCAGATTGCCCTGGCATTACGGGATGAAGTAACAGACCTTGAAGCTGCCGGCATCAGTGTTATCCAGATTGATGAACCGGCTTTGCGTGAAGGCCTGCCACTACGCAAAAGTGACTGGGCAAATTATCTGGACTGGGCAGTTACAGCCTTCCGCCTCAGTGCGGCAGGCGTGAGAGACGAAACCCAGATTCATACCCATATGTGCTATTCGGAATTCAATGATATCATGCCTGCAATTGCTGCGCTTGATGCCGATGTGATTTCAATTGAAACTTCCCGCTCCAAAATGGAACTGCTCAGTGCCTTTTCGGATCAGGGTTATCCGAATGAAATCGGCCCTGGTGTTTATGATATTCATTCACCACGCATTCCGGATGTGGAAGAAATGGTTGATCTGCTTGAAAAGGCATCGCAAAAACTCAACCCCCGGCAAATCTGGGTTAACCCCGATTGCGGTTTGAAAACACGGGGCTGGGCAGAAACCAGACCGGCATTAATCAATATGGTTGAGGCGGCGCGCCGGTTACGCGCCGCCGTCTGATTAATACATAAACATTTTATCAAAAACCTGTGGCGGGCAAAGCTGCCACAGGATTCTAACCATTAAATTTTATATAAATATCAATAATTTATATAAAAATATTCACATAATAAATAAGCTATAAAATCACCAATTCAGGCAAAACTTGTATAATCGGGATGTGACGTTTAAAAAAACCGCATAAAAGATCTGGCAAAGAGTCCGTACCGGATAAAACAGATACTATCGGATAATGCACCAGCAAAGCTGGTAACTTAAGGAAACGACAATGACAACGCACCCCGATGCCGGACGGAATGAACAATCCGCCGATGATATTATTTATGGTCAGGATGTCCCCCTGATTTCACGTCTGGTTACGGTGGTTTTTCCCGGTGATACTAATCACCACGGCACATTATTTGGCGGCGCGGGTTTTGCGCTGATGGATCGTGTGGCTTTTATTGCCGCCACGCGCCACGGCCGCGTTCCTTTTGTCACGGCTTCATGCGAGCGTATTGATTATACTGCACCGGTCAAACTTGGGCAGATTGTAGACCTTACCGCAAAAGTCATCCGCGTCGGGCGCACCTCTTTGTCTGTTGAGGTGGAAATGGTTGCGGAAAATATGATCGGCGGTGAGCGCATTCTCTGCACACGCGGCCTGTTCCACATGGTTGCAAAAACAGAGCTTGCAAAAGACAAATCATGGAGTCTGCCGCCCTTGCCGGCGGCAAATGAGAACGAAACATCCGAGGAGTTTCCGGAGCTTTTGCGCATGTCTGATGTGGTTTTTGCCGATCAGGCCAATGCCTATGGCTCCATGTTTGGTGGCGAGGCCATTGCCGCCATGAGCAAAAGTGCCTTCATTGCCGCCACACGCTTTTGCCGGCTGCCAACCGTTATGGCCTCATCACGCAAAATGGATTTTAAATATCCGATCAAAGTCGGCTCCATTCTTGAACTGGTCTCCAGAATTATTCATTCAGGGCGCAGTTCTGTTGTGGTTTCGACCGAGCTTTGGTCTGAAGACCTGATGAGCGGTGAACGCCTGATGACCGCCAAAGGGGAGTTCACCATGGTGGCGGTGGATGAAAACGGCCAGCCGGTTCCGGTGCTTGCGGAAGACGGGGCGGGAGCATAAAAACGCTTTGAGAATATTTGCGGGCCAAAATTATGAAACGATTTTGGCTCGCAAATCCTTCACACTTTTCCTTCAGACTTTTCCTTCAGAGAGTGCCTTCAAGAGCCTGATCAAGCAGTTTCAGGGCACCTTCCCTGGTCAGTTCCACCGGATTGCCGCCTGCTGTCGGGTCAACAATAGCCATTTCAGCAATCATGGTCTTGCGCGCCTCATCCATTTCCAGCCCTTTGATAAAATCCGGCAGGCTGTCCGGCACATTCAGTTCTTTGCGCAATTTCATAACCGCAGCAACAAAACCGTCAAAGCCTCCCTGTATACCAAGATAATCCGCAAGACGCGCAATCCGGTTTTCAATGGCCGGACGGTTATAATGCAGCACATAAGGCATAAACACCGCATTGGTCATACCATGATGGGTATCATATAATGCGCCGATCGGATGTGACAGGGAATGAATAGCCCCCAGCCCTTTCTGAAAGGCTGTTGCGCCCATCGCCGCCGCCGCCATCATATTGGCGCGCGCCGTGATATCCTGCCCGTTATGATAAGCTTTGGGCAGATTTTCAAACACCAGCCGTATCCCCTCCAGCGCAATACCATCAGCCATAGGGTGATAACCGGGCGCACAATAGGCCTCCAGACAATGCGCCAATGCATCCAGCCCCGTACCCGCTGTGATAAAAGGCGGCATGCCAACAGACAGTTCCGGATCAGCAATCACAGTCACCGGCAGCATTTTGGGATGAAAAATCACTTTTTTGGTATGTGTCGCCTCATTGGTGAGCACACCGGCACGGCCAACCTCCGAGCCGGTACCGGCCGTTGTCGGCACGGCAATAACCGGCGCAATCACATTGCTGTCTGCCCGTGCCCACCAATCACCAATATCTTCAAAATCCCAGACCGGACGTGTCTGTTTCGCCTGAAACGCGATCAGCTTACCAAGATCCAGCGCCGAGCCCCCGCCAAAGGCAATCACACCATCATGATTACCGTCATTAAAAACCTTAACCCCGGCATTAAGATTGTTCTCAACCGGATTGGGTTTTACATCCGTAAATATGCCGTATTGCACACCGGCCTGATCCAACACGGCCAATGTTGTGGCCACCACCGGCAATTTTGCCAGCCCCGGATCGGTCACAAAGAGCGGATTTTTAATGCCCGCACCGGCCAGAACCGCAGGCAGTTCTTTGATGCGGCCTGCGCCGAACAGCACAGTGGTCGGAAAATTCCATTTCGATATCATACTGCTCATTTTCTTACCTTAAAATTTCAGAGCTTTTCACGCAGGTGATAGGATTTCGGACGGGTGAGATTGCCATAACCGAGAGCCGAGAGCGAAGCGCCCTTGCCTGTATCCTTGACGCCTGTCCAGACCAGCGCCGGATCAAGATAATCGCAGCGGTTCATAAACACAGTTCCGGTTTCAATCTTATCGGCAAGAGTGGCAGCCCTTGCGCTGTCCGGCGTCCATAATGATGCCGTGAGCCCAAAACTGCTGTCATTCATCAGGGCAATGGCCTCTTCATCACTGCGCACTTTCATAATGCCAACAATCGGGCCAAAACTTTCCTCACGCATAACGCTCATCTGATGATCAACATTGGTCAGCACCTCAGGCGCAATATAAGGCGAACCGGCCTGATCATTCTCAATCTGCATATTCACATGGGCTTTTGCGCCTTTGCGTAGCGCTTCTGCCTTCTGTTCACGGATAAGATCGGCAAAACGTGCCTGCGCCATCGGCCCCAATGTTGAAGCGGCATCCAGCGGATTGCCCACCACATATTGGCTGGTCAGGCTGACAAAACCATCAACAAACCTGTCATACACCGCCTCATGCACATAGATGCGCTCAATACCGCAGCAGCACTGGCCGGAATTGAAAAATGCACCATCCGCAAGATTGGCAACCGCATGATCAAGATCAGCATCGGGCAGCACATAGGCAGGATCCTTGCCGCCAAGCTCAAGACCAATACTCATAAAAGTACCGGCAGCGGCTTTTTCAATGGCGCGTCCGCCCCCCACAGAACCGGTAAAATTGACATGATCAATCGTGCCCGAGGCAAGCAAGGCTTCCGTGGTGGCATGCCCCAACACCACATTGCTGAACACGCCCTTGGGCAATCCGGCAATTTCAAAAGCCCTGGCAAAACGCTCCCCTGCCAGCAATGTCTGTGTGGCATGTTTGAGGATCACCGCATTGCCGGCCATCAATGCCGGAATAATCGTGTTTACCGCGGTGAGATAAGGATAATTCCATGGGGCAATCACCATCACCACGCCAAGCGGTACATGTTTCACATAGCGGCGGAAACCATCCCTCTCCTCCGGCACATAAGGCTGCAAGGCCTTTTCCGCTATATCAATCATATATTGGCCGCGTTCCTGCACGCCGCCATTTTCACCGCCATAGCGTATCGGTCGCCCCATCTGCCAGGCAATTTCCGGCACAATCTCATCATTCATGGCGGCAAGGGCAGCAAGAGCCGCCCTGCAATAATTTGCCCGCTCGGCAATTGTCAGCGCCGCCCAGTCCTGTTGCGCTTTTCTGGCGGCAGAGACCACCGCCTGCGCTTGCGCAAGATCAAGACAGGCACGCTCGGCATATATTCTGCCGTCAACCGGAGAAATCAGTCTCGCCATTTCGCTCATGGCTTCATTCCTTTATGCTATATTTAATAACGCTCAAAACCACGATGCAGCTCCCAGTCGGTGACGCGGCGGTCATATTCAACCTGTTCCCAATCAGCGGTATGCACATAATGATTGAGCACATTTTCCCCAAAGGCCTCTCTTAAAAAGCCGGAATTGCGCAACATTGAAATTGCGTCACGTAATGTATAAGGAATTTCCTTCAGCTTCACGGCTGCATAAGCATCGCCGATGAAAGGTTCTTCCAGCTCCAGTTTTTCATCAATCCCCTGCAGACCAGCGGCAATCAGCGCAGCAAAAGCCAGATAAGGGTTAAGATCTGCGCCACCGATACGGCATTCAATACGGATAGCCTTGGTGCCCTCGCCGCACAGGCGAAATCCTGCTGTGCGGTTATCCTGACTCCAGGTGATTTTGGTTGGTGCAAAAGTGCCCGCCTGAAACCGCTTATAGGAATTGACATAAGGCGCGAGGAAATACGTATAATCGGCGGCATATTTAAGCTGTCCCGCCACCCATGAGCGCATCAGCGGCGACATGGTATAAGGCGCATCGGGCTCATAAAACAGCGGCGTGCTGCCATCCAGACTCCACAGGGAATTATGCACATGGCTGGAACTTCCGGCCTTGCAATAATCATATTTGGCCATAAAGGTGATGCATTTGCCATGCGCTTCGGCAATTTCCTTCATCGCGTTTTTCATGATGACATGGCGGTCTGCCATTTCCAGTGCTTCTGCATAGCGCACATTCATTTCCTGCTGCCCGGGGCCTGCTTCACCTTTAGAATTCTCGACAGGAATACCCGCTTTGGCCAGATGATTGCGCATTGCACGCAAAACGGCTTCTTCTTTACTCGTGAGGTGGATCATATAATCCTGAATATAGGGAGACGATGTCTCCATATGTTTCCAGTGTTTTTCACGTGCGGATTTATAGGTTTCATCAAAGAGATAGAATTCCAGCTCCGAGGCAAAATAGGCACGGTAGCCCCGCTCCTCAAGCCGTGCCAGCTGTTTTTTCAATATAGCACGGGGCGAATGCGCCAGATCCTGATGATCGTGATGATCAAGAACATCGCACAACACCATAGCGGTTTTTTCCAGCCATGGCGCAAGCCGCAAAGTTGATAAATCGGGCTTGATAACAAAATCACCATAGCCTTTATCCCAGCTTGCCGCCTCATAACCGGCTACCGGTTCCATATCAATATCATCAGCCAGCAAATAGCTGCAGCCATGTGTTTCATCATGGGCAGATTCTACAAAAAACGGCGCATAGAACCGTTTTCCGGCCAGCCGCCCCTGCATATCTGTCAGGCAGACAAGCACGGTATCAATTTCATCATTGGCGACTGCCTGTTTCAGCATGTCAAATGTCAGTTTTCCGGTCATTTACAACTCCGTGCTTCATCGGCATTTATTCAACTGGAGCAATGCCGCCCCCTCAGGCGGTATTGTTTTTTGTAAAACTGCTTTGTTATGCGTAACGATAAGGCGCACCGGCTTTGCGCATGGTTTCCTGATATTTTTTCAAAATTTCCACCACTTTGGCATTGCGCGGGCTTTTGGCTGCAATCTCATCCCAGAACTTCATGGCTTCATCTTCAACCTTCTGCCATTCCGCTTCAGGAATTGTTGTCAGTTCAAGTTTTCCGCCCGTTGTGCGGTAATGCGCCTCGCCCCACCAGTACCAGTGCTGGCGGTAATAATGCGAGCTGTCCATTGCCAGTTTGAACAATTGCTGCAAATGCGCAGGCACGGCGTTCCATTTTTCTGTATTGGCAAAATAGGAGCCTGCCCAAGCACCGCTGATATTATTGGTGAGATAATATTTATTAATATCAGCCCAGCCCACCGTATAAACCTCAGTTGCGCCCGACCAGCACACGCCATCCAACTCGCCGGTTTGAATGGCCACCTCAATATCCTCCCATGGCAGGGTAACCGGCACCACGCCAAAACGGGTGAGAAACTGCCCGCCTGTCGGGAAGGTAAACACACGCAAACCTTTAAGATCATCCAGTGAGCGGATCGGCTTGGTGGTGGCAAAATTACACGGATCCCATGAGCCGGCGCTCAGCCATGTTACCCCCGGAATTTCCTTATAGGCCTCCTCCCATATTTCATTGAGCCCATACCAGTTAAACAAGGCTGGCACATCAAGGCTATAGCGCGAGGCAAACGGAAAATAGGCGCCAAACACCGCCACATCCACCGGTGAAGCCATTGAATCATCATCCGATTGTGCGGCATCAATTGTGCCGGCCTGCACCGCACGAAAAAGCTCGCCCTGCGGCACCAGCTGATCGGAAGTGTAAAGTTCAATCACCATCTCGCCATTGGCTGCCTTGTTGAAGGCATCAATCGAAGGTTTGATCACATGTTCAGCCAATGCCGGACCGGCATAGGTCTGCAAACGCCATTTGATCGGGCTTTGTGCCCTGACATAAGGGGTGGCCAATGTTGCAGCCCCTACAGCGCCTGCAGTGGTCAAGACGGATTTTTTAAGAAAATCACGCTTATTCAGAAACTTTTGGTCACTCATTTACGTGTCTCCCATTATCTTAAATCAGGTTAAAGTTCCCGTTTTCCGCAGTTTTTATATGTTTTTTGCGGTATCATTCACTCCCTTACCTGCCTGAATACCAATTGGGCAGCCATAGTGCGATTTGCGGAAACATCATCAGAATGATGACTGTCAGCACCATCAGGCAGAAAAAAGGAATGATAGATTTATAAATATCGACCATGGTCACTGTTGATGGTGCCAAGGCGCGCATCATGAACAGATTATAACCAAAGGGCGGGGTTATATAGGCAATCTGGCAGGTTATCGTGTAGAGAATGCCAAACCAGATCGCATTAAAGCCAAGGCTTTTAACCAGCGGAATATAGAGCGGCGCCACAATAACAAGCATGGCGGTATCATCCAGAAACATGCCAAGCACAACAAAGGACAACAGCATCAATATCAAAATTGTCCAGGGCGACAGGTCAAATGTGCCAATCAGTAATTTCTCAATCGCCTTTACGGCTCCGAGCCCGTCATAAACCGATGAGAAGCACAAGGCCGCCAGAATAACCCAGAGAAACATACAGGAAATCATCAATGAATTGCGTGTCGTGGTTTCCCATATCTGCCTGTTGAGCCGCCCGGTGAACAAGGCCGCCAATGTGGCAAGCAAAGCGCCGACAGCCGAACTTTCCACCAAACTGGTTACGCCTGTCAAAAACAGCCCCATCATCGTGCCGAAAATAATCAGGGGCAGCAAACCGGCGCGCAATAAAGAGATTTTTTCCGCCCGGCTTATCTGCTCCAGCTCCTCCTTTGGCAAAGCAGGGCCAAGCTGCGGGCTGATGCGGCAGCGCACATAAATATAAAGCGCAAACAGGCCTGCCATCAGCAAACCGGGGCCAACACCTGCCAGCCATAATTGCAACACAGGCTGGCGGGCAATCATCGCATAAAGCACCAGAACGACGCTCGGCGGGATCAAAATTCCAAGCGAACTGCCGGCCTGAATAACACCGGTTACCATCACTTTATTATAACCGCGCTTCAAAAGCTCGGGCAGCGCCACGGTCGCACCAATGGCCATACCGGCCACGCTAAGCCCGTTCATACAGGAAATGAGCACCATCAACCCGATTGTGCCAAGTGCCAGCCCGCCGCGCATTGCGCCAAACCAGACATGGAACATACGGTATAAATTGCTGGCAATACCGGATTCCGAGAGCATACAACCCATGAACACAAAAAACGGCACAGTAATCAACGGATACCAGTTCAGCACCGCGAATGTGGCATTAAACGGCATTTCAAATGCCCCGTTACCCCATAACAGCAATGCCGCCAGCGAGCCTACAAAACCAATCACCCCAAAAACGCGCTGCCCCGTCATCAGCAGCACCATCATTGTGGCAAACATAAAAAGCGTAATAAATTCCGAGCTCATAGCGCCTGCCCTTCCTGCGGTGCCGCATCAGGAATATAGGCCGCCGGCCTGATCGGCCTGCCGCGCCAGATGGCAAAATCCTTGATCAGATTGGAAATGCACTGCAACAAAAGCAAAAAAATACCGATCGTCATCAGCGTTTTAACCGGCCAGAGCACCGGTGCCCATGCGGTATAATTTTTCTGGTTATAAACATAGGCATAATTGGTGCTGGAAATTCCTCCTGCCACCATTACACCGAGATAAAAAATTACAAAGAGAATGGTAATAACATCAGTCAGCGCCTTTTTCTTTGGCGAAAACCGGTCATAAAACAAATCCATCCGCACATGCGCGCCCTGCTGCATCGCATAGGCACCGCCCAGCAGATAATAGACCGACAGCGTAAACTGTGTCATCTCCAGAACCCAGTTTACCGGCACACCGAGCACAATCCGTGAAAAAGTGGAATAAAGCAGGCAGGCCGCCATAACAAATATGAGATACATCGCACAGCGCCCGACCCGATAATTCAGCGCATCAACATATTTTACGAAGAGTCTGAGTATTTTCGGCACTTTTTTGTTCCCGTCTCTGCAGGCTTTTGCGGCCGCTGTTCCGGCTCTTATGCCTGTCCTGTTTTGCATTCACATTCAGCCTGCCCTTCTCAGCCGGCAGGCCTGTTCATTCTCCCCGTTCTGCTTCTATGGTTTTTAAAATTGCTGCCAGACATTCTGCCCAGCGCAATTGCCCTGCCCGATCAGCAATTTCATTGTTACGAATTTCAACCATGGCACAAAGATCACCCCGCTTACGGGCATGATGCTCCGGCGTAAAATAAACACGATCGGCAGGAGAATAAGGCTGGTTCACACCAATATTGATTTTTGATCCTTCACATTGCTTGCGCAAAGCGGCAATCATCGCGGCGCCCAGCCGGTCATCCGCATCATGAATAATGCCTATTTCCCACGGCCGCCCCACACCTTTATAAACCGGCGTATAAGAGTGAATGGTTATCATCCGGCTTTCCTGTCCGCGTATTTTTCGCGCCTCAATCTCCGCTTCAATCCTGTCATGAAAAGGCCGGTACGACAGCGCAATGCGCTCCTCACGTTCAGCCTCAGATAAATTGTGATTACCCGGAATGACTGTATACTCACTTATTTCCGGAATAAGATCAGGGGCGCCAAGCGGCCTGTTGCAATCAATCAATAAACGTGAAAAACCGGCCTCAATCAAAGTGGCATCCAGCAAACGGCTCATATGCCGCGCCACTTCCGCAGCCCCCGGATCCCACGCAATATGCGCCGCAAGATCAGCCTCCCCCAAACCGAGACGCGCAAATTTCTGCGGTATAAAATTGGTGGCATGTTCACAAATCAGCAAATAGGGGCTTGTTCCCTGCCCGTTTACAACAAAGACAGGTGATATAACCTCATCCTGCCCGCCAATCTGCGCACAAGCGGCATCGCCGCGGGAATCCTGCTCCCCCATCATTCCGTTCCCCTCACGCAATCGTAAATTTTAATACTTTACGTATGTAACTTATGTTACATTATTTGTTATTTTGCGCTATTGCGGATTATTTCATACATAATATTATCTTTTGTCAAATAGTATTTTTGAATGGTTTAAAACCGGCGCAAATCTCAAATCCGCATGCCGCAAACGGAACAATGAATGATAAATATCACCGCCAGCATCGCCGAACTTATCACCGAGCGTATTGATATGATGCCGCCGGGTGAGCGCCATGCCGCCCAAACACTGATTGCCAATTATCCGCTTCTTGGCTTGAAAACCGTTGCCGAATTTTCAGCACAAGCCGGTGTCAGCTCACCGACAATCCTGCGTTTTATCAATCGGCTTGGTTTCCAGAACTATCCGGATTTTCAGGCAAAACTGCAAAATGAACTGGCAGCACAGCTGCAATCTCCGCATAATCGCAATGAGAACCGGCAAAGCCAGCCGGCTTCCGCCTATCCCGCAGTTGAGCACAGCCTGAAAAATATCCGTGAAACATTTCGCCATATCAGTGAAAAACAGCTTGGCGATATTGTCAGCTCACTGGCAAAATCACGTGGCAATATTTATCTTATCGGCGGTCGTTTTACAGACCCTGTCGCTCAATATATGGCTGCTCATATGACAGTCATCCGTCCGCATGTTTTTCATATTTCCGGACAGGAAAGCGCATGGCGCGACCGGCTTCTTGATATGGGAAAAAAAGATGTGCTGATTGTTTTTGACATCCGCCGTTATCAGGAAAGCCTTTTACATCTGGCAGAAACCGCCAAAAACCGTGGCGTGGAAATTCTTCTGATCACAGATCAATGGCTCTCGCCCATTGCCCGTTTTGCCCGCCATGTGCTGGCAGGACGCACAGAGGTGCCCTCTGCATGGGATTCCTCTGCCGCGCTGTTTGTGCTGGCTGAAAGCATCATCCGCGAATTGACAAAGCAGCTGGAACAAGACAGTGCCGCCCGTATCAGGGAGCTGGAAAGCCTGCGCTCCGGCAAAACAGGTTGATTTACCAATATATTATCCGGCAAAACAGGTTGATTTACCAATATATTATAAAAATCATCCGGTTATGCAAAGTGTCTCCGGTCATATTCCTCACACATAATTGCGATACGGAATTCTTCTCTTTCAACCATTGATATTTCAATGTATTGGCTGGATTAACTTTAATCAGGCATATCATGCAATGGGGGAGGCACGGCATGATATGCCTGTGGCGCTGCTCCGGCCTGATGGCACAGAGCACAAGCATTTTGCTTCAGGAAATTGAAAATGACAGATTCCTCCACCGGCGTGCTGGATGCCCCTGTATCCGCAATCGCTGAAAAGCCTTCCTCTGATAAAACTTCGGCGACAACCAATTTCAAACTGGTTCTGCTAGCTCTGGCCATGGGGGGCTTTGCCATCGGCACAACAGAATTTGCCGCCATGAGCCTTCTGCCCTATTTTTCTGCAGGGCTTGGCATTGATGAGCCTACCGCAGGCCATGTCATCAGCGCCTATGCGCTTGGTGTTGTTGTGGGGGCGCCGGTTCTTGCAGTGTTTTTTGCCCGCATGTCGCGCCGCACACTGGCTGTGGGGTTAATGGCGGTTTTTGCACTCGCCAATATTCTCAGTGCATTATCACCCAGCTATTACTGGATGCTGTTATTCCGCTTTATCAGCGGCTTGCCTCATGGCGCCTATTTTGGAGTTGCCGCATTGATGGCCGCATCTCTCGTGCCGGTTAACCGCCGCGCCTGGGCGGTAGGTCGCGTTATGCTCGGCCTCTCCATTGCCACGGTCATCGGGGTGCCTTTTGCCACATGGCTCGGGCAGCACCTTGGCTGGCGCTGGGGCTTTGCTGTAACCGGCTTTCTCGCAACGCTGACATTTCTCATGATTCTGGCCTTTGCACCCAAGGATCCGCCTCATCCGGGCGCAACGCCGCTGCGTGAATTATCAGCATTGAAAAACCGTCAGGTCTGGCTCACCCTCGGCATTGGCGCTATCGGCTTTGGCGGCATGTTTGCGGTTTATTCCTATCTTGCATCAACACTTCTGGAAGTCACAGGCGTACCACCTTACTGGGTGCCGGTGGTGCTGACCATTTTTGGCATCGGCATGACCTGCGGCACGCTGATCGGCTCATGGGGCGCTGATCGCGCGCTCATGCCGACTGCCGGCCTTCTCTTGCTGTTCAATGCCGTTTTTCTGGCAATTTTTCCCTTCGTTGTTCATAATGTTTTTATTCTTACCGGCCTTGTTTTTCTGGTCGGCTGCACCGGCGGCCTTGGCACGGTGCTGCAGACCCGCCTGATGGATGTGGCAAAAGATGCGCAAACGCTTGCCGCAGCACTCAATCACAGTGCTTTCAATGTGGCCAATGCCTTGGGCCCCTGGCTTGCAGGGCTTTCCATTGCGGCAGGTTATGGCTTTGCATCATCGGGCTTTGTTGGCTGTGCGCTGGCACTGGGCGGCCTGTTCATCTGGGCTGTTGCCTTGCGCGATGCCAAGCGCAACGGCATCTGAACTGCTGATTATCTTAAGTGAAAGACGTTGAGGCCATTCAAAATAGATTACCAGAAACCGAACTGTCAGTCCGGAGATACATTATATACTGACAGTTCATTTATCTTAACGCTGATGATGCGCCACAAACCCTCTTATTCAGAATAACACTTACCTGCTGCAATGGCCTAAATGCAGGATAATGATCTTATTCAGATGCGACGCACGAATGGCCTTATCTGATCTCAAACCATTCGTGCCACAAAATTATCAGCTTAACACCACGCACAAATTGGCGTACATCCCCCTCCGACCGAAGGCGTCAGCAACCTCATTCTTACCGGAAGCAACCTCTAGCAACTCACATCGCGTGCTTATTCATCACGGGCAGAGATATTAAGTGCTGCGCTGCCTTGCGGTTTTTGAACCTGTGGTGACGGTTTTTCATTGTTGGAAAAATGCTGATCCATTTCTGAAGAAAGTAATTCTTCAAACGAAAGACCATTATCCGCGCTAAGATCTTTGGTTGAAAGGGCTTCAGCAACAGCATTTTCCAGATCAAGTTCAAAATCCGCCTGCGGAGCAGCCGGAGATGCTTTGCCCTGAGCGGGAGCCATGGGTGTTTCAAATGCCGGTTCTTTCTGGGCGGTACGGGCAACCGGTGTGGCGCGCTGCAAGGCGAGCGGCTTATTTTCGGCTTGCGCTGAGCCCGGGCGCACATTGTCAAGCGAGGAACTAGCGCTGCGATTATTATTGAGTTTTGCTGCGGCAATCAGCTCTTGCTGGGCTGCATTATTAGCGGCGGCAAGGCCGGATGTGGCAGCAACAACGCCGCGTGATACCTGACCAAGCGGATAGGCCGGATGCAGTTTGGGAGCTGTTGTTTCAGTTTTGCGCGGTGCTTGCGCCTGTTGCTGGCGTGCGGCTGCCATTTGTTGTGTATGGGTTTGCAATGGCTGGTTCTGGCTTTGAAGCTGAGACTGATTTTGTGCCTGAACCTGCGGTTGAGCCTGAGCTTGCGCCGGGTGCATTTGCACTGCAGGTGCAGGATTATGAATTGCAGCTCCCGGATTTTCAGCCACTGGCTGATAGGGCGGCACGGCAGCAATAATATCAGCGGCAGGCATTGCGGCAGGGCTAATCGCCGGAGCCGGATTTTGTGGCTGCGGGGCTATCATATCGGGAGCGGAGAAATCACCCTGCCGGCCGCGGAAAGCCTGTGCATCGTGATGGGGTTCTTGATGATTGCCAATATTGGTTTCAATAACAATATCAGATGGGCCGCCGATCAGAATCAGATGTTCCACATCATCACGACGCACCAGAACCAGCCGACGCTGACCATCAATAGCCGCGGCATCGGTAACGGTTAAACGTGGCGCTGTATCGTAAGTCTTGTTAATATCGGTGCTTGCTGTCATGCGTTTGATGGCAGAAAAAATAAACAAGACAGCCACCAGAAAAATTACGAAAAGCCCGATAAAGCTGATTATATGAGCTGCATTTTCACCAACAAGCCCGCTCAGCCAGTCTGTCATATCCAATCGTCCTTATAAGAATCATATAAATATCCGCACTGTCTCATAATCGGTTCATGCGAATAATTATAGAATTTGCAGGTTTAAATGCTCCGTATCAGACAATGCTGCCGGACAGGGTATATTATGCGAGCATTCCTGCAAAAATCTGCAGGGATTTTATATCAGGAAATGCAGAGATCTGTTTTAAAATCTGTTCAGAGCATATTGATGCGCCGGAAAAATGATTGCTATCTACAATAAATATAAAAATTTATAACAGATTAAAGTCTAAAACATAATTGACGCTTTGCAAATCCTCTTTAATGGCTGAAAAGATCGGTTTTTTATCAATTTCATTGTAAAATTAAGCTCTTGTGAAGCTGAATGATTGATAATGTCTTTTCAGCATTTTCACTGCTTTTGAAGAAAGCTCTTGAGAAAAACACCGCAGGCAATTGCAGGTTACAGGTGCAGCTAACAGGAAAAATGGCATTACATATGGCAAAAGCGCCCGTTGAGGGATAATTCTGTTTGACTGCAAGATAGCCGGAAGCATAATCCGCAAAATCTTATCAGATATGCTGATAAGGGATTGCTTTAAAATTATATCTGAAGAATGTGTAACTGTTTTTGGAACGGAATATGGCGTCTAAAACCAAAAGGCAGAATATTTACGGTTGAAAAAGGTAACTGCATTTATTCATCCTGTCATTATCGGCCATATATCGGCCATTAAACCGCAATGCCTGGAAGCTGCATAAGGGCAAGATCTGCGGTGCAATCTGTTAAACTGCCGGTTTTCGGCGCAGAAAAAGGGATATTGGGGCTTATGTCTCAGCCAGCACGGACTAAATTTTTTCAAAAAACCTCAGCGCCTGCCAGAAAAAATCCCGCTGCTTTCAGATTGCTGACACTGGGCATTTTATTAATTGCGGTTGCCGGTTTTTATTTTGCGTTTCGTGAGCAGCTTGGTGATGCTTTCCTGCTGATTTTGCTGGGGATTTTATCTGTCACTGGTGTGTTTTGTCTTATTGGCTGGGCAACGGGCTTGTTGCAGTTCAGCCCGCGTGAAGAGCATGACGATGTGGTGGACAGCCTTCTGGATTCCATGCCGGAGGGCACTGTGATTACTGATGCCAAAGGGCGCATTGTTTATGCCAACCGGGCTTATGCACAGATGATGGGCGCGCAAAGCCCGGCAGAATTGCAGACATTGGATGCGGTGCTGGCGGGTGAGCCTTCTGCGCTGGAAGCCGTGTACCGGCTGAACAATGCCGTGCGCGATGGCCTTGCGGCGCAAGAAGAGATCCGCCTGATCAGCCCTGCGGCTAAGGGCATGGAAAGCGCCGCTTGGTACCGTGTCAAGGCGCGGCCGGTGATTGCGCCGCAGACCAATCCGCTTGATGAGGCGGCAGGCCCGCTTTTTGCATGGCAGATTACCGATATTTCTGAAGAGCGCGCTGAACAGGAACGGTTTTTTCAGGATTTGCAGGAAGCCATTGATCATCTTGACCATGCCCCTGCCGGTTTCTTCTCTGCCGATATGCATGGCCGCATTATTTATATTAATGCAACATTAGCGGAATGGCTTGGCATTGACCTGACAAAATTTACCGCAGGCTCTCTGACCATGCAGGATATTGTGGCAGGCAATGGCATGTCGCTGATCAATGCCGTGCGTGCTGATCCGGGCTCCAGCCGCAATACGGTTATTGATCTTGATCTGACCAAAAGCAACGGCCAGAGCCTGGCAGTGCGCTTTTATCACCGTGTGCAGCAGCCGCGTGACGGCTCACGCGGCACCAGCCGCACCATTGTATTGAACCGCGCCGAGGGTAATGATTCATCGGCTGCACAGCGTTCGGCTGAAGTGCGCTTCACGCGTTTCTTTAATTCTGCGCCAATGGCTATTGCCTCGGTGGATGTGAATGGCCGTATTCTTGCAACCAATGCGCGCTTTCTGGATATTTTTGGCCCTGATGCAGAGCGCGATACGCTTGATCAGCAGGTTTCGCTGGAAAGTGTGGTGCATCCGCGTGATCGGGAGGCAATCTCCCATGCTCTGGCCTCGGCTTTTGACGGACAGGCGCGGATTTCTCCGGTGGATACGGTGCTGCCGGGCAATGAGGAGCGCCATATCCGCTTTTATGTGAGCCCGGTTTCAGATGTCGGCGGTGAGGCCGCGGAGGAAGCCGCCATTGTTTCTGCGGTTGAAACCACAGAGCAGAAGGCACTGGAAGGGCAGATGGCACAAAGCCAGAAAATGCAGGCTGTGGGGCAGCTTGCCGGTGGTATTGCCCATGACTTCAACAATGTGCTGACGGCAATTATCATGTCTTCAGATTTGCTTTTGAGCAATCACCGCGCGTCTGATCCGTCTTTTCCGGATATTATGAATATTAAGCAAAATGCCAATCGCGCCGCATCACTGGTGCGCCAGTTGCTGGCCTTCTCGCGCCGCCAGACATTGCGTCCGGAAGTGCTGGATCTCACCGATGTATTGGCTGATCTGCGCATGTTGCTGGCGCGTCTGGTGGGCACTGATATTGCATTGAAAATTGAGCATGGCCGCGATTTGTGGCCGGTGAAGGCAGATCTTGGCCAGTTTGAGCAGGTTGCGGTTAATCTGGTGGTCAATGCCCGTGATGCAATGCCTGATGGCGGCACAATCACCATCCGCACCCGCAATGTGGCTGCCAAAGAAATATCCGGTCTTGCCTATCGCGAATTGCCGGAAGCTGATTATGTGCTTTATAAGGTGGAGGATACAGGTACCGGTATTCCTGCGGATATTCTTGCCAAAATCTTTGAGCCTTTCTTTACAACAAAAGAAGTAGGCAAAGGCACAGGTCTTGGCCTGTCTATGGTCTATGGCATTATCAAGCAGACAGGTGGTTTCATTTTTTGTGATTCTGTGTTGGGTAAAGGCACAATATTCCGCATTTTCCTGCCGCGCTTTGTAGAAGAGAAGGCACAGCAGACAATTGCTGCACAGGTTGAGGAGGCAGGCAGCGGACATGCGGCTGCGCCCAAACCTGCTATTGTTGAAAAGAAAACAGAAAAACAGCTTGATCTTTCCGGTTCTGCCACGGTTTTGCTGGTTGAGGATGAAGATGCGGTACGTATGGGGGGCGTGCGCGCCTTGCAGACCCGCGGCTATACGGTGCATGAGGCTTCGTCCGGCATTGAGGCGCTGGAAGTGCTGGAGGAACTCGAAGGCAAGGTTGATATTATTGTCTCGGATGTGGTTATGCCGGAAATGGATGGCCCGACACTGTTAAGAGAGTTGCGTAAATCCTATCCAAATATTAAGTTTATTTTCGTTTCAGGCTATGCTGAAGATGCTTTTGCAAAGAATCTGCCGGAAGATGCACAATTCGGTTTCTTGCCAAAGCCATTTTCGCTCAAGCAGCTGGCAACAGCTGTTAAAGAGATGCTGGAAAAAGAAAACTGAGTTTCTGAGCAGCCATTGGCTGTTTGGATACCGGAAAACTGCCGCGCAATAATGCGTGCGGGGGCTTGATATTGTTTAAAGATGTTCCGTTGCGGGACAGTATTGGAGGAAGAAATGCGTCTGTCTTTATTATCCGGGGTCGCTATTGCTGCAACACTTGCATTTGCTTCCCAGGCTCAGGCCGATATTACCATCGGTTTGATTGCACCGGTAACCGGCAGCGTGGCTGCCTATGGTATTCAGGTAAAGAACGGTGCCGAGACTGCTGTTGAAAATATCAATAAAAATGGCGGTATTCTGGGTGAAAAAGTTGTTTTGAAACTTGTGGACGACGCTGCTGATCCAAAACAGGGTGTTTCCGCTGCCAATCAGCTGATTGGTGATGGTGTTAAATTTGTCGTGGGGCCGGTAACATCGGGTTCCGCAATGGCGGTTTCTGATGCATTGGCAGAGGCCGGTGTTGTTATGGTAACGCCAACTGCAACAGCGCCAAGCCTGACCAATCGCGGATTGGAAAATGTATTCCGTACCTGTGGCCGTGATGATCAGCAGGCTGTGGTTGCCGCTGAATATGTGGCCAAAAATCTGAGCGACAAAAAAGTCGGCGTTCTGCATGACAAGGCGCCATATGGTCAGGGTCTTGCAGACAGCTTTAAAGACAGCCTCAATAAAGCAGGTGTGAAAGAGGTTCTTTATGAATCCCTGACACCTGGTGAAAAAGATCTGAGCGCTCTTGTGAGCAAGATCAAAAATAGCGGCGTGGAAGTGTTGTATTTTGGCGGTTACCATCCGGAGGCTGGTCTTTTGTCGCGCCAGCTTGCTGATCAGGGCGTAAAACTGCTGCTGATCGGTGGTGAAGGTCTTTCCAACACTGAATATTGGGCGATTGCCGGAGATACGGGCGCCGGCACATTGTTTACCAATGCTGTCGATTCAACCCAGAACCCTGCCGCTGCCGAGGCAGTTGAGGCACTGAAGGCCAAGAATATTGCACCGGAAGTCTTTACACTGAATGGCTATGCGGCTGTGCAGGTGCTGAAAGACGGCATTGAAAAAGTGGGCAAGGCTGATGATCCGGCAGCTGTGGCTGAAGCCTTGCATAACGGCCTTGAAGCCAAGACGATTATTGGCAATCTTACCTATGATAAAAATGGCGATCTTACCTCGCCGACCTTTGTGATTTACAAATGGGAAGACGGCAAGATCGTCGCCAACTGATTGCAGTTGTTTGTTTATAAGACCGGCGGGATTTTCATCCCGCCGGTATTTTTATTTAAAAATAATATAGCTTTTTACAGAGTGCTCATCAGGAAATTTATGCACTTTTACGATCTGTCTTGTGCTTAAAAATTATTTAATACGTGCATAAATTTATACCAATTATAGCAATGCAGCCTTATAAAGCTATATTTTAAACCTATTTTTTAAATCTTCCTTCTATCCTTCGAAACTTATTTAACGAATAAACATAATATCTTTTCTGTAAAAATTTTCGTATTTTTTGTTGTATTTAACGTAAAATAATAAAATTATTATTATTTAAAAATATTTATGAGATTGCACTTCTTTTTATGTCTTATACCGCTGATAAAAGACTTTATGACGCAATAATATTTCTCAACAACTTGCGTCATATCGGCTAGAATGGAAAAGACAGAACAGCGATTCAACTTCGGAGTGCAGCATGATTTTCAAGGCAACGACTCTTCTGGTCTGCGTATTGTTTCTCTGTGTGCCGCTCTCTGTATTTCTGGCGGCTTTTGCCGAACGCAAATATCTGGAATCAAAATCCGGTGCGCATTATGCCGAGCTTAAGGCTTTTGGCGTGTGGGTGGTTTCATTAATTGTAATTTTGAGTGCAATTGTGATCTTGCTCAACCTGTTTGCCGGCTATTTTTGACCGCTCAAACATACAGGCTGCACTTATATAGCCACTATGGCAACATGGGTTTTTGATGTTGTCTTTTCGCTTATAGCCATTGCCCATTAAAGCCATGCAAAACGGCATCACACTTATGCTGGAAAACTCTATCCGGGTTTTATTATGTATGAAAAACGCACTGATCCGCTCATTAGCCGCATGAAATTTTTACAGCGCATGGCACAGCATTTGTTTTATGTGTTTGCCCTTATGGCTGTTTCTATTCTTTTGGGGGCGATCGGATTTATCCTGTTTGAGGATTTCGGGCTTGAGGATGCAATACTGCACTCGGCCTTTATTCTCAGCGGGTTCGGACTTGTCAGCGTGCCGGCCACAACCGGCGGAAAAATGTTTGCCGGTATTTATGGCTTTTATGCCAATATCTTTTTTCTTGCAGGCTTCAGTATAATATTTGCGCCGATCACCCACCGCATCCTGCATAAATTACATATGGATGATGGCGAATAACAGAAAAATTGCATGAATAGTCGCATAGCTTGCCATAAGATTGAACAAGGGAAGGCATTTTGCCTTCCCCTCTTAGAACCATATTCAAATATTTTTATTCAAAGTTCAACGCCGCGCATAAAAGCTGTCAGATTACCGCCAAGCTGATCGCAAATATAACCACCTTCCTGCACAATAACGGTTGGCAGTTTCAAGCCGGAGCATTTTTGTGCAATCCGTGTGAACCCCTCTTCATTAACCTTAAAACCGCCAAAGGGATCATGCTCTGAAGCATCAAGCCCCAATGCCAGCACAAGTGCACCGGGGCGATAAGCGCGGATGCGATCCAGCGCCATATCAAGAGCAGCCAGAAATTCAGCATTGCCCGAACCACGCGCCAGCGGCAGATTGTAATTATAGCCAAGGCCTGCCCCCTCGCCGCGTTCAGACGCATATCCCCAGAAAAACGGATAAAACACAGACGGATCAACATGGATGGAAACCGTCATAACATCGGCGCGGTGATAAAAAATACCCTGTGTGCCGTTGCCGTGATGCAGATCAACATCGAGAATAACCACACGGTCATGGCTCTCACGCAGCAATTGCGCCGCAATGGCTGAATTGTTGAGAAAACAAAAACCGCCGGCCATATCCGCATAAGCATGATGCCCCGGCGGGCGGCATAATGCATAGGCCGCAGGCGCGCCATTCTGCACCAGCCGTGTAGCTTCGATGGCCGTTTGCGCACTCCAATAGGCAGAGTTCCATGTATCGGCAGCAATCGGGCATGCTGTATCAGCCATATGATAACCCGCACGGCCAACGGGTGATGCTGGATAGGAAAAATCTCGCCGGTTAGGGTGAATATTCGGAATAACTTCCTGCGATGCACCGCTGATTTGCTGCCATTGCCCGTAAATAACCTGCAAAAACTCCAGATATTCCGGGCTGTGAACCGCACTGATAGCTGCCAGCCCATGATCACGGCTGCCAACCAGCTGCAAGCCTGCATCTTTTGCGCCTGTCAACAGCCGCCGGACACGCTCCGGAACTTCAGGATTGGGCTTGCGTGCGCCTGCCGATAAAAACATCGCCGGATCATGGGCGGTTTGCGGCTCGGCAAAGGTAAATTTCATAAAACAGTCTCCTCCACATATTACGAATGAGGAAACTACGGACAGCTTTGCTGAATTGCAAATAAAAACAAATCACTGTTACGTCACGGCATTTTCCGCTTTTCACACAAGCGGTCAGATATTCTGTGCCGCAAGTTCAAAAACAAGCCCGTCATAAGCCGGCTCAATATGATCCGGCATGGCATTGCGTACCGTTTCATAATCAAGCGGCACATGCATATGGGTGAGAATGGCGCGGCGCGGCTGCAAGCGCCTTATCCATTCCAGCGCCTCATCAAGGCTGAAATGGCTCGGATGCGGCTTGTATTGCAGCGCATCAATCAGCAACACGTCCAAACCTTGCAAACGTGCCGCAGTTTCCGGCGGAAAAGCATTGACATCAGAGCAATAGGCAACATTGCCAATACGAAAACCAAGGCTGGTAATATCGCCATGCACCATTGGCATGGCCTGAAAACAGATAGCGCCGCCTGCCCCGTTTATGGTAAAATGCCCGGTATTACCAATCTCATGCGCTTTTAAAATCGGCGGATAGCTGGAGCCGAAAGGCGTGGCAAAGCAATAGCCAAAAGCCTCATAAAGCCGGTTGAGTGTCAACCGGTTGGCATAGACAGGCATCAGTTTTTTACTATCAAGCACAAAACTGCGCAGATCATCAATACCGTGAATATGATCCGCATGAGGGTGGGTATAGACCACGCCATCAAGATGGCGCTCAGGCTTGCCTTCCAGCCCGTCAATAATCTGCGAACGAAAATCCGGCCCTGTATCAATAACCACCCGCGTTGTGCCGGTGCTGCTCACACGCTCAACCATCATGGATGCCCGGCGTCGGCGGTTTTTTGAATTAAGCGGATTACACTTTCCCCAATCGCCATTCGGCCGCGGCACACCAGGAGAAGAACCACAACCAAGAACTGTAAAGCGATAGAAATCAGACATTTATCAATCCGCTATATATTTCTCTTTTAATAAATAAATATCAAAAGGTTATATCATTTTTCTATGAGTTTGAATGAAGACTGTTCTTTCTTTCAACCTGAAATTTTGGTGAACAGCCGCAACACATTTTCTCCGGTAATCCGGCGGATATCTGCATCACTCACGCCCATCACCTCTGCCAGTACCGCAGCTGTATGTGCAACAAATGAAGGCTCATTGCGCTTACCGCGATGGGGGATCGGCGCCAGATATGGCGCATCGGTTTCCACCAGCAACCGGTCATGCGGCACAATTTTTGCTGCCTCGCGGATTTCTGCCGAGTTTTTGAAAGTGATAATACCCGAAAAAGATATATAACCGCCAAGTTCAATGCCGGTGCGTGCCAGATCAATACCGGATGAAAAACAATGCAGGATAAACGGAAATGCGCCTTTGGCTGTCTCTTCCCGCAGCAAGGCCGCCATATCCGTATCGGCACTGCGCGCATGAATCACCAAAGGCAATTGCGTGCGGCGCGCGGCCTCAATATGTGTCAGCAAGCCCTGGCGTTGTGCTTGCGGCGTTGAATAATCATAATGATAATCCAGCCCCGACTCCCCGATGGCCACAACTTTGGGATGTTGCGCCAGACGCACCAGTTCATCAGCTGTTACATCAAGCTCTTCATGGGCATTATTGGGATGAGTGCCAACGGAGCAATAAACCTGCTCATAATTTTCCGCAACAGCAAGGATCCGGTCAAATTTTTTGACACGGGTGCAGATGGTGATCATCTTCTCCACGTCCGCATCCAGCGCGCGCTGAATAATGGCATCGCGCTCCTGCGCAAAATCATCAAAATCAAGATGGCAATGGCTATCTACAAGCATAATAAAAGTCCTGCCCGCATATTGACGCGGGAAAAATTGATGCGGGGAAAATCAACACCCCGCATCCTTATATTTAAGTTGTTATTCCTGAACTTCCACATAGCGCGGGAAAATCGGCTGTGGTACCGGCAATGGCGCACCGCTTACCAGCATATCGCCAAGATCAGCAAAGCTGCGTTTATCTTCAGCAACTCCGAGAATATCAAGCAGCTTGGCAGAAGATGCCGGAATATAGGCCTGCGTCATAATACCAACACGGCGCAGCACCTCAGCCGTCACATAAAGCACAGTGCCCATGCGCACAGGGTCAGTCTTGCGCAAGCTCCACGGTTCCTGAGCGGCAAAATAGCGGTTGGCCTCTGATACCACATTGAAAATAGCAGCAAGCGCCTGATGAATAGCCTGAACCTTCATTGCATTACGGGCAATATCCAGCGCCTCTTCAGCCAGTTTCAAAATAGCCGTATCTTCCTCATGGAAATTGGCTTTTTCCGGCACTTTGCCCTCGCAGTTCTTGGCAATCATTGACAGCGAACGCTGTGCCAGATTGCCCAGATCATTGGCAAGATCCGCATTGGTACGGTTAACAATGGCCTCATGATTATAACTGCCATCCTGGCCAAAAGGCACTTCACGCAGGAAGAAATAGCGCACCTGATCCAGGCCATAGCGGTCGATAAAAGCAAAAGGATCAATCACATTGCCGACCGATTTTGACATTTTCTCCCCGCGGTTAAACAGGAAGCCATGAGCAAAAACACGCTCCGGCAATGGCAGGCCGGCAGACATCAGAAAAGCCGGCCAGTAAACAGCGTGAAAACGCACAATATCCTTGCCCAGAATATGCGCATTGGCAGGCCAGAACTGCGCTTTTTCCGTATCCATATCCGGATAGCCGATGGCTGTGAGATAATTGGTCAGCGCATCAACCCACACATACATGACATGTTTGTCATTACCCGGCACAGGCACACCCCATTTAAATGTGGTGCGGGAAACAGACAAATCGCGCAAGCCCGATTTGATAAAGCTCAAAACCTCATTACGGCGCTCGGAAGGGCCGACAAATTCCGGATGTTTTTCAAAATAATCAATCAGTGGCTGCTGATATTTAGACAGACGGAAAAAATAGCTCTCCTCCTCATGCCATTCCACCGGCGAGCCGATCGGCTCGCGGCGCACCCCGTCTTCACCGACAGTCGTTTCACTCTCGTCAAAATAGGCTTCCTGACGCACCGAATACCAGCCGGCATAGCTGTCGAGATAAATATCGCCATTATCAACCATGCGCTGCCAGATCTCCTGACAGGCCTTGTAATGGCGCTGTTCGGTGGTGCGGATGAACTGATCATGGCTTGAGCCGATTTTTTCCAGCATTTCACGGAACACGGCGGAATTCTTATCGGCAAGCTCCAGCGGGGTAATGCCTTCCTTTTCAGCGGTTTGCTGCATTTTCAGGCCGTGTTCGTCCGTACCTGTCAAAAACAGCACATCCTTGCCGTCAAGACGCTGAAAACGCGCCATCGCATCGGTGGCAATCGCGGTATAGGCATGGCCGATATGCGGTGTGCCATTGGGGTAGAAAATCGGAGTGGTAATATAGAATTTTTCGCGGCTCATGTCGGATCCGTCTTGTTGAGATAATTTATCTCATGAAGTCAATATGATGATAACTGATGTAACCGGCATATCCCATGTCAGGCTCTAAGTCAGCCCTCAAAGGGAAAAAATAGAAAACTTCATGCTCTGTTTATGCAGATTACATGATCCCTGCAAATTATCAGGACTAGATGCAGCGACCGGCTCTGTCGGCGGCATCAGCCGGTCTCAAGCCTCAGGACCGGCATGCCGCTGCGCATAGCGCGATGCATTTTTTCCAGCATGATCAATGCCGCCTGTTTGCGGTCAAGATTGTAGCTTGCAGTCTCTGCCGCCTCGCGGCGCAGCTCACCCCAGAATTGCGACCACTGACTTGCCTGATGAAGCTCACCTTGCTGCGCAAGATCAAGCGCCTGTGCCGCTGCTTTTTCCAGCATATACTCAACAAAAAGCTGGTTTTGCACATCTGCATCGCGCCCGCCCAGCACCGCAGCCAATGCCTGCGCAGCTGACAGGTCAAACTGTGCCTTATTCAGCACATTGTCCACCGTATCGGTAATTTCCAGCCCGCCATGCGCCACCAGAAGCAGCGCCTTGCGCACAGAGCCCTCGGCACGCGCTGACAAGGCCGCAAAATAATCCTGATCCTGCACATTCACGCCAATGCCCCTGCCCGCAACATCCAGTGCGCGCTTCAGTGTTGCATCATCAAGCGGCTTGAAAACAAGCGACTGGCAGCGTGAGCGGATGGTTGGCAATAAACGGCCTGAGGAATGCGAAACAAGAATGAACAGCGCCCGCGCGGGCGGCTCTTCCAGCGTTTTTAAAAGCGCATTGGCAGCATTGCGGTTCATATCATCAGCCGGATCAATCATGACAATGCGCCATGAACCGTCACCGGAAGTGCGGCTTAGAAAATGCGTGATCCGGCGAATTTCTTCCACCGTAATCGCCGTGCGGAATTTACCGGTTTTAGCATCATATGGCCGGGTAATATGCAAAAGCGCCGGATGCATGCCTTGCGATATCTGGCGATATGGCGCTTTATCGGGATCAGGTACAGCCAGATGTTCAGGTGCCTGTGCGTGATCGGGATATTGCAGCATATGGCCGGCCAGATGAAAACCCGTTGTTGCCTTACCAATTCCCTGCATACCTTCAAACAACAGCGCATGATGCATCTGGCTTTGCTTATAGGCTTGCGCCAGAAAATGGCGGATTTCCTCATGGCCGGTTAAAAATACCGATGCATTTGGCGCTGCTACGCCATAAATTTCATCATAAGCGGTATTAGGTGCCGGATTAGCCATTAGCGGTCACCTCACAAGATTGCAAAAGTGCATCTGTAAGTGCAGCAATTTCTGCACTGATCATTTCCACCGGACGATCGGCATCAATCACCTTGCAGCGTTGCGGCTCTGCCCGCGCAATAGCCAGAAAAGCCTGCCGTCTTGCTTCATGTGTGGCTATGGTTTCTTTTTCAAAGCGATCTGCAGCCTCATCCCCGCGGCGCAAACCTGCCCGCGCCAAACCTTTTTCTGCCGGAATATCAAGAATAAATGTCAGATCCGGCAAGGTTCCCGCCACAGTGATGCGCTCAACTGATTGCATAAATTGCTGATCAAGATTGCCGCTGATCCCCTGATAAACACGGCTGGAATCAATAAAACGGTCACATAACACAATCTGGCCGGCATCCAGCGCCGGACGGATTTTTTGATCAATATGATCACTGCGCGCTGCGGCAAATAACAGCGCTTCCATTGCCGGACCATAGGTCTCAGCCGCGCCGCTTAAAATCACATGGCGCACAGCCTCCGCCCCCGGAGAGCCGCCCGGCTCACGGGTGACCACAACCTCAAAACCACACTTTTTCAGATGATCAGCCAGAAGGGGAATCTGCGTGGACTTGCCAGCGCCCTCTCCGCCTTCAAATGTGATCAATAATCCTGACAAGGTTCTGATTTTCCTGTATTGTACAAAAGAAAATAACCGGCCAAACCACGGAGCAACCGGCCGGAAATTATAAAAAGCGATCACAGCTTATTCAGGATGAAGGCACATTTGTCAAATAAAACCCGTCACCACAACCGGCGCATCCAGCCCGTTGCCAGTTCATAAAGTGCATCAAGGCTTTTATTGCGCAAAGTGCCTTCCACCACATCCTGCGCGGCAAAAACCGGCCGTTCCAGCAAGATTTCCTTATCCCGCAGCACCTGCAACCGGCCAATTTCCTGCCCTTTTTTAACTGGTGCCGCAACCGGCCCCTGATAAATCACCTGCGCATGCAGTTTGCCCCTTTCTGCCGCGGGTACAAGCACAGAAACCCGATCCCTCACAATCAGCCCAACAGAGCCCTGCGTGCCGCCATAAAGTGCAGCTTGTGCCACTTCCGTTTCTTTTTCAAATACCGGAAAACGGATAAAATCATTCATTGCCCAATTAATCAGCTTTTCCGCATCCGCGCTTCTGTCCTGTGCGGTTTTCGCACCATTAAGCCCCAGAAAAATTCGCCGCCCGTGTGCCTGTGCCGAGGCAATAAAAGACATGCCTGTTTCCTTTGTGCCGCCCATAGCCAGCCCGTCAGCGCCGATATCAAGCCGCAATAATGGATTACGGTTCCGCTGAAAGATTTTATTCCAGCTAAAGCTTTCCTGCGCATAAAGCGGATAATATTGCGGATAATCTTGCTGAATATGCTGTGCAAGCCGCACCATATCACTCAATGTAACCTGCTGTTTTGCCTCTGCCGAAGGCAGGCCGGTGGCATTGGCAAAAACCGAGTTTTTCAAACCAAGCTCACTTGCCCTGCGATTCATATCTTTGGCAAAATTCTGTTCACTGCCGCTCATGCCTTCTGCCAGAATGATAGCGCCGTCATTGGCTGATTGCACAATGATGCCTTGCAACAAATCATAAACGGTTATTTGTGAATTGAGTTTGGCAAACATCGTGGCCGTTCCGGAAGGCGCGCCGCCGGTGCGCCATGCATGTTCACTCACCGTAAAAGCTTTATCCGGCTGCAATTTCCCGTTTTTCAATGCATTGAAAACAATCTCAGCCGTCATCAGCTTGGCAAGCGAAGCGGGTGCAAAAGGCGCATCGGCCTGACGGGAGAATAAAACACTGCCGGTATCAGAATCATATAACAATACTTGCGTTGAATTGACATTAAAGGGCAGCTCGGCACCATAAGCCGCGGAAAATGCCGATCCGCCGGCAAGCAATATAGCAGCAAGGCACAGATTTCGTGCAAATTTTGCCAGGCAATATGTGCCGCTGAAACCAGTCACCTTCATCTCCGGTTATCTTGCAATCATTTTCAGGCTTTAAAAATAAATCATCATCATTGACGATCTGTGAAGCGACAGCATCATTGTTGCAGATATATTATTGCTGCAACAGTTGGTATAAAAAACAAAACGTCCGGTAAAACCGGACGCTGCAAACCCTGTTTAAATCCGCAGGGCAAAATTTATTCAGCCCGCACCACAAATGCATCTTCTGCTCCGGCTGCCCATGCTGCCCGCAACAAGGCATCATTATCGCCGTTTCTTGCTTTTGCAGTCAGGCTATAAAGCGCACCTTGCGGCTGCGGGGTTATAGTGCGGCTGACAAAGGCTGAATGGCCAAGCGCCCTTGCAATATGCTCGGCCTCCTCCTTGCCGGAGAATGTGCCAAGATCGACATATTCGCCTTGCTCAGGATCATTGCGCTGCAATTTTTCTGCCTGTGCCTGCCGCCATTCAGCAGAGGCTGCCTGCGGCAGCAAAACTTTGGAATAAACATCCTCCCTTTCCTGCATCATGCGGTCGCCCGCATAGGCAGCAAGAAGAATATCGCCCTGCTGCGCAGAGGCCACATTATAAAGATAAGCAGGCTTATCAAGCGGCACAGGCACAATAGCAGGCAGCATTGGTGCCGCATCTTGCGCATAGCCAAAAGGCACAGGCGGCTGCGCGGCGATCTGATCAAATGCAGAAACACCATGCGGCACTGACTGATTTGGCACAGCAGTTGGCGTCGGCCCGTTCATGGCCATCATCACGCCGCTTGCAGGCTGGCCAATGCCGTCATTATTGCCGCCAGGGCGATAGGATGCCAGCAAAAATGCATCATCCTGCCCGTGCAACGGTGCACGGCCGATATACTCAACCTTTACCTTGGCGGTGCCATGGTGCTTATAATCCAGCAGTTCCGCCGCCTTTTCCGACATATCAATAATGCGATCATTGGAATACGGGCCGCGGTCATTAACGCGCACAATCACAGAACTGCCATTGGCCGTATTGGTTACACGGGCATAGCTTGGTAGCGGCATTGTCGGATGCGCTGCGGTGAGGTGCGTCATATCATAAACCTCACCATTGGCGGTGAGCCGCCCGTGGAACGCAGAGCCATACCAAGAAGCGCGGCCGACTTTCACATAATTTGGCTCTTCCTTCGGCTTATACCACTTGTTTTTCACCTTATAGGGCTTGCCTATCTGGTTGCGGCCGCCCCCGCGTGGCATTTTCTTGCCATTTGCCACGCGCGGGCTGGCTTTGACACCATAAACGGATTCAGCAAAATATTCCTTGGAACGTTTTTTCTTTTTAGCTTCCGGCTGCGGCGAGGCACAAGCTGTTACCAGCAAGCCAACCATACCAAGATAAAAAGCGCGTTTTACATTGGAAGAATTTCGCATAAGGCTCCCGCCAACCTCATCTTGTTTTGTATCGGAGATCTTGTTTTGCCGATATAGGCCTGACAGCAGATATTGGCTTTATACCCAATCCGTGCGTACCGGTATTTGCGGTAATCAACCTGCATGGCTGTTTTATAAAAAAACTCATTACGCTGTTCAAACCCGATAACAATATTATTCCGGTACAATTTTCGTTTTGTTAGCTGCATATTTTGACGGTTGCTTATTCATCCGTCTTTAAAATGCACTTTTGCAGCTGACATTTGGCAACAATTATTTAACGCGAGATTAACGGGAATTGCCGCCACTGCAAGCCTTAAAAAACAATTCATGAAATGTTCCGCCCCTGTCCGGCAATCTGCCTGTGCACATCCAAGAACAAAAATGCATATTATGCATGGAACCCTAAATAAGAGATTTTTGATTTATAAAATATTACAAAGAGATACAGAAAAATAAATGGCTGCAAACACTGTTTGAAGCTGATTATTGCTGCCATATTCACTATTGTGATGCGCGTTAACCATGTCGCAATTTCATTGAGGATAAGATAATATCTGCCTTACAGAAAAGTAAAATTGCACGAGGCAGTATCTCATTTCAAGGAGCGCTGCCCAACGACAGAAAGCATAACCATGAGCGCAGAATTAACAATTGCCGTATGGATGATTATTCTTGCCGTTATTCAGATTTTATTACCGGCAGGTTTTCGCAATCGCGAAACAGGGCTGGAATATAATGCAGGCGCAAGAGATCAAGCCGGCCCGCCAACCGGCATAATCACCGGCAGGTTACAACGTGCACAGAAAAACCTTTTTGAAACCCTGCCCTTGTTTTTTGCAGCCGTCATCATTGCCCATATTGCTGGCGTGACGGGCAATCTCACTTATTACGGAGCATGGGTCTATTTTATCGCGCGGATTTTATATGTGCCTGCCTATGCCTTTGGCATTCCATATATCCGCAGCCTGATCTGGTTTATTTCCATGATTGGTCTGACCATGATCGTGCTGGCTTTACTTGGCCTGTAAATATAATTTCACTAAATAAATAAGTTCTTATTTATTTGGAATTTACATGAATTTCTTTTTTTTATAGTCGCATTAAAAATATTAGTTTAAAGATGCCTTGATATGCGGCAAACACATATCATTGCCCCCGAAATTCAGCGGCCGGCATTGCCAGCAACTGGCTTTGCCGGCCTGAGGATATCAAGCAGTCATGAAACAGGCCCTTTTAAAAGCATTTTTCATTTCTCTCGGAGCAGCACTGTTTTGTGTATTTGTTAGCGTAATGGTTGGCATTATCCGTGGCGATCCGGCCGGCCTTATTGGTATAAGCCTCAGCCTTATCCTGCCGCTGGTTACAGCTTTTCCCACGCTCACAGTGGTTTTTCGCCGTACAGCCCAGCTAAAAAAAGCCTTTAATGACCTTGAGAAAGCGCATCAGGAATTACAGGCGCGCTCCAAGATTGATTATATGACCGGCCTTTATAACCGGGAGGCTTTTTTTGATATGATGCGCGCCGTGCGCTCACGGATTGATACAGGCGCCCTGTTGCTGATTGATGCGGATCATTTCAAAAGCATTAACGACCAGCACGGCCATACTGTGGGCGACCGCGCACTGAAGCTGATTGCCTATGCCCTGCAAAATGTGACCCGCAAGGGTGATCTGGTCGGACGCGTGGGCGGCGAGGAGTTTTGTGTATATCTGCCCAATGCCAGCAGAAAAGCGGCAATCAACGTCGGCGAGCGTATCCGTATCGAAATTGAAAACACGCCCTTTTATATTTCACAACATCAGTGTGAACCGCTCACCATCAGCATTGGCGGTGCTGTTGCCAGAAAAAGCGACAGCAATTCGCAGATTTTCAGCCGCGCGGATCATTGCCTTTATGAGGCAAAAAATCACGGGCGCAATTGCATGGTTTTTGAAAAGGAAGATGCGGTGAGCGCTTCAATTAACCCGCATATTGCCGAAGAAAAAATGCCGCAAGATACGATAGAGCGGCGGCGCTGATAAAACAGCATTTGCCGCTGTCACGCCCCGCCGTCATGTCCATAAAATGATTTTTTCCTCTGCGGTTGAAACCGGCGAAAAGCCCATGCGCTGATAAAGCTGCAAAGCGCGCGGACTATCAAGTGTGTTGGTTTCCAGACGCAATTTTTGCGGATTATGCGCCCATGCAGCCGCCAGAACCTCCGCAAAAAAGAATTTTGCCAGCCCCCGCCCCTGATAATCCGGCACCAGTCCGAAATAGAGCAGATCCACAGCCTCCGGCAGGTTCAGTTGCATTTCGGCAAAACCTGCCGGGCAACCATCTGCATAGAGCAGGAGAATACGGGTTTCTTCAGCCTGTATGACGGAGGAAACCTGCTCATCACTTTGCATGCGCCGCAACATCCAGTGATGCGGCTTGCCAATTTTTTCATAAAGATAGCGGTAGAAATGCACCGGCATATTTTCTGCCAACATGATTGCCAGCCGCAGGCCGGCCGGCAAGGGCACGGCAATGTTTGATTGTGCCGTCATTTCCAATCGCGTGATATTGACGCTCACTTCTTCAGCAGGCGTTATATCCTTCTCATCCGCAGAATTACTCATCGCATATCGATCTTATATTTTTTTTAAAAACTTTTTGCAGTATGACTGCCAAAAGCAGCCATTTTATGCCGGCGCCTTGCCAAAACGAATGCGGAAACGGCGGTTTTCCTTGCCCTTTTTCTCAATCTTGCCAATATGAATTTCGCCAATTTCTGCGGTATTGGCCACATGGGTGCCACCGCAGGGCTGGGAATCAACACTGCCCTGATCACCGATAAGCACCAGACGAATGCGCCCTTGCCCCGTTGGAGGACGCACATTCTTCGATTTCACGAGATCCGGATTGGCTGCCAGCTCTTCATCACTGATCCAGCTGGCGGTGACGGGTGAGGCAGCGTTAACCATTGCCATCAGCCTCTCACTCACCTCATCCTTGGTCAAATCATTGCCCTGCATGTCAAAATCAATGCGGCTGTCATCAATATTGACGGCAGCGCCGGTTACCGGAAACGGACAAATGACAGAAAGCAAATGACAGGCCGTATGCATGCGCATCAGTTTAAACCGGCGCTCCCAGTCAATTTCTGCAATCAGCTCTTCACCCGCTTGCGGCAGGTTTTGCCCCTCATCCGGCATGTGGATGAAATCATTCTTAGTTGCACCATGGATGGTGGTGGCAATTTTAATTTCAGAACCGTCAGCCCGGCGCAACACGCCGCTATCGCCGGGCTGTCCGCCGGATGTGGCATAAAACACTGTCCGGTCGAGAATAATGCCGCCTTCTTGTGTTATGCCAATCACACTGGCCGGTGTTGCTTTAAGATAGGCATCCTCACGAAAAAGCGGTTCGGTAACCGGAAACTGTGTCATTATTCCCTCCAAAAAATCTTTTATACAGGGTTTAAACCGCCTCAAAAGGGACTGCAATATCAGACTTTGCAACAAGCCATTGCGGCACCGGCAGGCCGCGTTCGGCAAGAAAAGCCGGATTATACATTTTAGATTGATAACGGTTACCGTAATCAGCAAGAATAGTCACAATCCGCGCACCTTTGCCAAGTTTTTGTGCCATGCGGATAGCACCGGCAATATTGATGGCGGAAGAGCCGCCAAGGCACAAGCCTTCCTGCATTACCAGATCAAAGGCCAGTTCCAGCGCCTCTTTATCAGGGACCTGACAGGTAAAATCCGGCTTAAAACCCTCCAGATTACCAGTAATGCGCCCCTGCCCGATCCCTTCCGTAATGGATGATCCTTCAGCCTTTAACGCTCCTGTTGTGTAATAGGAATAAAGCGCCGCGCCTTCCGGATCAGCAAGGCCGATCCTGATATTTTTGTCAAAACCGCGCAACCCTGCACCAACACCGGCAAGCGTGCCGCCCGAGCCAACTGCACAGATAAAACCATCAATCCTGCCCTGCATCTGCTGCCAGATTTCCGGTGCGGTGGTTTCAATATGCGATTGCCGGTTTGCAAGATTATCAAACTGGTTTGCCCAGATGACCCCATTTGGCTCACTCTTTGCCAGTTGCTGCGCAAGCCGGCCGGATAAACGCACATAATTATTCGGATTTTTATAAGGCACAGCCGGAATTTCAACCAGTTGCGCGCCAAGCAGGCGCAGGGCATCCTTCTTCTCCTGGCTTTGCGTCTCCGGAATAACAATAACCGTGCGATAGCCAAGTGCTCTGGCCACCATTGTCAGCCCGATACCGGTATTGCCGGCAGTACCCTCCACAATCACACCGCCTTTGCGCAATAGGCCGCGCTTTTCCGCATCGCGAATAATATATAAGGCCGCACGATCTTTGACAGATTGTCCGGGATTTGCAAATTCAGCCTTGCCGAAAATTTCACATCCGGTCATTTCCGATGCCCTTTTCAGGCGGATGAGCGGTGTGTTGCCGATGGCCTCAACCACAGAATTTTTAACGCCGGACTGCGCCATGATATTTATCCTTTTAATGTTTTGCCGCGGTGTTATCTGTTGAAACTATTGCTGCAAAACAAACAGTGCAAGGTAAAGCTTTTCCGTAAAATTTGTCGTTAAAATAAAAATATCGCCGGAATTGCTTCCGACGATAGTCTTGTTTCAAAAAACAGGAAAAGACAAAAAAGCCGTCCGCTCAGCCATTACGGCTTCGGGCAGCCTGATTTTTATGACGATGAAAAGTCTTTTTTCTGGCCGCCCTGGTGCTGTTTGCATTGGTATTTGCGCCACTGCCGCGCCCGTTATGGCTGCCATTCTTGCGTTTGCGCGCAATTGATGCAGGGCGTTCGGCATTTGCATGATCACAGAACTCTATAATATCAGCAAAACCGGCAGTTTTTTGCGCTGCACTATCCAGCTTTTTATAAGGGCGTGAAGATTTGCGCCTGCCCGCAGGCAATGTCTTTTTGGCAGGCTCAGCCTTTTCAGGCTTTGCAGGGCGCTCCGGCAAGGGGCCGAATTGCGGCGGCAAATCTTTCTGCGGCAGTTTGTTGCGAATAACTTTTTCAACCGCCTTGAGTTTTGGATGTTCTGTGCCGGGGTCATAAAGCGTAATGGCAGCACCTGAGGCTCCGTTGCGGCCTGTGCGGCCGATACGGTGCACATAGCTTTCCGGCTCATCCGGCAAATCATAATTGATCACATGGCTGATGCCCGGCACATCAATGCCGCGCGCGGCAATATCTGTGGCAATCAGCACACGCACAGAGCGGTCTTTAAAGCCGTTTAGCGCACGCTGGCGGGCATTTTGCGATTTATTGCCGTGAATAGCAGCAACAGAATAACCATCCCGTTCCAGATGCCGCGCCACACCATCCGCGCCATGCTTGGTCCGTGTGAAAACAATAACGGTTTCCAGCTTCGGATCGGTCAGCAGGCTTGATAATGCCTTTTTCTTCTCTTTGGTTACAACAGGATGCAAGACCTGTGTAATCTCTTTTGCGGTTGTGCCCGCAGGGGATACCTCAACACGCACAGGATCGCGCAGCAAGCCTTCAGCCAGCGCCACAATTTCTTTTGGCATTGTGGCTGAAAACAGCGCCGTTTGCCTGTCAGAACATGTGGCTTTGGCAATGCGCTTTACATCATTGATAAAGCCCATATCCAGCATACGGTCAGCCTCATCCAGCACCAGCCATTTTGTGGCAGAAAGATCAACGCAATTTTCACGCACAAGATCGGTCAGGCGCCCCGGTGTTGCCACCAGAACATCCACACCAGGTTGCATTTTGCGCACCTGTGTGCCGCGCGATACGCCGCCCAAAATCAAGGCGGTTGAAATATGCGCCCCTTTTGACAAGATGCGGATGGTTTCTTCAATCTGCACCGCAAGCTCACGGGTGGGCGCAAGAATCAGCGCACGGCAGGTTTTTGGCTTGCGCTTATCACCAAGCGCCATAATCTGCGCCAAAATTGGCAGCGAAAAGGCGGCCGTCTTGCCGGAGCCTGTCTGTGCAATGCCCAGAATATCCCTGCCTTGCATTTGTGCAGGCAGCGACTGCTCCTGAATTGGCTTTGGCGAAACCATTCCCGCAAGGGACAAATTTTTAAGCAGCAGCCCCGTCATGCCCAAAGCAGCAAAACCGGAATCTCCCTGCGGCTCTGCAATAGCGGTCGGGTTGTTATCATTCTGATTTTTCAAAATATAAACTTTCAATATGCGCACCACCCAAAGAGCGGACATACGCATCTTCAGATCACCTCGCGCAAGCAGGCAATCCGGAAACTGATATTTAAACGACGAAGCGCCGGAACAATTATGTTCTCACGCGACTTGCGCTGCCGTATCCGGCACATGAATGTCCGGATGTTTTTACCCGTTTTTCAGGGCAAAGTTTAAAGACGCAACGAAGTCCGGCATGGAAAGCCCTCATACACTATAGCAGGAAGCCCAAGCGCCTGCCCTGCATATGAACGCTTTCCTCTTAAAAAGCAAATGAAATAAACAATATGGCCCTATGCATAAATGCATAGGGCGCTATTTTTGAATTTCATCAAATGATGAAATCAGCCAAAACCTGATTATCGGTAATATCCTGATAAGACCAGCCTGCTTCCTTAAACTTCTTATCAAGAACAGCAAAATTTCTGGCATCCTTGGTTTCAATACCAATCAGAACAGAGCCGAAATTGCGTGCTGATTTTTTTAAATATTCAAAACGCGCAATATCATCATCCGGCCCGAGAAGATCAAGAAACATGCGCAGCGCGCCCGGACGCTGCGGAAACCGGAAGACAAAATATTTCTTCAGGCCTTCATAGCGCAATGCGCGTTCTTTCACATCCGGCAGGCGTTCAAAATCAAAATTCCCGCCCGATACCACCAGCACAATGGTCTTGCCTGCAATTTCCTCTTTCGGCAGATCTTTCAGCGCATCAATTGCCAGCGCGCCGGCAGGCTCCAGCACCACGCCCTCCACATTGAGCATCTCGGTCATGGTGCCGCAGAGGCGGTTTTCCGGCACATTGATTACCCATGTTTCAGGATAGGCTTTGAGTATTTTAAAATTCTCCGCCCCCAATTCGCCGACAGCCGCGCCATCAACAAAATTATCCACACTCTCCAGCCTGATACGTTTGCCCGCCTCAAGGCTGCGTTTAAGGCTTGGCGCGCCTTGCGGCTCGATAAAACGAAACTCTGTTGGCCAGCCAAGCGCCTGCACATAAAGCGTAACTCCGGCAGCAAGGCCACCGCCGCCAACCGGCAGCAGCATCAGTTCCGGCACCAGACCTTGCGGCAATTGCCGCGCAATTTCCTGCGCTACAGAAGCCTGGCCGGTAATAATTCCCATATGATCGAAAGGCGGTACCATCACACCGCCCTGCGCCTTGGCATAGTCCTGCGAGGCAGCATAGCACTGGTCAAAAATATCGCCGACAAGGCGAATTTCAATAAATTCCCCGCCAAAGGCACGGGTTTTATCAATCTTCTGTTGCGGGGTGGTCACCGGCATGAATACCACGCCCTTGCGGCCAAAATGACGGCAAACATAGGCAAAGCCCTGCGCATGATTGCCCGCAGAGGCGCAGACAAAAACTGCTGTTTTATCAACCTTTTTGATGGCAGCGGAAATAAAATTGAACGCACCGCGAATCTTGTAGGAACGCACAGGCGTGAGATCTTCCCGCTTCAACCAGATATCGGCGCCATATTTACGCGACAGATAATCATTACGCTGCAAAGGTGTTTCACCAAACAGCGCACGCATATGCTGTGTGGCCTCGGCGACAGACTGGATAAAATCACTCATAGAAACAAATCAACTTTCTCGAAACATCGTACATCCACAAGGCCGATATCGGAAATACGCAGTTCCGGTATCACAACAAGCGCCAGCAGCGAATGCTGCATATAGGCATTATTAAGTGTGCACCCCATGGCGGCCATAGCTTTTACCAGCTTGTCAGCCTTGCCGGCAACAATTTCAGCACGCTCGTCAGACATCAAACCAGCAATTGGCTTTTCCACACAGGCCAGTTCCCTGCCCTTAGAATAAAGCACCACGCCGCCGCCGATTTCACCCAGCCGGTTAACGGCTTTGGCCATATCATCCTTATTAGTACCAACGGCAATGATATGATGGCTGTCATGAGCAACCGTTGAAGCCAGCGCACAATCCAGCATATAACCAAAGCCGGAAACAAAGGCATTGGTAACCTGCCCCGAACCACGATGGCGCTCCACCAGAGCAATCTGGCAAATATCATTGTGCCGGTCCATCTGCACTATGCCGTCACGCACGGCAAGTTCTGCCTCCATTGCGCGGGTGGGTGCCTGATTTTCAATCACGCCTATAACGCGTGCCGTTATATTTTTAACAGGCTTTGGTGATTTAATATCAAAATCTTGGGCGGAAAACTTACCTTTAAGCTTTACCGTGTTTTTGGCACTTTCCGGATATTGATAAGGCGCAATATCAGCAACCAGCCTGCCCTGTTCCGCCAGCAAAATACCGCGGCCATAAACGCGCTCGATTGTCAAAGCCGCAAGATCGGAAACAATCAGAAAATCCGCCCGTCTCCCCGGTGTGATCGAACCGACTTCCCGTTCCAGCCGAAAATGCTGGGCAGTATTAAGCGTTGCCATTTGAATGGCAGTAACCGGATTAAGCCCCTGTGCAATAGCATGGCGCACCACGCGGTCCATATGGCCCTCATGCACGAGAGTGCCGGAATGGCTGTCATCAGTGCAGAGCACAAAATTGCGCGAATCCAGCCCCTGTTCGGTAATTGCTTTTACCTGTGCAGCCACATCATACCATGCAGAACCAAGACGCAGCATGGCGCGCATACCCTGACGCACACGGGCAATAGCATCCTCAGCGCGCGTGCCCTCATGGTCATCTTCAGGGCCGCCGGCTACATAAGCATGAAAAGCCCTGCCAAGATCCGGCGAGGCATAATGCCCGCCAACCGTTTTTCCTGCATTCATGGTGGCATCAATCACGCCGCGCATTGTGGCATTATTATTGGCAACACCGGGAAAATTCATCACCTCGCCAAGGCCGACAATATTCGGCCAGCTCATGGCCTCCAGCACTTCTGCCGCGCCAATTTCCGCCCCGCCATTTTCAAGCCCCGGCGCAGAAGGCACACAGCTTGGCATCTGCACATAGACATTAACCGGCATGGCCATAGCTTCATCATGCATCAGCCGCACGCCCTCAAGCCCCAGCACATTGGCAATCTCATGCGGATCAATAAACATGGAGGTTGTGCCATGCGGAATAACAGCACGGGTAAATTCTGTTACCGTCACCATGCCGCTTTCAACATGCATATGCGCATCACACAGCCCCGGCACCAGATAACGCCCTTCAGCATCCACCACTTTGGTATTTGCGCCAATGCAATGTGCTGCATTGTGGCCAATATAGGCAAAGCGCCCTTCAGCAATGGCTATATCAATACCGGCAACAATTTCGCCGGAATAAACGCTGACCAGACGCCCGTTACGCACCACCAGATCCGCCGGCCTGCGCCCCATGGCAACATCAACCAGCACGGGGGCGGATTCTGCCCATGTTTTAATTTCAGTTCCGGATTTTTTAAGATCAGACGACGACAAGGCAGCCTCCATAAAATTACCGGATAATTTGCTATCACAATGATAACAGGCAGCTCTCCGGCGCAGGCAAAAATCAGTTTTGCCAAGTTTGGCGAAAAATTACCAGTTTGTTTTGCTGTTTCAGGCAAATATCAAGTGCTCAGCCATAGGATTTAAACCGGTACAGCATATTTCCAAATTCAGACAGACATCATAAAAATCATAAAAATTTTTATCCGTTATGGCTCATATATTGCATAAAAGACAATTTAAATATCTGTTTTCAATGAATATTGATTTTAACAGAATACCATAAAAATCGTGTATTTTATGCCGATAATCCTTTTTACATGCAAAGATCGTCTTGACTTATACGGACAAATCACTGATCAAAAGATCAGGTTTAAGGCTGCATCTTATTGCGCCGCGGACGTGGAGAAATCGGTAAACTCAGCAGACTTAAAATCTGCCGCTCTTAGAGCTTGCGGGTTCAAGTCCCGCCGTCCGCACCATTTATTCCAATCAATTGTTTTTTTGTGATTGCTGCTTTATTAAAATAAACGGCAAATGCCGTGCGGATTTAAAAACAACACTCTTGCCATTTAGCTCCCCCGATAATTTGCAATAATATTTTTATATGCTAGGTTTTTACTAATATTAATATGTCAACGGAATTTCATCATCCGTTATTATAATCCTGCATTCCGATAAAAATAAAATTGAGGGAGATCACAATGAATGCAAAAGATTTTACAGGATTTGAAAAGTTTCTAACGCCGTCATTAATCAAAATTGTTTACTGGATCGGCATTATTTTTGTTATTTTCTCATCTATAGCAACAATTCTTGGCGCTTTTACTGCTTATGGCAATGGTTTTGCGCAATTTATCGCCGGCCTTGTCATGCTGGTTGCCGGGCTCATTTTCTGGCGCGTAATCTGCGAGGGAATTATGTTGTCCTTCAAGATTTATGACCGGCTCACTGAAATCAGGGATAATTTATCTCAAAAATGATTCCAAAAGGCGGCATGTGCACCGGCAAAGCCGCCTGTTTCTGATATTTTCTGCTTCTGTTGCCTTTTCCGGCCGATAACCGGTTTACGCAGCGCGCTACATTTTCCCTCTTTCATTTATCCCTAATTCCCTTCCACATTACCGGTACGCGCAAAGAAGGGCGAGAAAGAGCACAAAAACGCAGGATAAAAACAAATAAGAGTAAAAAAGCGCGCAAATGCAAGGATCAGCGGCTGCAATTAAACTGGAAAAATACAGAGAAAACAGAGAAATGGCGGAGGGGGTGGGATTCGAACCCACGGTACGGTCACCCGCACGCCGGTTTTCAAGACCGGTGCCTTAAACCACTCGGCCACCCCTCCTTGCAACAGGCAAATCAGCCTGCAACGCATATAATGGCTACATACAGCCATGCTTGCAGTTTCGTCAATCACCTGCGCTCAAATTATTGTGTTTGTTTGCAATTAATTCTTGAGCGCACCGGCTGTTCTGTCCCATCATGCCTGCAAAAACGCATTTTCAGCCCTTTTCATTCAGAAAATGCCGCTGACAAAATACGGGAAAACTCATGGGTATTGAATCTGTCAAAGCTTTTTTTGCTGAAAAAGCACCGGATATCAAGGTTATTGAACTGGAAACCAGCACCGCAACCGTGGCTGAAGCTGCGGCCGCGCATAAAGTGGAGCCGGCACAAATTGCCAAAACCTTGTCACTCAAACTTGGCGATGAGGTTATTCTGCTTGTGGCACGTGGCGATGCGCGCCTTGATAATCGTAAATTCAAGGATCAGTTTCAAAACAAACCACGTATGCTGGATCTTGATTCTGTGCTTGAAAAAACAGGGCATCCTGTGGGCGGCGTATGCCCCTTTGGCGTGGCCGATCACCTGAAAATCTATTGCGATATCTCCCTGAAGGCCTTTGATGAAGTGCTACCCGCTGCCGGCGCTATTAACAGCGCGGTGCGCATCAACCCATTGCGCCTTGCTGAACTGACCAATGCGCAATGGATTGATGTTTGCCAATAAATAATGTAATTGCCAGCAACTATGTGATTTATCATAAATTTCTCACATAAAGGCGGCCTGAAGGCCGTCTTTTTTAAATTTCGAAGTTAAATATTTCTCCCAATATAATAATCTTGCATGTGTATTTTCACTAAAATATGATTAAAAAAGTAAGTTTTAGCAAAACAGGACTTCATATTTTTTCAGAATGGTTCTAAACTGCGCCCATATTTTTGCAGCACCGGTTTATGCTGCGGGAAAGGACCTGAAATGCGTCTTACCAGACAAACCAATTATGCCATTCGTATGCTGATGTATTGTGCAGCCAATGAAGGCAGTCTCAGCCGCATCGCGGAAATTGCCAAAGCCTATACAGTATCGGAATTATTTCTGTTTAAAATTCTCCAGCCTCTTGTTGAGAATAATATTGTTGCCACTGTGCGCGGGCGTAATGGTGGAGTAAGGCTGGCGCGCCCTGCCGCCGATATATCCCTGTTTGACGTTGTGCGGGTGACTGAAGACAGTTTTGCAATGGCTGAATGTTTCGACAGCGACAGCGAATGCCCGTTGATTGATAGTTGCGCATTAAATTCTGCCCTGCGCGAGGCATTGAATGCGTTTTTTGGCGTATTGGCCAAATACAGTATTCAGGATCTGATTGATGCGCGCCCCAATGTGCGGGCATTGCTCGGTATTGATGAACTGGAAAACCGGCCTGTAGCCGCTTCGGTTAACTGATTGAACTGGTTATCTGATTTAGCAAACAGCCAACTGATTGAATGAATAAAAAGCCCTGCAACATATGTCAGGGCTTTTTATGTGGGTATTTCTTTGTTTTGTTGAAAAGATTTAAAAAACAGAATGCGGCAGAATAAACGGCCTGCCGGCAGCAGGCGCAACACCAACCTGCAACGGGCATTGATAAACCCGCAACAATCGCTCATCAGTAAAAGTTTCTCTCACGCTGCCGCAGGCTTCAACTCTGCCCTTATGCACCATAATAACATGATCGGCATAAAGAGCGGTCAGATTGAGATCATGTAAAACCGTGATAACCCCGCCGCCTTTGGCGGCAAAATTGCGGGCAATATCCATAACAAGAATCTGATGGCGGATATCAAGACTTGATACAGGTTCATCCAGCAACAAAAAACGCGGCCTGCCCTCCAAAACCGGCTTCCACACCTGGCATAAAACACGGGCAAGTTGTGCGCGCTGCTGCTCGCCGCCGGATAATTCCTGATAATAGCGCCCGCCAAAGCCTGCAAGATCAACAAGCTCCAGCGCCTTATCCGGCAAATACACTTCCTCACATCTGCGCACACCGGAACATCCGCCGGTAAGACCAAGGCTTACAATTTCACGCACAGTAAACGGAAAGGATAATGCGCTTGCCTGCGGCAGCACGGCGCGGCGCTCTGCCATCTGCCATGGCTTATAGGTTTCAAAACCGGCACCATCCAGCAGCGCCCTGCCCTTGTAAGGCAGATCACCGGATAAAGCGCGGATCAAGGTGGTTTTTCCGGAACCATTCGGGCCGACAATTGCCGTTATTGCTCCGGCTTTGGCGCAGATATTCACATTTTCAAGAATGGTTTTTGCACCAAGATGCACAGAAAAATCTTGTGTTTCAATCATATTTACAGATCCAGCACAGAACGGCGGCGCAATAAAATCCAGAGGAAGAACGGCGCACCGGCAAATGCCGTAACAATGCCGATCGGAATTTCTGCAGGCGCAACAATCGTGCGGCTTGCAGCATCAGCCAAAAGCAACATACATGCACCAAGCAAGCCGCATGCCGGCAGCAGATAGCGATGATCCGGACCGATAAAAAGGCGCAGCAAATGCGGCACCACAATGCCGACAAAACCAATACCGCCGCTGACCGCTACCGATGCACCGGTTGCAGCCGCAACCAGCACAATTGCCGTATTTTTTATCCGCTGGACGGGCATACCGAGATGATTGGCCGCCGCCTCACCCAGCGACAAAGCATTCAGGCCGCGCGCCAGAAAAGGTGCTGCAAACAATGTGAGCGCAATAACAGGACCTGCAGTAAAAATTTTAACCCATGTTGCACCTGCAAGCGAGCCCATGCCCCAAAAAGTAAGATCCCGCAATTGCCGGTCATCAGCAATATAAACCAGAATACCGCTGAATGCGCCGGACATTGCACCAAGTGCAATACCTGCAAGCAACATGGTGGCGACAGAGGTTCTGCCGCGGCGTGTGGCTATGCGATAAAGGATAAGTGTTGTGATAAGCCCGCCGGTAAAGGCGGCCAAAGGCAGCAGATAAATCCCGAAAATCTTTAAGACAGGCGCCAGAAAGCTGCCGCCCAGCACAATCACTATAATAGCGCCAAGGCTTGCGCCGGCAGAAACCCCCACAATTCCCGGATCTGCCAAAGGATTGCGAAACAGCCCCTGCATGACAGCGCCCGATACCGCAAGAGATGCCCCGATCATCATGCCCAATATAATCCGCGGCAAGCGAATATCCATAATAATAATATGATCGCGTTGTGCAGCGATATCGGAAAAACTGGCCTGCGCGCTGAACAGGGATTTCAGCACCGGCCAGCCAGAGGCTTGTGATGCCCCGAGTGTGAGGCTGAACAAGGCAGAAGACACCAGCAACACAGAGAGAAAAAGAATTGTGCGCCGCGCCTTGCAGGAGCGGTCTCCATCCTGATTAGCCGGCCCCTCCCGATTAGCCTGCATAGCCTGAGGTGCCACGCCTGTTTGCAGCGATTGCACACTTACATGATGCGATACCGCAGCCGCCTTGCGCCTGATCAGGCGGGATGCGGGCATAGCGCCAACGGTATCAGCCCCGGCAGCATCAATTCCAGCCTTATCTATCCCGATATTATCAATCAAAGTCTTATGCTTCCTATATCAGTTCCATGCAACCCGAAGCCTGCACAGAGCCGGTTATCAATGCATACAGGCCAAACCATTGTTGCAACCCGATCAGTTCTTTTCAGCATAAAGGGCTTCAGACAATTGCTGTGCGGCCTGCGCTGTACGCGGCCCGAAACCCAACAGATAAAGCCCGTCCATTGCAATAATTGCCTTGTTTCTGCCGGCAGGCGTTGCAGCAAGCGCGGGGTTGTCCAGCAAATCAGCATGACCATCATGTGCATCTGTTTTCATCAACAAGATGAGATCAGGAGCGGCTTTATCCAGCGCCTCATCAGTGAGCTGTTTGTAGCCTTTATATTCAGTAACAGCGTTAACACCGCCAGCCAGCCTGATCATCATATCAGCCGCTGTTCCCTGCCCCGATGCCATGATACGACCGCCCTGACGGGACAGAATAAAAAGCACACGTTTTTTCTGTTTAATTGATGCGGTTTTTTGCTCGATTGCTTTCAAATCCGCGCTTACTTTGGCAGCAAGTGCCGCGGCCTTGTCTTTAACGCCAAGCGCCTCGCCAATAATATTAATCTTGTTTGCAATGCCATCCGCACTGAATTCTTCCGGCACGATAAGAATTGGCACAGAGGCGCGCTTGAGCACATCCAGTGTTTCTGCAGGGCCGCTGCCCTCAACAAGCAACACTGCCGTTGGCATTACAGACAATACACCTTCCGGCGAAAGCTGGCGCATATAGCCAATATCCGGCAATTTCTGAACAGCTTGCGGATAGGTGCTGGTGCGGTCACGGGCAATCAATTTGCCATCCTCGCCCAAGGCATAGATAATCTCGGTCAGCGCACCGCCAATGCTCACCAACCGCGATGTATCAGCAAATTTTTCAACTTCAGCAGCCTGCGCCGCGGCAATCAAACCGCATATCGGCACTGTAGCCGGCACAGTATAAAGGCAGACAGACAGGCCGGCAGAAAAACAGGCCACAAAACAGGAAGATTGAAAAAAGGACAAAAATTGGTGTTTCGTGCGAGCAAAAAACATGAGCCACCTGAAGGCTTTTCAAACCACAGGCAAATGCCGGCGGCCGGATATTTAAAATATGGAAGACTGCCTGATCAGGAAAAAATACCTGCAAAAACAACGCAAATATGCAAGGCAGTAAAACCCTGCCCTGCATATATAGCGGCAATAATCAGGCTGCGGCAGAGTTTGAAAGACGCGGGAGAGATTCCACCAGTTCACGCCAGTCGGTGCGTTCAGCCTCGCCTTCCTGACGCGCACCAAAAAACTGAACAATCATTTCTCCCTGCACATCATAAGCCTCAAGCGATGTGACATGTCCGTCTTTGGTTGGTTTGCGCACCACCCAGACCGTATGAATATGATCAGTACGCAAATGCATATGAAATGCGGGATCCATAATATTAAGCCACGGCCCCATCATTTTAATCTCTTTGACCGGACCGGTATGAATTTGAATGCAACCATTATTGCCGGCAAAAACCATAATCGGCTGGCCGGATACGGCAGCAGTGTTCATCATCATTTCCACACTGCCGGCCTGCAATTCCCATGCAAATTGCGCACCGGCAAGCTCAACAGCCTGTTTACGCGTCACCGCATAATCCCGCAGGATCGTCACAAACTGATGAACATCGGTCATATTTGTCCAGCGTTCACGAAGACCATCTATATCAATGGCAGCAATGTCTTTTTGCACTTCCTTGGCCTTTGCTGGGCTAAGCGCCACAGTCCGGCTTTGCTCTTCACAGCGCAAACGGGCAACAAGGGTTTGATAGGCCGCAAGATCAGATTTTTCACGTAAATGAATTTTATGAACCGCATCACCCTGATGATTAAAAAATTGCAATGAACGGCGGATATTGCCTTCAGAACCGGCTTTTTCAACGGCAAAACCATAAGCCCAGGCTTTGGGGAAAATACGCAAATCAATCTGCCTGCCAAGCACGAGCGATGCATGCGCACCAACAGACACCTTTTCATAAGGTCCGATCTTTTCATGCACAACGCTTTCATTGCGTGTCAGCGCCATAACCTCGCCAAGGGTGGCCGCGCCATTGAGAATAGCGGCAATATCCACATTCAGACGGGTCGCGCAAATGCCCACATGGGCGGCAACAAGATCTGCCTCGGTAATACCATTTGCCTTGGCAAAGTCCCTTTCACGGGAATTAGGATCTTCTCTGCGCAAGCGCAGAATATCGTGTGGTGAAAGAGTGTGCTGTGCAATCATTTTATGAGCCTGTCTTTGACCGCCTGTGCAAATGCGGTTGATTATGAGCCTTGATGTGGCCTGATAATTTTCAAAACCATCAGACCGGTTGAATTGTGCTTTCCGGCTTTGTCTGCATCGCTGCAATTTTTACCTGTTAATCGCCGGTATAATTCTTGACTCAAAATATCATATTATTTAATGGAGGCAATAGTGGATAATTCGAGTCATATTAAATTTTCGTGAATATCCACAATCTTATCCGTTTAAAAAACATTCATAACGGATTGATTCATCAATATTTTCAATTTGCAAATGCCTTGCTTGCCACGCCTGAAAGCAGCGACGATGCGGAGACAAAACATGCAGCAAAGTTCCAATATAGCCAGATTTCTTAAAGCAGGTCTTGGCAGCAGCGCGATCACATTAATCATCTTGGCAGGCGCGGCACAGGCGCAAGAGGGCAAGCCGGCAGCAGAAAAAACCGGCAATCTCCAGCTTGATACAATCAATATCAAAACCGTAAATCCGCAGGATATCACCGCACGCCCTGCCCCTGTGAGCACGATTTCCAAAACCCGCATCAAACTGAATGGTCGCGAAAAACTGGACACGGTTTTACGCACCACCCCCGGGGTTTTCACTACAATTAACGGTTCCAATCCCGGTGTTGCTGTTAATATTCGCGGTTTTGAAGGCTCCGGACGCGTGAGTATGATGATTGACGGCGCACCGCAAACATTCCGCACCACCGGCCATGATGCACAGGGCTATGCTTATATTGACCCCAATCTTCTGTCATCAGTCGATATCACCCGCGGCGCCATAACAACCCAAGGCGGCACCGGGCTGGCCGGCAGTGTTAATTTCCGCACACTTGGCGTTGATGATGTGTTGCTCAATGGGAGGGATAAAGGTGTTCTCGGCCGTGCTTCTTGGGGCAGCAATGGTGTCGGCTTTTCAGAAATGCTGGCAGGTGCCGCCCGTGTCAATGAAGTTGGCATTCTTGCAGCCATCAGCCGCCGTGATTCCAAAGATTATAAAAACGGTGCCGGTGATATTGTTGAAAAAACCGGTCAGGAGCTGACCTCCGGCCTGTTCAAGACCGAGTTCAATTTTGCTGAAGATCACAAGCTGACACTCGGCGGCATAATTTATAATAATAAATATGGCTCATGGCAGCCAAGTTTCCGCCCCGGCGGCAAGCCGATTATTTATGATATGCTGCTGCAAAACCGCACCTTTACAGCAAATTATCAATACAGGCCTGCCGATAATAATCTGGTTGATCTGAGTGTTAACAGCTATTTCAACAGCACAAAACTCAATTATACCAGCGGTACCGGTTCTTACACAGGCCGTGAGATCAAAAATGAATCGATCGGCCTCAATGCTGCCAATACTTCACATTTTACATTCAATGATCTTTATATCGATTGGAAATACGGCTTTGAATATAATCACGATAACACTGGTGGTGTAAAAACGGGCGTTAATCCGGGTGATTCCACAGCCAATCGCAGCGCGATATTTACTGAAGCTGAATGGACTTATGAGAATTTCCAACTTCTGACCGGTTTGCGTTACGATCATTTCAGGCTTGAGAATAAGGACGGCACGATCAAAAACAGCGATGGTCGTCTCAGCCCTAAAGTTACACTTGCCTATAATGTAACGGACTGGTTGCAGCCATATGTTACCTATGCCCATTCCATGCGTGCGCCAACCCTGCAGGAAACCATGCTGGGCGGCATTGCCCATGCCGGCGGCATGAAAGGCAACCCTGATCTTCTGCCGGAAAAACAACGCGGCTGGGAATTCGGGCTGAATATTGCACAGGATAACCTGTTTACTGCTGAAGACAGGCTGCGCTTCAAGGCCAACTACTTCACAATGCGTGTTGAAGATTACATCACGGCATCTTTTAGTCGCAATCAATTCGTCAATATTGACGGCACATCAACAGTGCGCGGCTTTGAGCTTGAGGCCAATTATGATGCTGGTTTTGTCTTTGGCAGCATCGGCTATACATACAGTAAATCTGAACTGCCGCAACAGCAGGCCGGACTTGGCACAGGGCAGTATCTGCCGGATAATATCGTCTCTCTTATGGCCGGCGCCCGCTTCCTTGAGCGCAAACTGGAAGCCGGAATGCATTATCAATATGTTTCTTCCGGCTTAGGCAGCAGCTATAGCGGCGCATTCACATCGCCATCCTATAATCTCGTGGATATTTTTGCGACTTACAAATTCAACCAAAATGTTGATCTGTCCTTCAAGGTCACCAATCTGTTAAACGAAAAATATACGCCCGCGCTCAGCACTTATGGTTCCGGTCAGGGGCGCACATTTGTTGTGGCCACACAGTTCCAGTTCTGATCAAGCCTGATGATACAGGCCACATCAAGCCTTATAAGAGCGCGGTGTGGCCAAAATTTTCTGTTGAAATCACAATCATACCCGATATGCGTCAACAAGTCGCACAGGTAGCAAAATACCTTAAAAACAATCATATCCGCTTGTTTTCAGCATAAATAATACAATTAATATGGGTGTTTAACTCAAGTTTAAAATGGTTCTAAATTATTGTTTTTTGTAACGGTTTTAAACTGGGGCATTTGACAAGCCCTGCGTCCTCAAGCATTAGAAAATCAAACAGTTACAGTGCAACTTTAAATGTTTGGCCTTGACCCATTCATTTGGAGGAAGAATGTTCAGACATATTTTTGCTATCAGCAAAACTACCCGCTTCAATATGCAGGTCAGCCAAGTAAAACAGCTTAGCCCTTCTTTTTTTATAGAATGCGCTTACAGTTCTGATTTTGTATTTCCGGCAAATCAGCATGATCTTATCTCTGCAGGTGCGGCATGTTAGTTTGTCACTGCAATATTATTACTGCCAAAGAGATTGAAGATACGATCATTCAGATGCTGGATGAGGATTGCTGGCAGTTGATTGTTCCCGCCAAGGTCTATCATGCAATGAAAAAACGCGGCCGGTGCTGCGGCTGCTTTCCAAATGTTGTTGAAACGATCATAAAAGTCACCGAAGAATATCATCTTCGGCGCGAACATGATGATTCTGAATTTATCGTCTATATTGATCGCGTCCGTGCATTGCGTGAACAATTCGGGAGCAAATGGAATGAAAGGCGACAAAAAAGTCATCGAGCGGCTTAATGAGGCTCTTTTCCTTGAACTCGGTGCTGTAAATCAATATTGGCTGCATTACCGTCTGTTGTCTGATTGGGGCTATACCCGTCTGGCAAAAAAAGAGCGCGAAGAGTCGATTGAAGAAATGCATCACGCAGACCGCCTCATCGACCGCATCATTTTTCTTGAAGGCCATCCAAATCTGCAAACCGTTGCGCCGCTGCGTATCGGCCAGAATGTGAAAGAAGTTCTGGAGGCTGATCTTGCCGGTGAATATGAGGCCCGCACATCTTACAAGAAATCGCGTGAAATCTGCGATGAAGCCGGTGACTATGTAAGCCGTCAGCTTTTTGATGATCTTCTCAAGGATGAAGAAGGCCATATCGACTTCCTTGAAACCCAGCTTGAACTGCTCGGCAAGATTGGTGAAGAGCGTTATGGCATGCTCAATGCCGCTCCCGCTGATGAAGCTGAATAAGCAAATATAAAACAAATAGCTGAAAGGCTCCGCAATGCGGAGCCTTTCACAAATATTGTGATGCGGCTACCTTTATTGCGGCAGCTTGTCATCAATACCCTGAACATAGAAATTCATGCTGATAATCGCGTCATCATCAGCTGTTTCACCTTCCTTCAGCCAGACAGAACCATCCTGTTTTTTCAGCGGTCCGGTAAATGGCTTCAATTCACCCGATGTCAGCTTCTTGATGGTTTCTTCAGCCATTGCCTTCACATCATCAGGCATATTGGTCAGCGGTGCCATAGCCACAAGGCCGGTATTCATCCCGTTAAATGTGTTTTGCGACTTCCATGTGCCATCCAGAACAGCTTTGGTGCGCTCGATATAATAAGGCGACCAATGATCAATCGTTGCCGTCAGCTGGGTTTCAGGGCCAAACTTGATCATATCGGAGGCCTGCCCGAATGCCTTGATGCCGCGCTCTGCGGCAACCTGAATGGGCGCGGTGGAATCTGTGTGCTGGGTAAGAATATCAACCCCCTGATCAATCAGAGCCTTGGCAGCATCAGCCTCCTTGCCCGGATCAAACCATGAATTTGCCCAGATAATCTTGACCTTGAAATCAGGATTGACCGATTGCGCGCCGATCATAAAAGCATTGATTGCCTGCACAACTTCCGGCACCGGCACAGAGCCGATAAAACCGGCCATGCCATTTTTTGACAATTTGGCGGCAATCTGCCCCTGCACATAGCGGCCTTCATAAAAACGCGCATTATAGGCCGATACATTTTCCGCAGTCTTGTAACCGGTTGCATGTTCAAATTTCACATCCGGAAATTTCTTGGCAACCTTGATTGTCGGATCCATATAGCCGAAAGAAGTCGTAAAAATCAGCTTATTCCCCGCACGCGCCAAACGCTCAATTGAGCGTTCAGCATCAGCACCTTCCGGCACGCTTTCCAGATAGCTGGTGGTGATCTTGTCACCAAGTTCCTTCTCAAGCTCCTTGCGGGCCTCATCATGCTGATAAGTCCAGCCGAAATCCCCCGGAGGGCCGATATAAATAAAGCCGACTTTCAGTTTCTCCTCAGCCTGTGCGGCACCTGCAATGGCAAATGCTGCCGCTGTGGCAAGCAATGCGAGTGTCTTTTTCATTGTCCCCGTTCTCCTGTTAATGGTTGATACCAATAATATTGCATAAAACACATAATATCACCGCTTTAGCGGGCATATTCCCAATTCACGCCTCAACGATCGGGCACAAAAGGCTTACCAAGCGATGCAGGCGTGTTCATCATGGTCAGGCGGCGATTGCGTGAGATAAGCACCAGAACAATAATGGTGGCCAGATATGGCAAGGCCGATAACAGCTGCGGCGGCAGCCCGATGCCAAAAGCCTGCGCATGAAGCTGGCCGATCGTTACCGCGCCAAACAAATAGGCTCCGATCAGAACACGCCAGGGCCGCCATGAGGCAAAGACCACCAAAGCCAGTGCAATCCAGCCGCGGCCGGCGGTCATATTCTCAACCCATTGCGGCACATAAACCAGCGAAAGCTGCGCACCGGCAAGGCCGGCACAGGCACCGCCAAACAGCACAGCAAAATAGCGTGTGCGCACCACATTGATGCCCAGCGCATGAGCAGAGCTGTGATTATCGCCAATAGAGCGCAATTTAAGCCCGGCTCTTGTGCGAAACAAAAACCAGCTGACCCCGCCTGCCAAAATAAGCCCAATATAAAAGATCGGATCCTGCCCGAACAGCAATTTACCAATCAGCGGAATATCACTCAGATAAGGAATATTGATTGCGCCAAGCCGCACCCCCGGCAGGCCGACAAAGCCCTCTCCGATAACCGCAGAAGCCCCAAGCCCCAGAATGGTGAGCGCCAGACCCGTGGCCACCTGATTGGTTACCAATGTGAGTGTGAGAAAACCAAACAGCAAGGCACAGGCCGCACCTGCCGCAATTGCTGCAATCATGCCCGCCCACGGATTACCGGTGAGATGGGCAATCCCAAAACCGGTAACAGCCCCCATCAGCATCATGCCTTCCACACCAAGATTGAGCACACCGGCACGCTCCACCACCAGTTCACCAATGGCGGCAATCAGCAAGGGCGTGGCAGCCGTTGCAATGGTCAGCATAATTGCCTGCGTCATATCCATGGCTCAGGCCTCCCCCTGCATATTATGATGCTTGCCGGTAATGCGAATGCGGTAATGAATAAAAGTATCGCAGGCCAGCACAAAAAACAGGATCATCCCCTGAAAAACCCGTGCCGATTTTTCAGATATACCGATGGAAAGCTGCGCCGCCTCCCCGCCAAGATAGGATAAGGCCAGTACCAGACCGGCGGCAACGATGCCAAGCGGATTAAGCCGGCCGAGAAAAGCAACAATAATCGCAGTAAAACCATAACCCGGCGTAATGGTGGTACGCAATTGGCCGATAGCACCCGATACTTCACTGATACCGGCAAGGCCGGCCAGCGCCCCGGATAATAAAAAAACAAAAAACGTGGTTTTTACGGTGCTGAAACCGGCAAAATGTGCCGCACGCGGGCTTTGGCCAACCACCTTGATTTGAAACCCCTTCAAAGTGCTGCGCAACATAAACCACAGCAGGATTGCCGCTATAATGGCAAAGATAAAGCCCCAATGGGCACGCCCTGCCGCCGGCCATATTTCCGGCAGCACCGCATAATCATGAAACTGGCGGCTCTCGGGAAAATTATTGCCCTCAGGATTGCGCCACGGGCCGCGCACCAGCCAGTCAAGAAAAAACTGTGCCACATAAACCAGCATCAGGCTGGTGAGAATTGTATTGGCGTTAAAACGCACACGCAACAAGGCCGGAATTGCACCATAAAGCGCCCCGCCGGCCATGCCCGTTATGAGCATCAGCGGCAGCACATACCAGCCCTGCACCTGCGGGAACATAATCGGCAGGACAGAGCCGGCAATAGCCCCCATAGTCAACTGACCTTCAGCGCCGATATTCCAGTTATTCGACAAATAACACACAGAAAGGCCAACGGCGATAAGGATAAGCGGTGCGGCCTTGACCAGCAATTCATGGATCGACCACATATCAAGCAACGGCTCAATGAAAAAAGCATGCAATGCCGCAAAAGGATCCTTGCCCATCACCGCAAACAGCACCGCCCCGCAAACCATGGCAAGAACAAGCGCCAGCAATGGTGACAGAGCACTGAACCAGCGCGAAGGCCGGTCTCTTTTGATCAGCTCAATCCGCATCATAGCGCCCCGCCCATCATCAGGCCGATTTTCTCGGCATTCACACAATCGCGCGGCAGCGCTTCAGAAAGCCGGCCGTGATGCATAACCGCAATGCGGTCGCAAATTTCAAACAATTCATCAAGATCCTGGCTGATAACAAGCACGGCCGAGCCCTGACGCGACAAATCCACCAAAGCCTGCCGGATACGCATAGCCGCACCGGCATCAACACCCCATGTTGGCTGATTGACCACCAAAACCGCCGGATTGCGATCAAGCTCACGCCCGATAATAAATTTTTGCAAATTGCCGCCGGATAAGGCGCCGGCAGGCGGATTTTCTGCATTTTTTCGCACATCCATCATGGCATTGATGCGTTTGGCAGCGTGCGACAACGCCCCTTGTGAGAGAATTTTCAAAAAACCGCCCTGCAAAAACATTTTTGCATCTGTCTGATAGCGCGATAAAAAAAGATTATCGGTCAATGGCAGTTCCGGCACCGCCCCGTGACCGAGCCGTTCTTCCGGCACAAATCCCGCGCCGAGCATGCGCCGGCCTGTAATGCCCGCATGGCCTGCCGCCTGCCCGCGAATACAGACCGTTGCCGCCTGCTCCTGCAATATCTCGCCCGATACCGCCTCAAAAAACTCACTCTGGCCGTTACCGGCAACACCGGCAATGCCCACAACCTCCCCCGCCTGCACATTTAAGCAAATATTGCACAAAGCCGTTGAGAACGGCCCGCGCGGCGCTTGCGAAAGCCCGCTGATCGCCAGCAAATTCTCCGGATTGCCGGCCTGAATTTCCGCTTTTGGCCGCTCAACAACAGCCACATCCTCCCCCACCATCATACGGGCAAGGGATGCAGCAGTCTCCTGTGAAGGCGTGCAATGTGAAACAACCCTGCCATGACGCAGCACCGTTGCGCGGTCGCAAATCTGCTTCACTTCCTCCAGCCTGTGGCTGATATAGAGAATGGATTTGCCCTCATTCTTCAGGCGTTTGAGTGTTACAAAAAGCTTATCCGCCTCTTGCGGGGTTAAAACAGAAGTTGGCTCATCCAGAATAATCAGTTCCGGCTCCTGCAACAGGCAGCGGATAATCTCAATACGCTGGCGCTCCCCCACGGAAAGATCACCAACAAGCGCCTCTGTATCCACCGGCAAGCCATAGGTTTCTCCAACCTGTGCGGCCTTTTGAGCCACTTCATTCAAAGACAGGCGCGCATCAAGCGAAAGCGCGATATTTTCTGCGGCAGTGAGGCTGTCAAACAGGGAAAAATGCTGAAACACCATGCCAATGCCAAGCTTGCGTGCACAGGCAGGGCTTGTCATCTGCACCTTGCGCCCTTTCCAGAAAATCCGTCCTTCCAATGGCTGCAAAGAGCCAAAGAGCATTTTTACCAAAGTGGATTTTCCGGCACCATTCTCGCCGAGAAGTGCGTGTATTTCCCCGTGCTCAATGGTCAAATCAATCCGGTCGCACGCCTTCAGCGCACCAAAATTTTTGGTTATATGCTGAACTTCCAGCAGCGGCGTATTGCGCTGTATCTTTAGGGAAGATTGTGCCATGTACCCCCGCGACATTTCTTCCGCCAATTTTATGCCATAGCCGAAAAAATAAGGAAGCCCAAAACTACTTTATAACAATTCTATAAACAATTTTTATAATAAAACACAAAGCAGTGGCGCAAAACCTGAAGCAATACCGGCGAAAATCCAAATTCGCCGGTATCATATCTTTAAATCTCAAGAAGTTTTATGGAATCAGCACAGTTGTGCCGGTTGTTTTGCGTGTTTCCAGATTGCGCTGTGCTTCAGCTGCATCCCGCAAGGCATAGGTCTGGCCGATATTAACCTTAACCACGCCGCTTGCAACCACATCAAACAATGCCTGTGCGGCCTGCTCCAGCTCCGCACGTGTGGCAATGTAAGCTGCAAGCGAAGGCCGTGTGGCATAAAGCGATCCGCGCTGGCTCAGCTGCGCCAGTTCAAACGGCGGCACCGGCCCTGAAGCATTGCCAAAGCTCACAAACAGGCCACGCGGACGCAACACATCAAGCGAAGCAGGGAAAGTATCCTTGCCCACACTGTCATAAACCACGGGCAGCCCTTTGCCGCCGGTAATCTCTTTGACCTTTTCAACAAAATTCTCTTCACGGTAATTGATCACATGATCATAACCGAGCGACAAGGCCAGATCGACCTTTTCCTGTGAGCCGGCGGTGCCGATAACTGTTGCGCCAAGATGCTTGGCCCATTGGCCGGCAATCTGGCCAACGCCGCCTGCAGCAGCATGAATAAGAACAGTATCGCCCTTTTGCACCTTATAGGTCTGATTAATAAGATAATAGGCTGTCATGCCCTTGAGCATCATCGAGGCGGCAAGGCGCATATCCATATTATCCGGCACCTTGACCAGATGCTGAGCGCCAATCAGCCGCTCATCAGCATAGGCGCCCATGGCTCCGGTATAGGCAACACGATCGCCAACCCTGACATTGGTAACCCCTTCACCCACGGCCAGCACAATGCCCGCCCCCTCCTGCCCGGGAATAAAGGGCAGTTGCGGAGCTTTATAAAGACCGGTGCGAAAATAAATATCAATAAAATTCAATCCCACCGCTTCATGCCGGATATGCACCTCACCGGCTCGCGGTTTGCCCAGTTCTATCTGTTCATAATTCAGAACATCGGCACCGCCGGTTTCACGGATAAGAATTGCATTGACCATTCCGATAGCTCTCCCGTTATCTTGTGGCTGTCTTTAGCCCCAGTTTTGGCAGAAATTGCATGACGATACCGATACAATAAAGATAGATACCTGTGACAGATATGCCGATACGCACCCATAAAGGCGCTTCCATTTGATAGAGAATGCCGACAATGCCAAAAGCACACCAGCCAAGGAAAATACCAAGGTTAAGCGGACGCAGACGCACAACCCGCACCGGATGCAGGAAATTGAGCGGCATGAAAGATAAAATTGCCGAGATCACAACAATTGCGAAGGCCATCCACTCACCAGGCCCCACAATAAACAGTGTGAAAACCACCATATTCCACACAACAGGAAAACCTTTGAAAAAGTTTTCCTTGGTCTTCATGCCCGTATCGGCATAGTAAATTGCACTGCTGATAACAATTATGGCGCCGGAGAGGAATGACAGCCCGTGCCCCATAAAACCACTTTGATAGAGCGCATAGGCCGGTATCAGCACATAGGTGACATAATCGATAATATTATCAAGAAGTTCGCCAGACCAGTTGGGCAATACATATTTCACTTCCAGCTTGCGGGCGATCGGCCCGTCAATGCCATCAACAAATAATGCAAGCCCCAGCCAGAGAAACATTGCCGTCCAGTTTTTTTCACTCGCGGCAACCAGTGAGAGAAAAGCCAGAAATGAGCCGGAGGCTGTTAACAGGTGAACAGAAAAGGCTCTGACCTGAGGCAGGGTGACTTTTTTGGCCTTTAATTTGTCTGTCAGTTTCGCTTTCAAGATCTTTGCCGATTCTGTTACGAAAAATTAATGATTTATCAGTGTTAACAGCTTTTGTCGAAAAACAACAAAAGTGCAATAAAAGGAACCGCAAAAAACAGGCAAAATGTCGCTGATCCAAAGAAGTTACCGGTTTTGCGCGGCTATTGCAGGATTAAACATATGATTTTTGTGTCAAAAACGCTACTTATAGCCTAAACGGGATATTCGCAGGCAATTTCGGCATTTTCACAATTCCTCCCTTCCACTGTCAATGCCGAGAATAAAGAGGTGTGTCATGTCTGGTTCTGCTCAAGGCGCAAATTTCAATCCGGAATTCAAAAGCGACCGTATTCTCATCAGCGGTAGCGGTCCGGCGGGCATGATTGCGGCGCTGGCACTGGCGCAGGCCGGTTATGATATTTTGCTGGCCGGCCCCATGAGCGACCAGAATGACCTGCGCACCACAGCCTTGATGATGCCGGCAATTGAATATCTCGACAGCCTCGGCGTATGGCAGTCTATTCGTCCGCAAACAGCCGCCCTCTCCTCCATGCGCATTGTTGACGGCACAAACAGGCTGATCCGCAGCCCGGCGGTCACGTTCCGCTCTTCTGAGATCGGCGCTGAGGCATTTGGCTATAATATTCCCAATCTGGTGCTCAATCGCGTTTTGCATGAGGCCGTAAGCGCCCATCCGCGCATTGCCCGCAATTATCATAATGCAACCGGATACAGCCATGATACCGGCAGTATTACAGCTATTTTCAGCGACGGGCAGCAAATAACAACCCCGCTGGTGGTGGCCGCCGACGGGCGCAACAGCCCGGCGCGAGATGCTGCCGGCATCAAAACCCGCCGCTGGCATTATCCGCAAACAGCTATAGTCTGTTCTTTCAGCCATAAAGTGCCGCATCAGAATATTTCCACTGAATTCCACACGGAAGAAGGCCCGTTCACACAGGTGCCCCTGCCCGGCAACCGCTCCAGTCTTGTCTGGGTGGCTAATCCGCTGCGCGCCAAACAGCTTATGGCGCTGACCAGGCAGCAGCTTGCCCGTGAGATTGAAAATAAAATGCAATCCATGCTCGGGCAGATTACAGTTGAGACACCGCAACAGGCATGGCCGCTCTCCGGCCTTGTGCCGCTTAAATTTGCTGAAAAACGCACCATCCTCATTGGTGAAGCTGCCCATGTTTTTCCCCCTATCGGGGCGCAGGGGCTCAATCTTGGCACCCGCGATGTGGAAACGCTGATCACCGCCCTTGAAAAAGATAAAAATGATGCCGGATCCGAGCGTGTTATCCGCGCTTATGACAGCGGCCGCCGCCCAGATATTCTGGCGCGCACCGGCTCGGTGGATGTGCTGAACCGCACCTTGCTTTCTGATTTTCTGCCCGCCCAGATTATCCGCAGCACAGGGCTGGAAATTTTGCGCAATATTGCGCCGCTGCGCGCTTTCTTCATGCGGGAGGGGCTGCGTCCGGGCGCCGGTTTCAAAGCGCTGCTGCCCTCTTTTGCAGCTGCAAACAAATCTGCATCCGTGCCCGTTGCCCATAGGCAGGACGGCACTCTGTGAAAGAAAATAACAGATTGATATAAAAAAGGCCGGATTATTCCGGCCTTTTGTTGTTTATGCGCGGCGAAGATCCGGCGGTGTTGCCTCTTCACGTAAAGAATTGAGCACGGCATCAAGCGCCATCGGCGTCTGATCGCGTGAGCCAAGACGGCGCACATTAACGGTGCGCTCCTCCGCCTCACGCTTGCCAAGCACCAGAATAACCGGCACTTTCTGCAAAGAGTGCTCACGCACCTTATAATTGATCTTCTCATTGCGGAAATCGGTAACAACCTGCAAGCCGGCTTTTTTAAGAAGACCTGTCACCTCGCGGCCATAATCATCCGCCTCGGAGGTAATGGTTGCCACCACCACCTGCACCGGCGCAAACCATAACGGCATATGCCCGGCAAAATTCTCGATAAGAATACCAAGAAAACGCTCCATCGAACCACAAATGGCGCGGTGGATCATAACCGGCTGCTTCTTCTCAGAATTATTATCAATATAGAAAGCACCGAAACGCTCCGGCAGGTTAAAATCAACCTGTGTTGTGCCGCACTGCCATTCACGGCCGATCGCATCTTTCAGCGTATATTCAAATTTAGGCCCGTAAAACGCGCCCTCGCCGGGCAGGATGCCGGTTTTAATACGGCCGCCGGAATTGGCTTCAATCGTCTTGAGCACTTCACTCATCACGCTTTCCGCACGATCCCACAATGCATCATCGCCCACGCGCTTTTCAGGGCGGGTAGAAAGTTTGACGGTAATTTCATCAAAGCCGAAATCGGCATAAGTTGACAGGATAAGATCATTGATGCGCAGGCACTCATCGGCCATCTGCTCATCCGTACAGAAAATATGCGCATCATCCTGCGTAAAACCGCGAACACGCATCAAACCATGCAGCGCACCGGAAGGCTCATAGCGGTGGACATTACCAAATTCCGCCAGCTTGATCGGCAAATCGCGGTAAGATTTCAAACCATGTTTGAAAATCTGCACATGCCCCGGACAGTTCATCGGTTTTAATGCAAAAACGCGGTCATCTTCCGTATCATCACCTGCTGTGGTGACCTTGAACATATTTTCCTTATACCAGCCCCAATGGCCGGAGGTTTCCCAAAGGGATTTATCCAGCACCTGCGGTGCATTGACCTCCTGATAATCATGGGCATCAAGGCGGCGGCGCATATAGCTGACAAGGTTCTGGAACATTTTCCAGCCCTTGGCATGCCAAAAAACAACGCCAGGCCCCTCTTCCTGAAAATGAAACAGATCCATTTCGCGGCCTAAGCGGCGGTGATCACGCTTTTCAGCCTCTTCCAGCATAAGAAGATAAGCCTGAAGATCGGCATCATTGGCAAAGGCCGTGCCGTAAATACGTGTCAGCATCGGATTATTGCTGTCGCCGCGCCAATAAGCGCCTGCAACCTTCATCAGCTTGAACGCACTGCCAATCTGGCCTGTGGAAGCCATATGCGGCCCGCGGCACAAATCAAACCAGTCGCCCTGATAATAGATTTTCAGATCCTGCCCTTCAGGAATCGCATCAATCAGCTCAACCTTATAGGCCTCGCCTTTATCAGCAAAAACCTGTTTGGCCTTTTCGCGTGACCAGATCTCGCGGGTAAACGGCTTGTTGCGTGCAATAATCTCACGCATTTTCTTTTCAATAACCGGCAGATCATCGGGCGTGAAAGGCTCATTGCGCGCAAAATCGTAATAGAAACCGTTTTCAATAACCGGTCCGATTGTAACCTGTGTGCCCGGAAAAAGCTCCTGCACAGCTTCCGCAAGAACATGGGCGCAATCATGGCGGATCAATTCCAGTGCGCGCGGATCTTCACGGGTAATAATCTCGACTTTGCCTGATGCGCCCAGTGGCTCGGACAAATCACGCACCGATCCGTCAACGGCATAAGCGACAGATTTTTTTGCCAGTGATTTAGAGATGGATTCGGCAAGCGCGGCACCGGTCATAGCCGGATCATAATCGCGTTTTGAGCCATCTGGAAATTCGAGAGTAATAAGATCAGACATTGTCATCCCCATCCAGTCCCGCCAACGATTGCGGGTGGTTTGCATGTAAAAAAATCAAGCTTTTTCAGCAAGTAATAATGCTGACGCTTCCGGTTTATGGTGAAAGCGTTTCAGTCTTTATAAAAACGCCGAAGCACCCAATAAAAATGCCCGCCCCTGCAACACCAAATGCAGCTATGCGAGCCAGCATCCTATAATCAATCTTAAAACAGAAAGAAACCACAACCACACAAATAGCGACATTTATTCCGCATCACTCTGCTGCTTTGCTGCGCAAATGTGCCAATAGCGCCACGGCAGATACCATTTATATCGCGCATCAAGCTGTTCCGGCACACGATCAATACCGCAAGTGCCAAAAGGCCCGCAACGCATAATCCGGAACAATCCCATCCAGCCGCCTGTCCACAAACCGTAACGGGCAATAGTCTCATAGGCATATTCAGAACAGCTTGGCATATGACGGCACGAATTGCCGATAAAACCGGAAAGGGTAAGCTGATAAAGCCGCACCAGTCCGGTGCCAAGCAAACGATCAGGTGTTTTGCGCCATACGCCCTGATAATTACGGCTGTAACGCTTTTTCCGCTGATGCGGGGAAGATGAACACATGGCTATCCGGCAACCGTCCGCAGCGCCTGCCCCTCAATCTGATCAAGACAATCCACAACAGCATCAAAAGTCAGCAATGTTGAGGCATGGCGGGCTTTATATTCTCTTACCGGTTCAAAAAATCTGAGCTCCTCAAACCGCCCCGTTGGCGGCGCGCCGTTTTCTTTCAGCATGGCAATCATCTGCGCACGCAAGGCGCGCAATTCTGCAGCTGAACAACCAATGATATGACGCGCCATAACCGCAGAAGTGGCCTGCCCCAGCGCACAGGCCTTCACCTCATGCGCAAAATCCGTCACCACGCCGTTTTCCACTTTCAGATCAACCGTAACGGTTGAACCGCACAATCTGGAATGCGCCGTTGCCGTGGCATCCGGCGCTTCAAGCCTGCCCAGACGCGGAATATTACCCGCAAATTCAAGGATACGGGCATTATATATGTCATTAATCATCCGGCATCTCCCCGCCGCAAGCCAAACCCGGTTTCTTTTATATAAAGGGATATTTAAAAGAAACCGAGATAAATATTCCGTTATCCGCCTCTATTGCGCATAATCAAACTTATATGCGACATAAAACGACTGTGTTTCCCCTTTTAATATCCTTCACATACTCTATATAGGTTGAGCACTGGCCGGCTGAAACCGTTTCAACCGGTAAAATATGAATTGGCAGATGAGCCCTTGGCGGCATTCTGCACATGCCAGACATAACTGCCAAGCCTTCAGCGCTACCGGCTTTATTTTATATGTACATAGAGTGCACATAAAAAAGCAGCTGAGCAAGCTTCGTAACAGTGTCCGTTTAACTCGTCTTTCCTTGAGAGAAAGACTACGGGAGCTCGATATGAACAAGCATATTTCCGATACCAGCAGTAATACTAAACCTGCAACAGGCGTAACACAGGCAGAAGCTGAAGCTGCGGTAAAAACATTGCTGTTATGGCTGGGGGAAGACGCCTCCCGCGAAGGCTTGATTGAAACACCAAAACGCGTGGCCAAAGCCTATAAGGAGCTGTTCTCCGGTTATCGCCAATCCCCTGAAGAAGTGCTGGGAACTGTTTTTGAAGAAGTATCCGGCTATTCTGATATGGTTCTTGTGCGCGATATCAGCTTTTATTCCCATTGTGAGCACCATATGGTGCCGATTATCGGCAAGGCGCATGTCGGCTATCTGCCTGATGGTGCTGTTGTTGGCTTGTCAAAAATTGCCCGCGTGGTGGATATGTTCGCCCATCGCCTGCAGACACAGGAAAGCATGACTGCGCAGATTGCCAACAGTATTCAGGATATTCTCAAGCCGCTCGGCGTTGCAGTGATGATTGAAGCTGAACATATGTGCATGGCTATGCGCGGTATCCGCAAACAGGGCTCAACAACGCTGACCACCACTTTTACCGGTGCATTTGAAAATAATGCAACACATCAGATGCGCTTTATGACAATGCTGAGGAATAGCTCATGATCGCCCTGCCAGAGGATTTTCCCGCCCAGACGGATAAACACAGCACCGAAGAAGGCAGTATTTTTGCACCGCGTTTTGATGCTTCCGGCCTGATCACCGCCGTTGTTACCGATGCCCGTAGCGGCGAATTGCTGATGGTTGCCCATATGAATGCGCAAGCCCTGCGCCTGACATTGGAAACCGGCATTGCCCATTACTGGTCACGTTCACGCCAAAGCCTCTGGAAGAAGGGAGAGACTTCCGGCAATTTGCAGACAGTAACCGAGATACGCACCGATTGTGATCAGGACGCCTTATGGCTGAAAGTAACTGTGGCCGGCAACGGACCAACCTGCCATACCGAGCGCCATTCCTGTTTTTATCGCACGATTGCGATTAAAGATGGCAAAATAACATTAAATAAATAATTCAATATGTTACGCTAATAAGCTAATAAATTGATTTTAATAAAATTAAAGCCCTGCACAAAGATAAATTGTGCAGGGCTTATTTTGTCTGGAGGACGCTCCTTCCGCCACTTATTAAAGAGCAGCGGAAGAAATCTTGAAAACGAGAGGCATCTCCGCCTCAGCCAGGTTCATTAGAACTTGTAGTTTACACCAACACGCACAGTGTGGAAGTTGGTTTTAACTTTTTCAGCATCGTCAACGAATTTAACTTTGCCGAGATCGGTATAGAGATATTCTGTTTTCAGGGTTACATTGTCTGTGAAGGCATGCTCAATACCGGCACCAACAGTCCAGCCAGCGCGGGTTTTGGAAACGCTACCGTAAGAATCATCGGTCGCATCATAGCCTTCAATTTTAACCTTACCATATGCAAGACCAGCTGTACCATAGAGCATGGTGCGCTCAGCAATATCTGCACCCAGACGGCCGCGAACAGTACCAAACCACTGAATTTTAGCCTTGCCATAACCCTCATAAGCACCGCTTGCATCGTAGAGGTCTACAGTCTTCTTCATTGCAGAGCCCTGGAAGTCCAGTTCGATACCTGCAACAACCTGGTCAAACTGCCAGTTGTAACCAGCCTGAGCACCGCCAACGAAACCACGTGGCTTGATGCTTTCATCATAGGCTTTCATCTTGCCGAAGCCGTAACCGGCATTCGCACCGATATATGCACCTTCCCAGCTGAATGTGTTCACAACAGCAACAGGTGCCGGTTCATTGTAAACAATAGCATCAGCAGCCATAGCGGAACCGGAGATCAGAACGGCTGCAGAAGTTGCGAGAAGAACTTTGTTAAACATAATATACCTCAACAAGTTTGTTTGAGTGTGTTTTACACCTTTCGGAAAAAAATGCTGTAACAAGTTTGCAACACCAGTCTGCAGTAAAACACATGGTTATTTTTTTATTAAAAAACATATCTTGAAATTCAATCCAGAAAACACAAGAAATATATAAAAATATTATTGATATAAACTAATTTATATTGGTAACATATTTTTCATATTAATATTTTTTATTATAGTTTTAATATAAAGATTTATTAATTACTATTAATTACATTATAGACACAATTATGCCTTAATGTATAATCTTATTATTACGCATCTACTTACCTTATCAGGAGCTAATGTATGATACCATGGATCCACCGCCTCCGTTCCGCCACGATTGACAAGGACGACAATTTACCAGCTGAACCGGAAAAACCTGCAATTATTAAAACTCCGCAGCCTATTGCGCTTGCCCTTGGCGGCGGTTCTGCCCGCGGATGGGCGCATATTGGCGTGTTACGCGCGCTTGATGAGGCCAAAATCCGAATCTCCATGATTGCCGGCACATCGATTGGCGCTTTGGTTGGCGGTTGTTATCTGGCAGGCAAGCTTGATGAGCTTGAAGCATTCGCCCGCGGCCTCACGCGCAGGCGTATGTTCAGCCTTATGGATATTACATTGCGCGGCAGCGGCTTATTTGGCGGCATGCGCCTTGATCGCAAATTGCAGCAGCATCTTGGCGGGCTGAATATAGATGAGCTGCCCTGCCCCTATGTCGCTGTAGCCACAGAATTGCGCACAGGTCATGAAGTATGGCTTTCCACCGGCTCCCTTATATTGGCTATGCGAGCATCTTATGCCCTGCCCGGTATTTTTGAGCCAATTCGCTACGATCATCGCCTGCTGGTTGATGGCGCACTGGTCAATCCGGTGCCGGTTTCCGTATGCCGCGCCTATGAACAGCCGCTGGTGCTTGCAATCAACCTTAATTATGATCAGTTCGGCCGTGCGGCCGTTGTCAAATATTCCAGTCCGGCGCGCGCCGGCCATGACGATATTATAAATGCGGCTGATGCCGGCATTATCAGCCGCGAATCCCGCCTTGGCATTACCAATGTGATGATGGATGCCTTCAATATAATACAAGACAGGATTTCCCGTGCACGCATGGCCGGCGATCCGCCGGATATCGCTTTAATGCCAAGTATCGGACATATCGGGCTCACGGAGTTTCATCGCGCGGCAGAGACGATTGATATCGGTTATCAGGAAACCATGAAACAGATTGAAAATATCAAAAGGCTGCAGCACGTAGCATTCTGACCTCTGTCACGAATACGAATCTCCCGTTCCCGCGGCAGTTTTAAATCGTTGCCTTGCTGCACACAGCCTTTTGGCGCATGAATACCACTTGCTCCAACCCGTTACACCAACAATAAATACCTTATTTTACAGGCGAAAAACGCTATCTGTGAATTATTTTTAAAAAAATGCAATGAAACGAATAATTTGGCTTGTCACTGCAATAGTGATTTGCTACATCGCCCCCACCGAAGCAGTTCGGTTTCTACCACACTAGTGCGGTCGTGGCGGAATTGGTAGACGCGCAGCGTTGAGGTCGCTGTGGGGCAACCCGTGGAAGTTCGAGTCTTCTCGACCGCACCATTATATCATTATGATGATTGAGATTTAAAATACTCAATTTAAAGATCTATCATAAAAACTTCATTTATCAGCTCCCAAGTCCCCCATTTTCCTTCATTAAAAGGCTCGGAACAATAGCCTCACCATCGTTCATGTGTTTTTCTGCTGATAATGAGTAAATTAAATCACATCCCATAACCCATACACGCCAAGCAGACACACACAGCGACAGAACTTATGATGTGTGGTCATCATCCGGCGGCAATGGACAATGAATAACATTGAGCTATGCACAAGGTGCTTTCATCGTAGCCGGATTATAAAAAGCTCTTCCCGCATATAGTCAATTTGACATCTGGATTTTGATACAACAAATCTCTACCTGATAGTCATCATGACAAAAAACACCCCTGCAAAGAATCAACTCATCCATCGTGATGATATTTTTACCTGTTTTCATGCGGCAGAAGGTGCGCCGCCCGTTGAATGGCGCATTGCCGACGGCCTCACCTCCTACCCTGATGCCGAAGCCTTTATGGAAGCCCGCGTGGCAGCAATACGCGATGGCAGCGCCAATGAGCTGGTCTGGCTGGTGGAGCATCCGCCGCTTTATACAGCGGGCACCAGTGCCAAACAGGAAGATCTTCTCGCACCGGATCGCTTTCCGGTTTATAAAACCGGCCGCGGCGGGGAATTTACCTATCATGGTCCCGGGCAGCGGGTTGCCTATGTCATGCTTGATCTCAAGCGGCGGCGTGAGGACATCCGCGCTTTTGTTTCTGCCCTCGAGGAATGGATTATCCGCACATTAGACAGCTTTAATGTGAAGGGTGAGCGTCGTGAAGACCGCGTTGGTGTGTGGGTTGTGCGCCCTGAAAAACCACGCCTTGCTGATGGTTCCGCGGCGGAAGATAAAATCGCTGCAATTGGTATTCGCCTGCGCCGCTGGGTCAGTTTTCATGGTATTTCCATCAATGTAGAGCCGCAGCTTGAAAATTTTGGCGGCATTGTTCCCTGCGGCATCGCTGATCATGGTGTTACCAGTCTGGTTGATCTGGGGCTGCCGGTTACGATGGATGACCTTGATCTGGCTCTTAAGCAGAGTTTCAAAGATATTTTTGGTGATGTAAAATAATAGAAATATTTAATAACATATTGAATTATAAAACAAAGGCAGCGCAAAGCTGCCTTCTTTTTGTATTTCAAGCTGTCAGCAAGGCATTTTCCACCTCGGCACTGCGCTTGCGCTCCCGGATAAAGACATAAATACCCGAGCCAATGATAATCGCAATGCCACACCATTTTGACAGGCTCGGAAAATCGCCAAAAAACAGCAGGCCAACAGTTACCGCCATGACAATTTCAACATATTGAAATGGTGCCAGAATGGATGCCGGCGCCAATTGAAATGCCTGCACCACCAAAAGATGGCCAATTGCTGCAAAAACACCAACCATAATCAGCATAAACCACGGAAAGAGCCCGTGAGGCAGTGCAAATTGCAGATCTGAAATGGCAGATATATCACCATAAACCATTACCAGAGCCCCCATAATACTGCCGCCAATACCGGCATAAAACTGCATGACGACAGGTTGCTCATGAAGGCCAAACTTGCGGTTGAGCACCAGATAAATCGCAAACAGCAAGGCAGAAATAAGCGGTAGAACCGAAAGCCAGCCAAACACAGTCCAGCTTGGCTGAATAACAATAACGGTACCAAGAAGCCCCACCAGTACCGCTGTCAAACGCCGCCAGCCAACCTTTTCATTGAGAAATATCATTGAAAGCACGGTGAGAATAAGCGGCTCCACAAAAAACACCGCCAAAGCATCAGCCAGAGGCATATATTTTATTGCAATAAAAAAGCACAGACTGCCAAGCGCAAGCAGACAACCACGCAAAATATTGCCCCAGAAATGCTGCGTTCTAAGCCCCTGCCCGCCGCTTAAAACGAGCAATGCCGCAAGGCTGATAATAGCTTGCACAAAAAACCGCATAAAACTGATGGTTGCCGGCGGAATATAATGTTCCATGGCCAGCCATTTGCCGGTTGCATCCATCAAGGGCACAATGAGCATAGCGCAGATCATTGTGATCATGCCGCGAATATGCGGCTGTAACCGGTTCTGCATTTCTGTCATCACTCCTGCAGCTTTGCTGCATAATTCATTCAGCCGATTTTTACCGGCAGGCATTATCCGGTTACCACTGCAATGCGGTTGTCACTTTTCATCATGGCCGGCTTGTTTAGGCAATATTTCTTATCTTGCAACTGCAATAGGCACAGCACTTTATACGCTGTCGTCACTTTAAGGCCACAGCAATTGCCTTCATCTCTTTTTCAAAATCTGCCAGCCACGATTTGACAAGCCGCAGAGAATTGTCCAAACAAAGAAAACTGCGGAAAAGTCGGCATAAACAACACCTGAAACAGAACGTAAAGCGAACTTTTGTCGCTTTAAATGTTTAAACATGCCAAACTCGTAATGATTCGATTTCCGTATCTTATTTTTATATTGCTGCACCAGCGGGCAAAGCTGAGCTGGCTGCACAATATGTAAACCAGTTTTAATAAACGAACAGGCCGGCCATTTCACATGGATGACAGCAACGATCTTTTTTCGAATATTCTCAGCAATGCGCGCGAAAGGCAGGCAAGCCAGCCGGAAACTTCCGTGAATATTGCCGCGAACGCGTCACCAGATGCCAAATCGCCGCCCAGGGCACAATCTGCAACTCAGGCCGTGTTAACACCCGCCGCCGCTGCCTTGCGCCCTGCCCCGTCCGGCTCTGACGGCAGTGATTATAATGCCTCGGCCATTCGTGTGCTTGAGGGGCTGGAGCCTGTGCGTCTGCGCCCTGGCATGTATATTGGCGGCACGGATGAAAAAGCACTGCATCATCTGTTTGCTGAGGTGATTGACAATGCCATGGACGAGGCAGTTGCCGGCCACGCCAATTTTATTGAAGTTAATCTGGATGCGGAAGGTTTTCTGACTGTCAGCGATAACGGGCGTGGTATTCCGGTGGAAATTCACCCGCAAGTGCCGGGAAAATCCACTCTTGAAGTGATTATGACCAAGCTGCACGCGGGTGGTAAATTTGACGGCAAGGCCTATGAAACCTCCGGTGGTCTGCATGGCGTGGGGGTTTCTGTTGTCAATGCGCTGTCTGATTTGCTGGAAGTGGAAGTGGCGCGTGCCCGCCGGCTTTATCGCCTGCGCTTTTCACGCGGTTTGCCATTGGGGGATCTGGAAGAGCTGGGAGAGGTTCACAACCGCCGCGGTACGCGGGTGCGTTTTCATCCGGATCCGGATATTTTTGGCAAGAATGCCAGATTTGATCCTGAACGCCTTTATCGCATGGCGCGTTCAAAAGCCTATTTGTTTGGCGGTGTGGAAATTCGCTGGTCATGCGACCCTTCATTGCTCGACCCCAAAAAAGGTATTCCTGAAAAAGCAGTATTTCATTTTCCCGGCGGGCTTAAAGATTTTCTTGCGGTTTCTCTCGGCAAGGAATTTATGGTTACGCGGGAGATATTCGCCGGAAAAACGGAAAAACAAGGCGGCCATGGCGCGGTTGAATGGGCTGTGGCCTGGTATGGCGGCGATAATTTTGTTCATTCCTATTGTAATACAATTCCCACCGGTGAAGGCGGCACCCATGAGGCGGGCTTGCGCCTTGCCCTCACCCGCGGCCTGAAAGCCTATGCAGAACTGACAAATAACAAGCGCGCTTCAGTAATCACCACGGATGACGTTATGATTTCATGCGCGGCGATGATGTCGGTCTTTATTCGTGAGCCGGAATTTGTCGGCCAAACCAAAGATAAGCTGGCTACGGTTGAGGCGCAGCGCATTGTTGAAAATGCCATCCGCGATCCGTTTGATCATTGGCTTGCAGCCTCTCCGCAGGAGGCATCCAAATTACTGGATTGGGTGATTGAACGTGCGGAAGAGCGTTTGCGCCGCCGTCAGGAGAAGGAAACCAGCCGTAAAAGCGCCACGCGCAAATTGCGCTTGCCGGGCAAATTGGCCGATTGCACACAAAATTCAGCGGCAGGGGCAGAATTATTCATTGTTGAGGGGGATTCGGCCGGCGGCTCTGCCAAACAGGCGCGCAACCGCACCAATCAGGCAATTTTGCCATTGCGAGGTAAAATTCTCAATGTTGCCAGCGCCGGACGCGACAAGCTGACAGCCAATCAGCAAATCGGAGATTTGGTGCAGGCACTGGGCTGCGGCACCCGCAAAAATTACCGTGAGGATGATCTGCGCTATGACCGCATCATCATTATGACGGATGCTGACGTGGATGGTGCGCATATTGCATCGCTGCTGATTACTTTTTTCTATCAGGAAATGCCGCAACTGATTACCGGCGGGCATCTTTTCCTTGCTGTGCCGCCGCTTTATCGTCTTAGTCAGGGCGGCAAGGTTGCCTATGCACGGGATGATGCCCATAAGGATGAACTGATCCGCACTATGTTTAACGGTAAGGGCAAACTGGAAATCGGCCGTTTTAAAGGCTTAGGTGAAATGCGCGCAGACCAGCTCAAGGAAACCACGATGGATCCGGCCAAACGCACCTTGCTGCGTGTGGATCTGGCAGAAGATGAACACGGCTCCACCAAAAATACAGTGGATGACCTGATGGGCACCAAGCCTGAGGCTCGGTTCCGTTTTATTCAGGAAAATGCTGAATTTGTGCAGGAACTGGATATTTAAACCATTTACATTGCCAAAGATGCAAAGCAATTTTGCGCGCATAGGCTTTGCGCGCAAAATATACAAACCATATAAAACACATAATATGTGAAACTGAGAGCACTTCAGTGTTTTTATAAAAAAACTGAAAGTGCTTTTATCCTGCCCGCGGCTGTTCAATAATCATCCGGATCAGGGATGCGGCCAAAAGCAATTTTGCCGCCAATATAAGCCCCCGGCGCAAGAGAAGGGCCAAGGCTCAGTGCATTTGCGCCAAATTGTCTGCGCACATGATCAAGCGTATCCGATACCTGTTCCCAGCGTTGCCGGCATTGTATTTGCTGCGGCTCATCAAACAGATCATGGCTCTCCACCACTTCGCCGGTAAGATTATGCAGATAAATATGCACATTTTTAACGCGCCGGAAATCAATTGCGCGAAATTCCCTATGCAGCAGCAATCTGCGATGCAACTGCGCGAGACAGGAAAGAAAACAATGATCATCGCGCGAGGGCGGAAATACCCCTTCTACAGAAACAGCATCATGCCCTTTGACCCGCCAGCCATAAACAAGCGCTCCGGCGCGATAATGCTCCTTGCGCAGGCGCCGCGCGGCACTCATACATAAAAGACGTGCACATTGCAGAATTTTATCCGGTTGCCGCCAGTCGCGCGGTAAAACGCGGCCATGGCCGAACATGCGGCGCTGTGTTTCCTGTTTTTCTACCGCATAGCCGTGCAGGCTGGCAATAAACCGCTCTCCCTCAACACTGCCCCAGACAGCACGCCCCTGCTTCGGGCTGATTTGCCAAAGCTGTTCAACCATTGTGATACCGCAGCGATGCAGCCGCGCCTCAACACCGGCGGCAATGCCCGGCAAATCACGCAATTGCAATTGCAATTGCAAAAACCGATGCGGAATATCTTCCGGACGCACAATCACCAAACCATCCGGCTTTTCAATCTCCGCAGCGATCTTGGCCAGCAATTCATTGGGGGCAATGCCGATCGAACAGGTCAGAGCCGGGCCAATTTTTTCCCGCAATCTTTGTTTGATCGCCTGCCCCAAAGCTTCTGCCTGCCGCGCCTCTGAAGGCAGCAAACGACAGACCAGTTCATCAATCGAGCGCACATTACCAATCGGCAGCACCGTATCAATCACATCCAGTATCTTATGATGCAATTTTACATATTGATCCGGCCGCGCCTCAATAATCACCATATCAGGGCAGCGTTGCCGCGCCTCACGCACTGATGTGCCGGTTTTCAGCCCCAGTATTTTTGCCTCCTTGCTGGCAGCAATCAGCGAGGTAAATTCACTGTTATGGGGCACAATACCAACAGGCCGGCCTTGCAGCTCCGGATGCATCTGCTGCTCGGCGCTGGCAAAAAAACTGTCAAAATCAAGATAGAGCCGCTCCGGCAAATCTGGTTTACGCATGGTTTTGCTCCGCAATAATTGCAGAACAAAATAGGAACATTGGAATGGTTATGCAAGTGAAATTACAATTTCACCTGCATTTTCACTTTTTCCACAATCCGCAACAGGCTGTCCGACCATTCATCAAAATGCTGCACAATATAAAAGCCGCATTTTTCATAAAGCCTTATCGCCGGAAGATTACGTGCATGCGTGCCAATTTCAGCCGTATTAAAACCAAGCATGACAATTTGTGCCAGCAGCGCATCAACCAGCATTGTGCCAATTCCCTGCCCGTGATGAGCGGGATCAACCCAGATATCGGAAATATAATTCTGGTTAGTGTCGCGCGCGCCCCAGCCGCATATTCTGCCACCCTGCTCCGCGACCAGAATTTGCGCCGGACACGCCTGCGCAAATTGCAGAAAAGCCAGTTCAACGCGTTTGCGCTGCCCCGGCTTTTCTGTTTCATATGTAAAAATATAAGAGCTCCAGGCATCAGCGCCGATGCGGGCAATCACCGCGCAATCAGCATCAACGGCCTGCCGGAGCCGCACAGGATTTTACCACCAGCGTTTTGGTGCAAAATGTCCGGCTGCCTGCTCAATCACATGAGCGGCCTGAAACAGCACCTCTTCCTCAAACGGGCGGCCAATCAGCTGCAGGCCGAGCGGCAGACCATTTTCAGACAGACCGGCAGGAACCGAAATGCCCGGCAAACCGGCCATATTCACAGTAACGGTAAAAATATCATTGAGATACATTTTCACCGGATCAGCTGCCAGTTCCTTATCACCCAGCTTAAAAGCTGCTGATGGTGTTGCCGGTGTCAGGATTGCATCAACGCCGGCAGCAAACACATCCTCAAAATCTTTTTTGATCAGGGTGCGAATTTTCTGCGCCTTGACATAATAGGCATCGTAATAACCGGCAGACAACACATAAGTGCCGATCATGATGCGGCGCTTCACTTCCGCGCCGAAACCTTTGGCGCGGGTGTTTTCATACATTTCAACAATATCTTTGCCCGGCACCCGCAAACCATAGCGCACGCCATCATAACGCGCCAGATTGGATGATGCCTCAGCCGGCGCAACAATGTAATAAACAGCCAGTGCCTGCTCTGTATGCGGCAACGAAATATCAACAATTTCCGCACCGGCATCTTTCAGCCACTGCACGCCCTGCGCCCATAATTTTTCAATTTCTTCCGGCATGCCTGCCACGCGATATTCACGCGGGATACCGATTTTCATACCCTTAACAGATTTGCCAAGCGCAGCTTCATAATCCGGCACCGGCAAATCCACAGAGGTTGTATCCTTCAGATCAACAGAAGCCATGGATTTGAGCAAAATGGCGCTGTCGCGCACATCGCGGGCAATCGGCCCTGCCTGATCAAGCGAGGATGCAAAGGCAATCGTACCCCAGCGGGAGACACGGCCATAAGTCGGCTTGATGCCCACAGTGCCGGTAAAAGCCGCCGGCTGGCGGATGGAGCCGCCGGTATCGGTGGCAGTTGCGCCGGCACAAAGGCGCGCGGCAACTGCGGCAGCAGAACCGCCGGAAGAACCGCCGGGGACCAGCTTGTCATCCGAATTATTGGCGCGCCACGGGCTGACAACAGGGCCGTAATAAGATGTTTCATTGGAGGAGCCCATGGCAAACTCATCCATATTCAGCTTGCCCAGCATAACCGCCCCGTCTGCCCAGAGATTGGCGGTGACGGTTGATTCATATTCCGGCTTGAAACCATCAAGAATATGCGAACAGGCCTGTGTATGGTCGCCCTTGGTGGCAAACAGATCTTTCACCCCAAGCGGGATACCTTCCAGCGCGCCGGCCTCGCCTTTTGCAAGGCGCTCATCCGATGCCTTGGCCATTGCCCGCGCTTTATCATGAGTTACGCTGACATAGGCGTTGATTTCACCATTGGCGCTGTCAATTGCGCTCAGATAGGCTTCTGTCAATTCGCTCGCGGTAAAGGTTTTGGCCTTCAGCTTGTCACGCGCCTCGGCAATGGTGAGTGCGGTTAAATCTGTCATTATATAAAATCCTGTTCGGGCTTTTCAGGGCAAGCCCGCCACTGATAAAACCGGTGTTTAAAACCGGGAGAAAACTCTCTTTTCAAAAGTGGCAGGCAAAAAACTGATCGGTAGCTTATTCAATAACTTTGGGCACCATAAAGAAGTTTTCTTCAGAGACAGGCGCATTGGCAACAATTTCCGCAGCAATATTACCGTCGGACACCTTATCCTCACGCAAGCGCATTGCAGTCGGAATAACTGAGGTCATCGGCTCCACACCATCCACATTCACGCTGTCAAGTGATTGCACAAACCCCAGAATAACATTGAGTTCGCCGGTCATTTTCTCGGCCTGTTCCTCAGTAACCGCGATACGCGCAAGATGCGCAACGCGTTTAACTGTAGCTAAATCGACGGACATGTCGCTCTCCGATTAATGCGAACCGCGGCAGACAGGCTGCACATGCAAACCATGATATAAACCATAATGCATAGCCATTTCTGGCCGCGATAATTTTTCCTTAAACCGGCTATAACCCCGCACCCGCTCAAGTGCAATATTGGCATTGAATTTAAACCTGAAAAAACAGCAAAGGCCAAACCTTATTACGCCTGACTGATTTACAAATACACGTTTACAAATACACGGCAAAAAAATTGGGATTTACAAGAGAAAATACGCAGGCTACCCCACATAATGAATTTAAAAATTTTTAATAATCAGGAATTTTTTAATGATTTATCGAGCCCTGATGACAATTGTCCTGCTTGCGTCAGGTGGTTGTGCTGCTCCCCGCCCTGTAATTACAGAATATAATGGCGCATCAATTAAAATAAGCGTACCCAAAGCCTTTGCCGGCACAAGCCCGCGTCCGCAAGACTACGCAGAAGCGCAAAGAATATGCAGTACCACACAAAAACGCGCTGAATATGCATCGACTTTTGAAAATAAAAAACATTTCGTCGATTATCTGTTTCTTTGTTTGTAATATTTTACCAAAACAGAAAAACTTAAGATGCAAAATAAATTTAATCATTTTGCATCTTAAACAGCGTTCAGGTGCAGCCTGTCTAAATTACCAGGCTGCCGCCTATTTCAGGCACTTTGACCTCTGTATTTGTTTTTTCCATACCGCGCACAAAATCATCCGCTGTTTGATCCAGCAAGCCAAATGTGCCGTAATGGCAGGGAATGGCAAGTTTCAGCTGCGGAAAATAACGCTGGCAGGCCAAAGCCGCAATGGCGCCGCCCATGGTAAAGCGATCACCAACCGGCACCAGCGCAACTTCCGGAATATGCAGCTCATTGATCAGCGCCATATCCGAAAAAATATCTGTATCCCCCATATGATACAAAACCGGCTCGTCATCATCATTAAAATGAAAGACCAAGCCATTGGGATTACCCAGAGAATGGGAAACCCCGTCTTCTGTTAACGTGGCAGAAGAGTGCAGCGCATTGACGAATGTAACCGAAAACCCGTCATGAAACACTGTGCCACCGGTATTGCCGGGATCCACCTTTTCCACACCCTGATGTGCAAGCCAGCCGGCAAGATCGGCATTGGCAATCACCGTTGCGCCGGTTGTTTTGGCAATGCGTATTGTGTCGCCTACATGGTCACTATGGCCATGCGTGAGTGCAATATGTGTCACATCTTTGATTGCCTCAGCAAAATCCAGTGCCGAGCCGGTCGGGCTCTGGCTGATAAAAGGATCAATCAGGATTGTTGCCTGCCGGATTTCAATACGAAAAGCAGAATGGCCAAGCCAGGTTATTTTCATGATATTCCCTTTATCGCTTCCTGTTGATATAGCCACAGATATGACGCAGCGCACAATGATTGCAAGATATACACGACATATCATCAGGCAGCTCAATAAAAAGTGAGAGCATTTTACAGCCAAACCCCGCCCTGCAGGCTATTATTTTAGTGCGGCATGCAACAATAGCCAATCACCAGATATAACAAACCGGAAAATAAACCATGACAGTATCAACAATTGAGGAGCTTGCTGCAAAACCGGCTGATGGCCAGCTTATTGCCGGTCTTGATCTGGGAACCAAAACCATCGGCATTGCCGTGTCGGATTACGGATTATCCTTTGCCCATCCGCGCCCTGTACTGAAGCGGCGTAAATTTACACAGGATGCACAAGAATTGCTGGAATTGCTGGCCAAAGAGAATATCTCCGCCATAGTGATTGGCCTGCCGGTGAATATGGACGGCAGCCATGGCCCGCGTGTTCAGGCTACCCGTGCATTTGTGCGCAATATGGAAAAGCTGACCGATCTTCCGTTTATCTACTGGGATGAGCGGCTTTCAACCGTTGCCGCCGAACGGGCGCTGATCGGCATGGATGTTTCCCGCGCCAAACGTGCGCAGCGCATTGATTCCGCGGCTGCCGCATTTATCCTTCAAGGCGCGCTCGACCGCCTGCGCATTTTGCGCAAAATAAGTATATAATGAGCATTTTGCGCAAAATAAATATATAATGCGCATTTTGCGCAAAACAGCATGATAACGGGCAGAACTGTTGCTGCCCTGATCATTCCTGCGGATAAAGCGCATTAATAATGCCCTGCGCATCATGGCGGGCATCAATCATGCCATAGGTAGTGCGCCACTGGCCGCCAAGCCGTGTTTCAATAAAAGCATCGGCAATATGATCTGCGCCAAGCTCCTTCAGGCAGGCGGCGCTGGCAGCCAGCGCCATTTGCTCTGTCAGCAGGCGTGATGCGCCCTCATCTGTCATGGTCACCTGCATGGCAGCGCGCAACACATCCACCGTGCCCTGGCCGCGGCGGCCAAGCTGGGTGCCGATCCATTCCAGCACATCATCAAACAGGCGCGGTGCACGATGCAAAACACGCACAATATCCAGCGCCATCACATTGCCGGAACCTTCCCAGATCGCATTGACCGGCGCCTCACGATAAAGCCGCGCCAGCAATCCTTCCTCAACATAGCCATTACCGCCAAGGCATTCCATCGCCTCATAGAGCAGTGCCGGTGCAATTTTTGCCACCCAATATTTAACCACAGGTGTCATAACGCGGGCAAAAGCAGCCTCTGTCCGGTCATTGGCCGCCATATCAAAGGCGCGGGCAAGGCGCAGCGACAAGGCCGTTGCCGCAGCCACATCCAGTGCCATATCTGCCAGCACACGGCTCATCAGCGGCTGGCTGATCAGTGGCACACCACCCACATGGCGGTGGCGGGCATGGTGCACCGCTTCGCTCAAGCCGGCACGCATCAACCCGCTTGAAGCCACGGCACAATCAAGGCGGGTGAGTGTTACCATATCAATAATGGTCTTAACACCCTGCCCCGGCTCGCCAACCATCTGGCCAAGCGCATTTTCAAACTCCACCTCGGAAGAGGCATTGGAACGATTGCCGAGCTTGTCTTTCAACCGCTGAAAGCGGAAACCATTCCCGCTGCCATCAGGCAACAGACGCGGCACCAAAAAACAGGACAAGCCCGATTTATTATCGCTATTTTCCCTGCCATTGACCTGCGCCAGCACCATAAATGCATCAGACATCGGCGCGGACATAAACCATTTATGCCCGTTGAGACGATACACATCATTGCCCGCATGATCCGCACGGGTTGTATTGGCGCGCACATCCGTGCCGCCCTGTTTTTCTGTCATGCCCATGCCAAGCGTGAGGCCGGCCTTTCTGACCGGCGGCTTGTGGGAAGGGTCATATTTACGGGTGAGAATACGCGGCGCCCATTCATTATAAAGCGCAGGCGATGTCATCAGCACAGCCAGCGAGGCACTGGTCATGGTCAGCGGACACAGATGGCCGCATTCCAGTTGCGCCGTCAGATAAAAACGTATTGCGCGCACCTGATGCCGGCGGCTGGCTTCGGGTGATTGCTGCGGGCTGTTTTCCCAGATAGAGGAATGCAGGCCATGGGCAACCGAACGGCGCATCAACGCATGATAGGCCGGATGATATTCCACCTGATCAATCCTGTGCCCCTGCCGGTCATGGGTTTGCAGGCGCGGTATTTCAGAATTGGCAAGCCGCGCCATTTCCTGTGCATCGCCGGAAAGCACAAAGCGGCCGGTTTGTTCGAGCTCTTTTTGCAGGCTCTCGGAAAAACGTGCCGCACATTGCAAAAGCAACGGATCACTTAAATAGGCATTATATTGCGGTGCGGGCCGGCCTGCCAGATTTCTGGCAACAGAATATGGCAGCGAATCCGGCGCATAATTGATGCGCAACGGAACCTGATTGGTGACTTCAGAAACATCTGCGGGTGTTTTAGCCGACATATCCCATCCAATTTTAAAGAACTGAGCCGGTTTATTTACCGGATATGCTCCGGCGATTTAAGCCGCCATTTCTGGTTTATACATGATTTTTGCGAATCCTGATCATCGCGCAAGGATATTCTTTGCGGCCAAATTATAAATATCCTCTCAATAATGTGCTTTTTTGCGCAAAGCGGTGCAGTGTTTATTCGACAAAAGTGCAAAAGCATATATAAGGCCGCTGACAAGTTTCTCTGAAAACAAACTGGGAATAGCTGTGATGACAGAACAATCTCCCGCGCCTCTCTTTCCCCACCGCCATTTGCTCGGGATTAAAGGGCTTTCTCCTCTCGATATTACCACCCTGCTTGATCTGGCAGACAGTGAAGTGGCTGTATCCCGCCAGCCGGAAAAAAAGAAATCTGTTTTAAGCGGTCGCACACAGATCAATCTGTTTTTTGAAAATTCCACCCGCACGCAATCTTCCTTTGAGCTGGCAGGCAAGCGCCTTGGCGCAGATGTGATGAATATGTCTGTCAGCACATCCTCGGTCAAAAAGGGTGAAACACTGATTGATACGGCAATGACCCTCAATGCCATGCAGCCGGATATTCTGGTCATCCGCCATGCTTCAGCCGGCGCTGCGGCATTGCTGGCACAAAAAGTTGGCTGCTCGGTGGTCAATGCCGGTGACGGCGCCCATGAACATCCGACACAGGCGCTGCTTGATGCGCTGACAATCCGCCGCGCCAAAGGCAAAATAGGCGGCCTGATCGTAGCCATTTGCGGCGATGTGCTGCATTCGCGCGTGGCGCGTTCCAATATTTTGCTGCTCAATGCACTGGGCGCGCGGGTGCGGGTGATTGCCCCCTCCACCCTGCTGCCATCCGGTATTGAAGATATGGGCGCGGAAGTGTTCACCTCCATGAAAGACGGCCTGAAAGATGCTGATGTGGTGATGATGCTGCGCCTGCAGCGCGAGCGCATGAGCGGCTCTTTTGTGCCGTCCGTGCGTGAATATTTCCACTTTTACGGCCTTGATAAGGAAAAATTGAAATTTGCCGGACCGGATGCTTTGGTAATGCATCCGGGGCCAATGAACCGCGGTGTTGAAATTGCCTCGGATATTGCAGACGGCCCGCAAAGCGTGATCCAGAATCAGGTGGAAATGGGCGTTGCCGTGCGCATGGCCGTGATGGAAGCCCTGCTTGATCCGCGACGAAAACCTGAAAACTTCAACGGCCTCGGAGCGTAAACCCATGAGCACCACAGTTTACACCAATGCCCGCATCATTGATCCGTCCCGCAATCTTGATGAAAACGGCACGCTGATTGTTGCAGATGGCATTATTCTTGCTAGCGGTGCCGATGCCAATAATCAGGGCACACCTGAAGGTGCCGAGATTATTGATCTTGGCGGTCATGTACTCATGCCGGGGCTTGTTGACAGCCGTGTCTTTATCGGCGAGCCGGGCGCAGAACACCGCGAGACAATTGCATCCGCAAGTCAGGCAGCTGCCGCAGGCGGTGTAACTTCAATGATCATGATGCCGGATACCGATCCGGTGATTGACAATGTGGCACTGGTGGAATTTGTCAAGCGGACAGCGCGTGATACGGCCATTGTCAATGTGCATCCTGCCGCGGCCGTTACCCGTGGACTGCAAGGGCAGGAAATGACTGAGATGGGGCTCCTGCGGGAGGCCGGCGCCGTTGCCTTTACCGAGGGGCGCAAATCGCTTGCCAATACGCTGTTGCTGCGCCGTGCGCTGACCTATGCAAAAGATTTTGGCGCCATGATCGCCCATGAAACGATCGACCCTTATCTGGGCACGGGTGCCATGAATAGCGGGCTTTATGCCAGCTGGCTCGGTCTGTCCGGCAGCCCGCGTGAGGCAGAGGTTATTCCGCTGGAGCGGGATTTGCGGCTGGCTGCCATGACCGGCGGCAATTATCACGCCGCGCAGATCTCCTGCGATATGTCCGTACAGGCCTTGCGCCGCGCCAAAGATCAGGGCACCCGTGTCAGTGCGGCTGTTTCAATCAACCATCTTTCGCTCAATGAAAATGATATTGGCGAATATCGCACTTTCTTCCGCCTCTCGCCGCCGCTGCGCAATGAAGATGACCGGCTGGCAATGATTGAGGCCGTGCGCAACGGCACTGTGGATGTGATTGTTTCTGCTCATAACCCGCAGGATGTGGACACCAAGCGCCTGCCTTTTGCTGATGCCGAGGCCGGTGCAATCGGCCTTGAGACCCTGCTTGGTGCAGCATTGCGCCTCTATCATAATGATTATTTAAGCCTGATGCGTCTGGTTGAGGTGCTCTCCACAGCGCCTGCCCGCCTCTACGGGCTGGAAGCAGGCACATTGCAGGCCGGTGCCAAGGCTGATTTTACCGTGGTCGATCTTTATGAGCCATGGATTGTCAGGGCTGAAGAATTGCGTTCCCGTTCAAAAAACAGTGCTTTTGAGGATGCAAAATTTCAAGGTCGCGCAATCCGCACCGTGGTGGGCGGCAAGACTGTCTTTGCATTATAAATCCGGAATAATATTGTTTTGAGGCGGATTTTGTGCCTAATTTCTGATGTCTTTTATCAAGGCAGATTGTTTTAAGGGGATTCTATGCTTGAACCACTGATTATAACCGGCAGCGCGGCAGGCATTTTTGCGACACTGATTTTTGGCTATCTGCTTGGTTCTGTCCCCTTTGGCCTGCTTTTAACGCGCATGGCCGGCCTTGGCGATGTGCGCTCCATTGGCTCGGGCAATATCGGCGCCACCAATGTGCTGCGCACCGGAAATAAAAAAATTGCCGCGGCAACCCTGCTCTGCGATATGCTCAAGGGCACATTTGCCGTGCTGATTGCAGCTTATTTCGGCCGTGATTATGCTCTTGCAGCCGGAACCGGCGCCTTTCTTGGTCATTTATTTCCGGTCTGGCTTGGTTTTAAAGGCGGCAAGGGTGTTGCCACCTATCTTGGCATTTTGCTGGGGCTGGCATGGCCGGGGGCACTGGTCTTTGCCGCGGGGTGGATTATCTGCGCGCTTCTTACCCGCTATTCCTCGCTTTCCGCGCTTGTTGCCAGTATTCTGGCGCCGGTTTCTATCCTTTATCTGGGGCAGACAAAAACCGCATTGCTGTTTGCCATTCTCACTGTGATTGTTTTTATCAAACACCGCGAGAATATTGAGCGGCTGCTCAGCGGCACAGAAAGCAAGATCGGGGCAAAATAAATGAATAAGGAGGCGGGTTCACAATTACAGGGAATTCAGCTCTCCGATCAGCAAAGGCTGAACTGGCTGCGGCTAATCCGCAGCGATAATGTGGGGCCTGCCAGTTTTAGAGAACTGATAGCCTATTGCGGCAGCGCCTCTGCCGCACTGGAGCGCCTGCCGCAACTGGTACGCTCCACCGTCAAACGCCCGCTGCGTATCCATAGCCAGCAAGAAGCCGAACAGGAGATGGAGGCAATTGAGCGCGCAGGCGCGAGGCTGATCGCCGTGGGCGAGCGGGATTATCCGCGCTATCTGCGGCAAATGCCCAATCCGCCGCCGCTGGTAACGATAAAAGGCAATACTGCGCTGTTCAGCAAGCCGCCTGTAGCCATTGTCGGTGCGCGCAATGCTTCTGCCACCGCCTGCGCTTTCACCACACAATTAACACGCGATCTGGCGCAGGCGGGTTTTGCAATCGTTTCAGGCTTTGCCCGTGGTATTGATGCGGCAGCACACCGCGCAAGCATTAAAACAGGTACAATTGCGGTGCTGGCCGGCGGTCTGAACCGCCCTTACCCGCCGGAAAATGTGCCGATGCTGGATGAAATTGCCGAAAATGGCGGCATTATTATCACTGAAATGCCAATAGGCTGGGCACCGCGGGCACAGGATTTTCCCCGCCGTAACCGCATCATTGCCGGCCTGTCACTGGGCCTTGCCGTTATTGAGGCTGCGCAACGCTCCGGTTCGCTGATCAGCGCCAGACTGGCAGCAGAAATGGGCAGGCTGGTTTTTGCCGTTCCGGGATCACCGCTTGATCCACGGGCAAACGGCACCAATTCCCTGCTCAAAAACGGCGCGATCATGCTCACGCAGGCGCAAGATATAATTGATACCATAACCCCGATGCTGCCAGCCCCGCCCCCCGGGCACAGGCCTGTTACGGCGCAAACATTGTTTGATCGGGATCCGGCGCAAATTCTGGCACAACGCGCCGCCATAACCGGGGAAAACAGTGGCAGTGCAGCAACCGGTACCGGCCATGATGAAAGTCATGCTGTGCGTATCCGCGCAGCATTGAGCCACACACCGGTGAGCACAGATATGCTGATCCGGCATACCGGCCTTAGTGCTTCTGCCGTGCATCTGGCATTGCTGGAACTGGATCTGGCCGGCCAATTGCAACGCAGTGATAACGGGCTTGTTGCCTTGTCGCATAATTGCAATCCCGCCCGCTGGCCGGATTAAAGCCGGTTTAATTGCGTGATGTATGGCCGGATTGGTTGCGCAAAATATCAGAAGCCTCCACCCATGCCATTTCTATAAAATATGCCAGCATCGGGTAATTATTTTTTTGAGCAATATGACGCAATTCCAGCAATTTATCATGAACCTTCATGATTTCATGATAGGATTTTTCTTTGTCTTCCTTCATGAGCCTGCCTTCGGGTAATTAATAAAATAATGAGTTAAATAAGGTGCCAATCCACGGCAGGCTTGCATCAGGAGATCCTGCCAATAAAATACAAAATCAACCTAAGGTGCTATTGAAAATAATGTCAACCTGTCGTTGTTTTAAGGAAAAAACAGCCTCCGGCACTTGACCAATCAGTTTTGGCTGTTCATTTGAATGACAAATATCTGCCGGCTGTCTGCATATCTCCTGCAAAGCCGGCTTAATCCGGGTAAAACCGGCTGTGAATCTTGATCTGGATCCGCACTATGAATGTTGTAATCGTTGAATCGCCTGCCAAGGCCAAGACAATCAATAAATATTTAGGGGCAGATTACAAAGTTCTGGCCTCTTTTGGTCATGTGCGTGATTTGCCGGCAAAAGATGGCTCTGTGCGCCCGGATGAAGATTTTGCCATGAGCTGGGAAGTGGACAGCGCCTCTTCCAAGCGCCTGTCCGAGATTGCCAAGGCAGTTAAGGAAAGTGACGAACTGATTCTGGCAACTGACCCTGATCGCGAGGGGGAAGCCATTTCCTGGCATGTGCTGGATGTGTTGCGCGCTAAAAAAGTGCTCGGCTCCAAACCAGTCAAACGCGTGGTATTTAACGCCATCACCAAAAATGCGGTGCTGGAGGCTATGGCTAATCCGCGTGAGATTGATGTGCCATTGGTGGATGCCTATCTGGCACGCCGCGCGCTGGATTATCTGGTGGGCTTTACACTGTCACCGGTTTTGTGGCGCAAATTGCCGGGTTCCCGCTCGGCTGGCCGTGTGCAATCTGTGGCGCTGCGCCTTGTTTGCGACCGCGAGACCGAGATTGAACGTTTTATCCGCGAGGAATACTGGAATATTGCCGCCCTGCTCCAGACACCGCGCAATGATCATTTCACCGCGCGGCTGACTGCTCTGGACGGCAAAAAACTTGGCAAGCTCGATATTAAAAATGCAGAACAGGCAACGGCCATCCGCACCATGCTGGAGGGCGCGGCCTTCAATGTAATCAGTGTTGATGCCAAACCGACCAAGCGTAATCCGGGGCCGCCTTTCACCACCTCCACCTTGCAGCAGGCAGCCAGCGGCCAGCTTGGTTTTTCTGCATCGCGCACCATGCAGGTGGCGCAGCGCCTTTATGAAGGTGTTGATCTGGGCGGAGAAACCACCGGTCTTATCACCTATATGCGTACCGATGGCGTGCAAATGGCGCCTGAGGCAATTTCAGCCGCGCGCAAGGCAATCGGCCAGACTTTTGGCGATAATTATGTGCCGGAAAAACCGCGCTATTATTCCACCAAAGCTAAAAACGCTCAGGAGGCGCATGAGGCCGTACGCCCGACCGATTTCAGCCGTCACCCCAGGGATGTGCGCAAATATCTCGATGATGATCAGGCAAAGCTTTATGAACTGATCTGGAAACGCGCCATTGCCAGCCAGATGCAGCCTGCCGATATTGAGCGCACAGCGGTTGATATTGAAGCGCGCAACGGTTCGCGCTCGGCACTTTTGCGCGCCAATGGCTCGGTTATCCGCTTCAACGGTTTTCTTGCAGCCTATACAGATCACCGTGAGGATGAAGAGGAAGACGAGGACAGTGCACGCCTGCCGCAGATCAATGCCGGTGAGGCACTCAGGCAAGAAAAAATTGATGCCACACAGCACTCGACCGAGCCGCCGGCACGTTATTCAGAAGCTGCGCTGATCAAGCGCATGGAAGAACTTGGCATCGGCCGCCCCTCAACCTATGCGGCAACACTCAAAACCCTGAGCGACCGTGATTATGTGACAATTGACAAGCGCAAGCTCATACCGCAGGCCAAAGGCCGTCTGGTAACCGCTTTTCTTGAAAGCTTTTTTGAACGCTTGGTGGAATATGATTTCACAGCGGAGCTGGAAGAAAAGCTTGACCTGATCTCTGACGGCAAGCTGGCCTGGAAAGATGTGCTGCGTGAATTCTGGACAGATTTTACCGGCAATGTGGATAGCACAAAGGAACTGCGCGTTACCAATGTGCTGGATGCGCTGAATGAGCAGCTTTCCGCCCTCGTTTTTCCTGATCGTGGTGACGGAACGGATCCGCGCATCTGCCCGACCTGCGGCACCGGCAGCCTGTCGCTGAAACTTGGCAAATATGGTGCTTTTGTCGGTTGCTCCAATTATCCGGAATGCAAATTCACCCGTCAGCTGGGCGGTGAAGGTGAAAGCGAGACGCAAGCCTCCGATGAGCCGCGCGTGCTTGGGCAAGACCCTGTTACGGGTGAGGATATTACCGCCCGTACCGGCCGCTTTGGCCCTTATATTCAGCGCGGCGAAGGTAAGGAAGCCAAACGTTCCAGCCTGCCGAAAGGCTGGAGCCTGAGCGAGCTTGATCTGGAAAAAGCGCTGCAGCTGATCAACCTGCCGCGTGAAGTGGGCACTCATCCGGAAACCGGCAAAATGATTACCGCAAGCCTTGGCCGCTATGGCCCCTATGTTGCTCATGACGGTGCTTTTGCCAATGTGGATAGTATTGAGGATGTGTTTACCATCGGTATCAACCGCGCTGTGACTGTGCTGGCAGAAAAAGCTGCCAAAGGCGGGCGCAGCCGCGCCACCCCCGCTGCCCTTGCTACACTTGGCGATCACCCCGATGGCGGTGCAATCACTGTGCGTGACGGGCGCTACGGCCCTTATGTTAATTGGGGCAAAATCAATGCCACATTGCCAAAGGGCAAGGATCCGGCAACAGTAACAATGGAAGAGGCTCTTGAGCTGATCAGCGCCAAAGCCTCTTCCAAGAAAACCAGCAAAAAGGCAGCACCTAAAAAAGCGGCAGCCAAAACAACAACAGAAAAGAAAACTGCCAAAAGCAAAACATCTGCCAAAAGCAAAAAGGCAGAAAGCGAAGAATAAACTAGCTGCAGGCTTCAGGGATTTAAAGGGCGCTATAGCAATATAGCGCCTTTTTTATAGCTGTTTTTGCTTATTGCATGTGCGAACGCAATGGGCTGGGCATATTTCAGCCTGCTGCTTTTTGCACTTATATAAAGTTCACAGTTTCGGGATAGGCTGCAATTTGCACAGCAAATGTTTCCCTTTAACAGCGAAATGCTTTAAAGAGTTTTCAGGACTTATTGAAAATAAATATCAAGGATCACCGGATTGGCTCGCAGAATAAACCCTTCCGCCGCCCTCATGAGCGGCATGGAAAAATTGAAAAACCGGAAGGGTGAGAAAAACAACAAAGCACTTTCCGGCAAATCCAAGGTAAAGCCGCTGCCACAGAGCTATCTTCCGACCAAGGAGGATATTCTCACATTTATTACTGAAAACCCTGATCGTGCTGCCAAACGTGATATTGCCAAGGCATTCAACCTCAAAGGTGATGCCCGCATTTATCTGAAAGATATTCTGCGTGAGCTGGCTGATGATGGTTTGGTGGAAAAGCGCGCCAAAAGATTGGCGCGTCCGGACAGCCTGCCGCCGATTGCAGCGCTTACCATTACCGGCCGTGATAGCGATGGCGGCCTGATTGCCCGCCCGATAGAATGGAACGGCGCCACCCCTGCCCCGCTGATCCTGCTACGCCGCACCCATAAGGATAAAGGCCCGGCAGTTGGCGTGGGAGATCAGATCATGGCAAAGATTTTTGCCGGTGCTGATAAAACTGCCGCGCCCTATACCGGCCGCGTGATCAAAAAGCTGGAAAAGCACAATAATGCGGTTCTTGGCGTGGTGCGCCAGCTGCAAAGCGGTGAATACCGGCTGGAGCCGGTCAATCGCAAACAGGATGAGATTTGTATTGATGCCGCTCATCTCAACGGCGCGGAACCCGGTGATCTGGTGGAGGTTATTCCGCATCAAAAAAGCCGTTTTGGTTTGGCGCGCGGCAAAGTTGAGCAGGTTATCGGCTCCATCGGCAGTGAAAAAGCCCTGTCAATGATAGCCATTCATGAATATGAAATTCCGCATATTTTTCCGGAAAAAGCTATTGAACAGGCAGAAAATGCCAAACCTGCCACAATGCGCCACCGTGAGGACTGGCGCGCATTGCCGCTGGTTACCATCGACCCGCAAGATGCCAAAGATTATGATGATGCGGTTTTTGCCGAAGCTGATACCGATCCTGACAATCCCGGCGGCTATATCATTATTGTCGCCATTGCCGATGTGAGCTTTTATGTTTCCCACGGCTCTGCCCTTGATCATGAAGCGCAGAAACGGGGCAATTCGGTTTATTTTCCCGATCGTGTGGTGCCGATGCTGCCAGAGCGCATATCCAATGATCTTTGCTCGCTTCGGGAAGGTGTGGATCGGCCTGCCATGGCGGTGCGCATTGTTATCGGCGCAGACGGGCGCAAACGTTCACACAGTTTTCACCGTATTATGATGCGCTCGGTTGCCCGCCTTGCCTATGCGCAGGCGCAGGCTGCCATTGACGGCGCTTTGGACGCGAAAACCTCCCCCATTATTGACAGCAGCCTCAAACCGCTCTGGCAGGCTTACGCGGCGCTGAGAAAAGCACGCGATAAACGCGCCCCGCTCGACCTTGATCTGCCGGAGAAAAAACTGATCCTTGATGATCAGGGGCAGGTTCTCAAAGTGATTGTGCCGGAACGGCTGGATGCGCATAAACTCATTGAAGAATTTATGATCCAGGCCAATGTTGCCGCTGCAGAAACACTGGAAGCCAGAAACCAGCCGCTGATTTACCGCATCCATGATCTGCCGTCCTTAACAAAACAGGAAGCTTTGCGCGATTTTCTCAAAACACTGGAGATCAGCCTTGCCCGCGGTGCCCAGCTGCGCCCGAGCCAGTTCAATGCCATTCTCTCGCGGGTAAAGGGCACAGATCATGAGGAGCTGGTCAATCAGGTTGTGTTGCGCTCACAAAGTCAGGCAGAATACAGCACCGAGAATATCGGCCATTTCGGGCTCAATTTGCGCAATTATGCACATTTCACCTCGCCAATCCGCCGTTATGCCGATCTTATCGTACATCGCGCATTAATCCGCGCGCTCAATTTGGGGCCGGACGGGCTGAGCAATGATGAGATCGCCCAATTGCCGGCAATCGCCCTGAACATCTCCCAGACCGAGCGCCGCGCCATGCTGGCCGAGCGTGAAACCATTGACCGCCTGATTGCTCATTATCTGGCCGAACAGGTGGGCAATGAATTTCACGGGCGGATTCAGGGTGTCACCAAAGCCGGCCTGTTTGTTACCCTTGCGACATATGGCGCCGATGGCTTTATTCCCATTTCAACTCTGGGGCGGGAATATTATCACTATGATGAGGCCGCCCATTCGGTTTCCGGTGAACGTTCAGGCAAAGGCTATCGCCTTGGTGACAGTGTGGAGGTAAGGCTGGTTGAGGCACAGCCTGTAGCCGGAGCGTTGCGTTTTGAAATGCTGACTGAACCGCGTTTGCTGCCTGCTTCCTTGCAATCGCATCACAAAACCGCCAAATTCAGCCGCAGGGTCGGAAAACCCCGCATTGGCGGCGCAAGGAGAAGATAACAGCAAGCCTTTTTGTTTCACAAAAGCGCATCACAATAAGCGCACAGGAGACGATCATGAGCACAGAACAGGGTTTTATCGGAACTGACAGCCAGGTTTTTGGCGGAGAAAGCTCCAAACCATTACGCGCTGCCCGCCCGCTCGGACAAGCCATGAAGCGCGGTTTTATGTGCCGCTGCCCGCATTGCGGTGAAGGCAAATTGTTCCGCACTTTTCTGCGTCCTGTGCCAAATTGCTCTGTGTGCCATGAAGATTATACGCCGCAGCGCGCCGATGACCTGCCCGCTTATCTCACTGTTCTTATTGTCGGCCATGTGGTTGTCGCACTGTTTATGATGGTGGAAAATATGGGCGGTTTATCGCTTCTGGGGCATCTGGCTATCTGGACACCCGTTACAATCCTGCTATCGCTCATTTTGCTGCAACCGATCAAGGGGGCAACAATCGGGCTGCAATGGGCACTCTATATGCATGGCTTTGACAAGGAAAACTCTGACGATTTTACCTGATTTGCCACGATTTTTACCTGATTTGCCAATGTCGTGCACCGGTGCGGAGGATGCCTTGCATCAGGAATGTAAACCACATAACCGACATATGGGCGCAGAGACCCCGCGGCCACCGCTTATTCGCCCGCGCGATGCAGCCTCCCTCATCATCATCGACCGCAGCCGCCGCGAACCGCGCATCCTCATGGGCAGGCGGGCGCGCGCGATGGATTTTTTGCCGGATAAATTTGTGTTTCCCGGCGGCGGCACCGATCCGCAAGACGGCAGAATAAACGCGGCCAATCATCTGCGCCAGCAGGATAAGGCCAAACTTATTGCCGGCATGGGCAGCCGCGCCAGTGCAAGGCGCGCACGCGCTCTGGCAATGACAGCCATACGGGAGACCTATGAGGAAACCGGGCTTTTGCTTGGCACACCGCATGAAAATGCGCAAAATCACCCATGGCGCGGTTTTGCCCGCAGCAAGCGCCTGCCGGATTTATCGCGTTTGCGCTATGTGGCGCGCGCCATCACACCGCCCGGCCATAACCGCCGCTATGATACGCGTTTTTTTGCCAGTTTTTTGGACGAGATCAGCCCATGCAAGGATGATTCCGGCAAAAATATTGCAGACATAATACGGGGAGAATCATCTGCCTATAGCGAACCGGAATTGTCTGACCTGCGCTTTGTGAGCTTTTCAGAAGCTTCAGAGCTAAATCTTGCCGGTATAACCCGTATTATTCTGAAGGATATTGAAAAACTTCTGCTCGAAGATATGAGTTTATCCTCTATATATCCGGTTCCCTTTTATCATATGCGGCATGGCCGTCATGTCCGTGAGGTCATTTAAAACTCTATGCAGCCAGATCTTTCCACCAACACCGCTCCTGAAAACCCCATGCAATCGCGGGCTGCAGGGCGCTCCCTTGCCGCAGCCATTGCCACAATCAGTGCGGTGGGGGCAGCAATCGGCCTTGGCATACCGCTGCTGAGCGTGCTTTTGGAAAGCCGCGGCTATTCTGCCAGTATCATCGGCGCTAATACGGCGGTGGCCGGCCTTGCCTCGCTGTTTGGTGCAGCTCTTTCAGCACGGATCGGTTCTTATCTCGGCGTTGCCCGCTCCATGCTGCTTATGCTGCTGATCAGCTGTTTGTCCTTTCTGGGTTTTTATCTGTTTCCGCAGATCTGGGCATGGTTTGCCCTGCGTGTCAGCCTGCATTTTGCGCTGACCGTGCTGTTTGTGCTGTCAGAATACTGGGTCAACACCTCTGCGCCACCGGCCAGACGCGGGTTTGTTCTTGGTATTTATGCTACCTGTCTCTCATTGGGCTTTGCTGTGGGGCCGTGGTTGTTCTCACGCATTGGCAGCGCCGGATTTATGCCTTTTGCCATGGGCTGTGCCATAATTTTGCTGGCCTTTATTCCTGTGGCTCTTGCCAGCAAGGACAGCCCTGAATTTGAGGAAGGCGAGCATGTGCCTTTCCTGCCATATATTTTTGTGGTGCCTGCCGCGACAATGGCGGTTTTTGTTTATGGCGCGGTAGAAACCGGCGGCTTTGCTTTATTTCCGGTTTTTGGCACCCGCGCCGGCCTTAATGAGGGGGATGCCGCATTGCTGCTCACTATGGTGGGGCTTGGCAATGTGCTGCTGCAAATTCCTCTGGGGCTGATTTCCGACCGCATCGGTGACCGGCGCATCCTGCTTCTGGTCTGCGCGCTTATCGGCTTTGCCGGCATGGTTGCCCTGCCCTATGTGATAACCCGATGGTATTTGATGGCCTCGCTGCTTCTGATCTGGGGTGGTGTTGTGGCTGGTCTTTATACGGTTGGCCTTGCGCATCTTGGTTCACAATTACAAGGGCGTGAGCTTGCTTCGGCCAATGCGGCATTTATTTTCTGCTACGGTATCGGCATGCTGGCCGGTCCGCAGGCTGCCGGCATCGGCATGGATCTGCTCGGCGCATCGGGTTTTCCGGTTACATTATCGCTATTTTTTGCAGCTTTTATCATAATTGTGCTGATCAGGCTGGTTGTTCGTAAAGAGCGGGCTTGACTTTTTGGTGAGTATCCGTAGTGTCGCGCCAAATTCCCGCACCCGGATGAAATCGCCGGCGAGCTGGCGGTTTTATTATTTCAAAAAGCAGGTATAACGTTATGGCTAAGGCTACAACAATCAAAATCAAGCTGTTGTCGACCGCAGACACCGGTTTCTTCTACGTAACCAAGAAGAACAGCCGTACAATGACTGAGAAAATGACAAAGCGTAAATACGATCCTATCGCTAAAGCGCATGTTGAATTCAAAGAAACCAAAATTAAATAATTCTGGTTTTATTGGCTTTTAAAAAACGTCGTCCGGAACGGCGTTTTTTATTGCCCTTTGCATGTTTATCCGCTGCAGGCAGATAAATAAAAATGTGCCCTGTCTGCCAGAGCGCATTTAATATCCGGTCAAATAGCTTATAAATCACCGAGATAGGATTTAATCGTCTCGATAAAACGCGGCACCGAGATGGGCTTGGAAATATAGGCCTCGCAACCACCCTGACGGATGCGCTCCTCATCGCCTTTCATCGCAAAAGCTGTCACCGCAATCACCGGAATGGCTTTCAGCTCATCATCTTCCTTCAGCCATTTGGTCACTTCAAGGCCGGAGACTTCCGGCAGTTGAATATCCATCAGAATCAGATCCGGATGGTGAATGCGCGCCAGATCCATAGCTTCCAGACCATTGCGCGTACGGATGGTTTCATAACCGCTGGCTTCAATCAGATCGCGGAACAGCTTCATATTTAGCTCATTGTCTTCAACGATCATTACTTTTTTGGTCATGAAAAATTACCTTGTAATTCAAACCCCGGTTTGAACAAATCCGCTCTTTTCAACTGCAGCATTTCGCAGTTTTTTGTTTACGTCAATCACCGGCATCCATTATCAAACGGCCATACAGGCTGTCTGTACGAACTGCAAGAAGCCAGCTTGCACAGCCTTTATCCAGCATAACATTGAACTGCGGATAAATTGGTTTTAAACAGCTGCTGTAAAGCAAAAAATGTGATTAAAGTTGCCAAATTGTAAAAGCGGCTCCGGATATGCAAAGTTCCCAAACAATCCTCAATCAAAATGATGCTGAAAATCTGGCAATTGAGGCGCTGGTATTTCTGGCACAGCAACCCGATTTGCTGAGCCGTTTTTTATCACTCACAGGTATTGAGGCCTCCTCCATCCGTGAAGCTGCGCAGGAGCCGGCTTTTCTTACCGGTGTGCTGCAATTCTATCTGGCACATGAGCCAACGCTGATGCAATTCAGCAAAGCCAGCGGGCACAAACCGGAAAGCCTTGGCAAGGCACTGCACTTCTTGCCCGGCGGCAACAATTTTTACGAACAATCCACATAATCACAGCCGGCAGAAGAGAGAAGATAAAAACTGCTGGCGCTTGCAACCATCTGATTGTATTGTGCAAATGTTCCGCTTATGTTCATCGCCAATACAGAGCTAAAGATGATGCAGGGTGTATCGGGTTATTTTGCTGAAGCAGATCCGCTGGCAGGTTTTTGCCGCGATTGCCTGACAGTGCAAAAAAAACGCAGCACGCAACCGCGCCCACGCTGCAGCCATTGTGGCAGCCCGCGCGTGATCCGCCATGAAGAGCTTTATGATTTAAGCTTTGCTCACATTGATTGTGATGCCTTCTATGCCTCCATTGAAAAGCGGGACAATCCGCAATTGCGTGACAAGCCGGTTATTGTGGGTGGCGGCAAGCGCGGTGTTGTTTCTACCTGTTGTTATATTGCCCGTATTTACGGCGTGCGCTCTGCCATGCCTGCCTTCAAGGCAATTGAGCTGTGCCCGCAAGCTGTTTTTATCAAGCCGGATATGGAAAAATACCGCATTGTCGGGCAGCAGATTCGCAAGATGATGGGCGATCTCACACCTTTGGTTGAGCCGCTTTCCATTGATGAGGCTTTTCTTGATCTGCGTGGCACGGCGCGTCTGCATGGCGCCCCTCCTGCCCTTGTGCTGGCAGATTTTGCCCGCCGCGTGGAGCAAGAGATTGGCATTACTGTTTCTGTCGGCCTGTCTTATTGCAAATTTCTTGCAAAGCTTGCATCCGACATGGAAAAGCCGCGCGGATTTTCAGTGATTGGTGAAAGAGAAGCGGTGAGCTTTCTTGAAGATAAGCCGGTTGCCATGATCTGGGGCGTGGGTAAGGCGCTGAATGCCCGCCTCAATGCCGATGGCCTGCACACAATAGGCCAGTTACAAAAAATGGAAGAAGCCGCGCTGATGAAGGCCTATGGCGTTATGGGGCAGCGCCTGTTCCGGCTGGCGCGCGGGCAGGATACGCGCACAGTGCAGCCGGAAAGCGAGATGAAGAGCATCTCCAATGAAACCACATTTGATATTGATATTGCCAAAGCAGAAGAACTGGTGCCCGTCTTGCGTGCCTTATCAGAAAAAGTGGCAGCGCGGCTTAAACAACGCGGCATAGCCGGCCACACTGTGGTGCTCAAGCTCAAGACCCATGATTTTCAAAGCCGTACGCGCAATCATCGCCTTGGTGATCCGACACAGCTTGCTGATCGGATTTTTCGCACCGGATTATATATGCTGCAAAAAGAAATAAACGGCACCAAATACCGGCTGCTTGGCATTGGCGTGAGCGATCTGACCGATGCGGTAAAAGCCGACCCGCCTGATCTGGTGGATGAACTGGCCGCAAAACGTGCCGCGGCTGAAAATGCCATGGATAAGCTGCGCTCAAAATTCGGCTCCGGAACTGTTGAAACCGGCTATACATTCGGCAAGGGCAACCTCGCCCGCCCGCAGACACCATCAGATAAATAATTGTTTTTACTTTTACAGCGTCAGACAGAAATAAGTTTACTGTCATCATTTATTCATAAAATCGACATTCCGATGTAACAGACAAAGGTGAAACCTCGCTCAGATTTCACGCATTATCTGGGGATATTTATGACGCGTCGTCTTTTGAGCAAACCGCTGCAACGCTCACTCATCACGGCTTTTGCTTCTGTGCTGGCCTGTTCGGCTGCAATTTCAGCCTCTGCTGAACCGGTTTACAACCGGATTGCCAGCTTTGCTGTCAGCAAAAACCTGCCTGAGGGCGCTGATGCCTTGTCGGAAACCTCTTCTGAAATCATTACCGTTTCTGAAGATGGCAATATGCTGATTTATTCCGACAGCCCTTTTGGCGGCCTTGGCTTTGTGGATATTACCAATCCATCCGCCCCGCAGGCCGGCGGTTATCTCAAAGTTGAAGGCGAACCGACATCCGTTGCCGTTGCCGGCAAATATGTGCTGGCCGGCGTCAACACATCAGAAAGCTATACCAAGCCTTCAGGCCGTCTTGATGTGGTTGATATTGCCGCGCGCAAGGTTGAAATGAGCTGTGATCTTGGTGGCCAGCCGGATTCTGTTGCTGTTTCACCGGATAAGAAATTTCTCGCTATAGCCATTGAAAATGAACGCGATGAAGAGCTCAATGATGGCGAACTGCCGCAAATGCCAGCCGGAAATCTGGTTATTCTTGATTTGAAAGACGGTAAACCGGATTGCAAAACCATGAAAGTGGTTGATGTGACCGGCCTTGCGGAAATTGCTCCTGAAGATCCGGAACCGGAATTTGTAAGCATTAACAGTAAGAATGAAATTGCCCTTACCTTGCAGGAAAATAACCATATTGTCATTGTTGATGCGGCAAGCGGCAAGATCAGCGGGCATTTTTCTGCCGGTACGGTTGATCTCGACAAGATTGACACTAAAAAAGACGGCAGGATCAGCTTTGACGGTGCCATGAAAAATGTTGCGCGTGAGCCTGATACGATTAAATGGATTGGCGATGATCGCCTGCTCACCGCCAATGAGGGCGACTATAAAGGCGGCTCACGTGGTTTCAGCATTTTCGACAAAACCGGCAGGGTTCTTTATGAATCCGGCAATAGTCTGGAATATAAAATTGCAGCCCACGGCCATTATCCTGAAAAACGTAACAAAAAGGGCGTAGAGCTGGAAGGCGCGGAAACAGCGCGTTTTGGGCAAACAGATTATTTGTTCATTGCCAGTGAGCGCGGCTCAATGGTCGGCGTTTATAAAGATACCGGCAAGGAGCCGGAATTTGTGCAATTGCTGCCATCGGGCATTGCGCCTGAAGGTGTCTTGGCTATCCCGTCCCGCAATTTGCTGATCACTGCCAATGAAAAAGATTTTGGCAAGGAAGGTGGCGCACGCTCCCATGTGATGATTTATGAATTGCAGGATAAGCCGGCCGCCTATCCGCAACTGGTTTCAGCCATGAATGAAGATGGCACGCCAATCGGCTGGGGCGCATTATCCGGCCTTGTGGCTGATGATAATAAAGACGACATTTTTTATGCGGTGTCGGACTCATTCTATTATGCAGCGCCAACCATTTACACAATTGATGCTTCGCAAAAACCGGCAAAAATCACCTCTGCCTTATTGGTAAAGCGCGGTGCGGATGCAGCCCAAAAACTTGATCTGGAAGGGATTGCCACCGATGGCAAAGGCGGTTTCTGGCTGGCCAATGAGGGCAACCAGAAAAAACTGGTGCCGCATGCCATTCTCCATGTGAATGAAAAAGGCGAGATCAAGAAAGAAATCGCCCTGCCGGAAGAGCTGCTTAAAGGCCAGATCCGTTTCGGAGCTGAAGGCATTACCCGCACCGGTGAAGGGGATGATGAGGCGCTGTGGATTGCCATGCAGCGTGAATGGGCAGATGATGAAAAGGGGCAGGTTAAACTGCTGCACTACAATATTAAAAATGATGAATGGACTGCCATTGCCTATCCGCTTGATAAAGCAGAAAAAGGCTGGGTCGGCCTTTCAGAGATTACCGCCCATAATGGCGCGCTTTATATTATCGAGCGTGATAATCAGATTGGCGAAAATGCTGCGATCAAGCGCCTTTATAAAGTGGCACTTGAGGGGCTGAAACCGGTTAAAATCGGCGAAAAGCTGCCGCTTGTTGAAAAAACACTGGCGCATGATTTTATTCCGGATCTCAAAAAGCTTAATGGCATTGTGCCCGATAAGATTGAAGGCTTTGCCATTGATAAAAACGGCATTGGCTATGCTGTGACCGATAATGACGGCATGGATGATTCCACCGGTGAAACCCAGTTCTTCAGCATCGGCAAGATCAAGTGAACTGAAATCTTAAACCGCCCTCCCAAGGCGCAGACAAGGCCGCGTTTGATACGCGGCCTTGCTGTTTTAGTGCAGTTTGCGCATTGTTGCCTGATCTGAACCGCGCTAGATATGCAGCCCAAACCCTTGTAAAAGCCGGCGGATCGCGTAATCCGGTTTGGCAGAGGTAAAGACAGCCAGATCAGCATGATAATGCAAGGTCTTGTCTTTATTTTCAGGTAACAATGAGAGCATCCGCCGCGCTATGGCCTCTGCCGGATCAAGCCAGTCTACCGGCCAGGGTGCCAAACGGCGAAATACATTAACAAGAAACGGATAATGTGTGCAGGCCAGCACCACAATATCCGTGCGCCTGCCATCCTGCTCAATAAAGCAGGGCATAATCTGCTCCAGCACCTGCTCTTCATCAATTTTTTCGCCGCGAATATGCGCTTCAGCCAATGTTGCAAGCCGCTCTGCGCCAACAAGGCGCACATGGCATTGCGTGGCAAAAGACTGGATAAGATCACGTGTATAGGCACGCTTAACCGTGCCCGGCGTTGCCAGCACCGAAACAAGGCCGGAGCGCGTGCGCTCTGCCGCCGGCTTGATGGCCGGAACCGTGCCGACAAAAGGCGTATCGGGGAAAGCCTGCCGCAAATCATCCAGAACAAGCGTGGATGCTGTGTTGCAGGCAATGACACAAAGCTGCGGATGAAAACGCCCGATCAATCCGGCAAACAGACCAATAATGTGCTCCCGCAAGGCGGCCTCTTCCCATGAACCATAGGGAAAGCCCGCATCATCCGCCACATATATAAAATGCCGGTCAGGCATCAGCACCCGCGCCTCGCGCAGCACTGTCAGCCCGCCAATACCGCTATCAAACACAATGACCGGTGCGTCAAGTTGGCTGAAAAGACGACTATCCGTATAATGTTCAATCGTGTGCATGGTGCCAGCTTTCAGTTTTGCCGTGGCTTATCACCGGTATTTTTGGTCTGTATAGTGTTATCAAGCAGCCCTTCAGGCGCAGCACTGCCTGATTTTCTGGCGCACCCTTCAGGCGCAGCATTACCTGATTTTCTGGCGCGCCCTTCAGGCGCATCATTACCTGATTTTCTGGCGCGCCCTTCAGGCGCGCCGGAACCCCGCGGGCTTTTCGGCGAAAAATAATCCAGTGAAGTCAACACTCCGCGCAACAGCCGGATTTCAGATTCTGCAAAAGCAGGACGTGTCAGCACCCCACGCAGATTATTCACCATAATTTCCTTGCGCTCTTCAGGGCGAAAATAGCCCCTCGCCTCCAAAGCATCCTCCAAATGTTTAAAGAAACCGTGTAAATATTCCTTTGTTGCCGGCTTCAGCTCGGGAGCGCGAAATACGGTATCCGTCTCTTGTTCAAGGCCGGATTTCATCCACTCATAAGACATCAGCAACACGGCTTGCGCAATATTGAGCGAGGCAAAAGCCGGATTAACCGGAAATGTCACCAACTCATCGGCCAGGCTCACTTCGTCATTTTTCAGCCCCACGCGCTCACGGCCAAACATGATGCCGATCTTTTCACCATCACGAAATTTTTGACGCAGGATTTTACCGGCTTCCACCGGCCCCCGCACAGCCTTGAAGCCATCTCGCTCCCGTGCTGTTGTGGCATAAACAAAATTAAGATCAGCCAGTGCTGACGGTAAATCATCATAAAGCACCGCACCATCAATAATATGATCAGCCTTGCTGGCGGCAGAGCGTGCTTTGTCATTAGGAAATTCTTCCCGCGGATTAACAAGGCGCAATTCGCTTAAGCCGAAATTGGCCATAGCGCGCGCCACCATGCCGATATTTTCCGGCAATTGCGGTTCTACAAGAATGATTGCTGGGCCTTCTGAAATCATCAGGCGCTGTTTGTCTGTACCGGCCATATTTTTCTCAAAAAATTTTTTGCGCGCAACATCTCACCGGCGCTGCACGCTTGCTGCGTGTTTCCTTACAGATTGGCGGATGCAAATTCAAATCCGCAATTGGCACAAAAGCGCGGTTTTAAAAAATCCACAGCCCCTTTGATAAAAAATCGCGTGACAGAGCTCTTACAGAAAAACAGAAATTGTTATCCGGCATCTGAAAAAATCATATTTATTTGAGAATTTCATCATTCCTGCCCGTACAAGCCCGTTAGGACTTTGCGAGCGTAACAAGCAATGCTATAGGGACACAACTTCATGAAGGAGAGGTTTTTATGGCAAAGATCAAAGTTGCAAATCCCGTCGTTGAGCTTGACGGCGACGAGATGACCCGCATCATCTGGCAATTTATCAAAGACAAACTTATCCATCCCTATCTCGATATTGATCTGAAATATTATGATCTGTCGGTAGAAAACCGCGATGCGACCAATGATCAGGTGACCATTGATGCCGCTAATGCCATTAAAGAACATGGTGTTGGTGTAAAATGCGCAACCATCACCCCTGATGAAGCCCGCGTGGAAGAATTCAAGCTCAAGAAAATGTGGAAATCGCCAAACGGCACCATCCGCAACATTCTCGGCGGCGTGATTTTCCGCGAACCAATCATCTGCAAAAACGTGCCGCGTCTGGTGCCGGGCTGGACCCAGCCAATCATCGTTGGCCGTCATGCTTTCGGTGACCAGTATCGCGCAACCGATTTCAAATTCCCCGGCAAGGGTAAATTGTCGATCAAATTCGTTGGTGAAGACGGTGAAGTGATTGAACATGAAGTCTATGACGCACCATCCTCCGGTGTGGCCATGGCTATGTACAATCTTGACGAATCAATCCGTGAATTCGCCCGCGCCTCGTTCAATTATGGTTTGCAGCGCGGCTATCCGGTTTATCTGTCCACCAAGAACACCATCCTCAAGGCCTATGATGGCCGTTTCAAAGATATTTTCCAGGAAGTGTTCGACGCTGAATTTGCCGATCAGTTCAAGCAAGCCAAAATCTGGTATGAGCACCGCCTGATCGACGATATGGTGGCCTCTGCCCTCAAATGGTCTGGCGGTTATGTCTGGGCATGTAAGAACTATGACGGCGATGTGCAGTCGGATATCGTTGCACAGGGCTTTGGCTCGCTCGGCCTGATGACCTCGGTGCTGATGACACCGGATGGCAAGACTGTGGAAGCTGAAGCTGCTCACGGCACCGTTACCCGCCATTATCGCCAGCACCAGAAAGGTGAGGAAACCTCAACCAACTCGATCGCTTCGATCTTTGCATGGACACGCGGCCTCGCCCATCGCGCCAAGCTCGATAATAATGCCGAGCTGAAACGCTTTGCCGATACGCTGGAAAAAGTGTGCATCGACACTGTTGAATCAGGCTTCATGACCAAGGATCTGGCTTTGCTGATCGGTCCGGATCAGCCTTGGCTTTCCACCACTGGTTTCCTCGACAAGATCGATGAGAACCTGAAAAAAGCAATGGCCGCCTGAATATTCAAGGCTTATAAAATCCCCGTCTGATCTTCAGACGGGGATTTTTTTATCGCAAATAACAGATCGCAGATGCAGCAAGGCTACTTGCTTGTATAAACACGAATATTGAGTGTACAGACTATTTTGGCCAAAACGGAATAAACGCCAGACCGGAATGAACTGATGACAGACCAGCTCCATCCACACAGCCACGAAAATGCCCTTGCCATTGTGCTGTCGCTTGCCATGGTGCCGGCTTTAGGGCTTGGCTTTGCCCGTTTTGCCTATGCGCTGGTTTTGCCGGATATGCGTGCTGATCTGCATTGGTCTTATGCGGATGCCGGATGGATGAACACCAGCAACGGCATTGGCTATCTGTTTGGCGCCATGCTGGCAGCGCGGCTTTTGCGCATGATAAGCGCCTATAAGATGATGGTCATCAATATCTGTCTCATTGTCGTTTCACTGGCACTTTGTGCGATTTTCCGCAATATAATCCTGCTTAATCTGGCGCGTTTTCTGGCAGGTTTCAGCGCGGGGCTGGCTTTTGTTGCCGGCGGCTTGCTGACCACAGCACTTGCCCAGCGCCATCCGCAGCAAAGTTCTGTCATTCTCGGCATTTTCTATGCGGCAGGCCCTGGTATCGGCATTTTGCTATCCGGCCTGCTGCTGCCTTTTTTGATTGCTTGGCGCGGTGCAGGCTCGTGGCCTTTGGCCTGGGCAGCACTGGCCGCCTTGGCAACACCGCTTGCCCTGCTGCTATATGGTGCCCGCGGGCAAAATGTGCATATTCATAAACCTGCGCAAAAATCCGCCCTTTATCAGGTTAATTATCGCAAAATGAGCGGAATCCTTGCCGGCTATCTGTTTGTCGGCGCCGGTTATATTGCCTATATGACCTTTATGATTGCATGGGTGCAGAATTCCGGCGGCACAGCCTTGCTGCAATCGGCCTTCTGGTTTGTGATTGGCCTTGGCGCCATTTGCTCGCCATGGGTGTGCGCGGCTATTCAGAAACAACTGCTGCATGGCTATGCATTTGCGCTGTTATCGCTGATCACCATGATCGCCTCTCTTTTGCCGATCCTGTCTTCCGCTCCGATAATACTGATGATCTCTGCTGCCTGTTTTGGCTGTGCGTTTTTTGCGGTTGTTGCCTCAACCACGGTTTTTGTGCGCCGCAATTTTCCGCCACAGGGCTGGGCGGCAGCTATTGGCATGATGACGGTGATGTTTTCTGCCGGCCAGATTGCAGGCCCGGTGCTGATCGGCCTGATTAATGACCTTACCCATAATCTCTCCAGCGGCTTATGGGCATCTGCCGCCTTGTTATTGCTGGCGGTGATTTGTGCAGCCCTGCAACGGGATCTCCCCCGCAATCCGGCTATCATTTAATGCACTAATCTTCATGCAGGAATGTAATAGGTCACCGCCATATATTCCGGCGTTGTCGCCATTGGGGCAAGCTGCATTTTCATCATTTCTCCAATAAAAAAGGACGCCGGAGGCGCCCTTTAAAATTTTTTGCCTGATAATCAGGATCAGTTACCGGCTTTTGCCTTTTCCTGTTCTGCCTTCATCTTGGCTTCAAATTCTTTCTGACGCTTCTGAACAGCTTCCTGAAGTTCTTTCTGGCGCTGTTCAAGTTCATTCTGCTGCAAGCCCTTGCCATTCAGCGCATCGGAGAAACCGGTCAGCGCAACTGTGATCGGATTCGGCTTGTTCTGGAAATTCACAGAAGTAAGGGTCAGCTTGCCGCCCTTTTTCAGGCCATTGATCATTTCATCGGTCAATGGCGCCTCTGCAATGCAGCGATCTGGAAAGCAGATGCCATATTCAATCTTGGTGGTTTTGTTGGAATCAATCTGCATACCGATACCTGCCGGAATAAGACGGCCGGTTGGAACAGAAACCTGAAAAATTTTGCGGTTAATCTTGCCTTTGATCTCGATAAGATTGATCGCTGTTAAAAGCTGGCCGGAATCTGCCGTAACAATATTCTGTGTGTTGCAGATATCGTTATCTTCCTGCTTTGAGCAGACCTTGAACCATCCCTGCGGCGGCAGCTGTTGAGCTGTGGTCGGAAGGGTCGCGGTTGCAATAAGGGCAACAGCGCCGGCAAATGCGGATGCGGCAGCGAATGTCTTCGTGCTGGTCATGATCAACAGGTTCCTTTCAACACTCTGATCTCTAATCAATCTTGTGGCCGTGCCTGATCAGCGGTGTCAGGCAAAAGCGCCATAATTATCTTGCGGATCGTCTTCCTCTGCGGATCAGTGATAAACCGCATTCCGCACCATGACTGCGCATAAAATGCGGCAAGAGCATGATCCTGCTTTATTTGTGGTGTTACACTGCCTGAGATGCTTTATCCAGTGCAGTTTTGTTAACCATAGTTTTTTAACGTCATATTGCGCTATAAAACTCAGGAAAATCACAGCAGAATTACCGGACAATCAAACAGTTACAACCAATTACAAAACAATAATCCGGAAAAATCCGGCACATTTGCGCTAAAACAATGCGCCATTATCGGCTTATAGTGCGAATCAATTTTGCCGCAAACGAAAAATATCGCCCTGTCAGACTTTTGGTTTACCTATGCTCAAAAAGCCATCGCCCTTCCCGCTCATCATCAACCGGCGCCATGCACTTGCAATGCTGGGAACATCGGCGTTGATGGCAGCTGTGCCTGCATCTTTTATAGCTTCCGCAAAAGCACAGGCACAGGAAAAGACCGCCCCGCACGATCAGCCGGCTTATGCCCTCTCCATGCATGGCGATATTGCCCTGAAAGCAGATTTTACGCATTTTCCCTATGCCAATGCAGATGCGCCCAAGGGCGGCACTATTACCTATGGCGTGGTCGGTACTTTTGACAGTCTCAATCCATTTGTGCTGCAAAGCATGCGCACCACAGCGCGGGGCATGTTCAATGACGGGGATTTCGGCAATCTGGTCTATGAAACACTGATGCAGCGTTCTGCCGATGAGCCTTTCACATTATATGGTCTTCTGGCTGAAAGTGTTAAAACTGATGATGCGCGCAGCTTCATTGAATTCAGCCTGAATCCTGCAGCCAAATGGTCTGACGGGCTGCCGGTAACACCTGAAGATGTGATTTTCACCTATGATATTTTAACCCAAAAAGGCCGCCCGCCCTATAATGCCCGCATGAGCCGTATTGCAAAAATAGAAAAAACCGGAGAACGCGGCATTCGTTTTACCTTCAATGATAAGGCTGACAGGGAATTTCCGCTTTTGCTGGCAGCCACCATGCCGGTTCTGCCCCGACATGCCGTTGATCGGGAAAGTTTTGGCAAGGCTTCACTCAGGCCGCCGGTGGCAAGCGGGCCCTATCTGGTAGAAAATGTCAAACCGGGCGAGCGCATCACCTATCGGCGCAACCCTGATTATTGGGGTAAAAACCTGCCAAGCCGGCGGGGTTTTAGCAATTTCGACACTGTTATTATTGAATATTTTCGCAATGAAACTGCCTATTTTGAGGCTTTTAAAAAAGGCATCGTTGATGTTTATGTGGATGGTTCGCCCAATCACTGGAACAAGGCCTATGATTTTCCGGCGCACTCGCAGGGAAAAGTCATTAAAGAGACCTTCACCAAAGGCACGCCGGCCAATATGCTTGGTTTTGTTTTCAATACAAGGCGCGAGAAATTTGCCAATGTTAAAGTGCGCCGTGCCCTCTCGGAATTATTTGATTTTGAATGGGCAAACCGCTCGCTGTTTTCTGATCAGTATGAGCGTATAACCAGCTTCTGGCAGGGCTCGGTTCTGTCATCGGCCGGCCGGCCGGCAAGTGAGGGCGAAAAACAGCTCCTTGCAGCCTATCAGGACAGGCTGTTGCCGGAAGTGATGGACGGCACTTGGCAACCCGCCACAACCGATGGCAGCGGCCATGATCGCAGGCCTGCCAAAAAAGCCTATAATTTGCTAGTTGAAGCAGGGTTTCAGTTTGAAAACGGTGTGGCGCTCACACCGGAAGGCACGCGTCTGAGCTTTGAAATTATGACCCGTTCGGTTGATGAGGAAAAGCTTGCCTTGGCCTATAAGCGCAATCTTGCGCGCCTTGGCATTATTGCCGAAATTCGCAGCGCCGATGATGCGCAATATCAGCAGCGGCTGCAAAACTTTGATTATGATATGATTATTGGCGCCCTTTCTGCCTCACTCTCCCCCGGCAATGAGCAATGGATGCGCTGGGGCTCAGCCTCACGTGATGCACAGGGCAGTTTCAACTATCCAGGCGCACAGGACCAGGCTCTCGATGCTATGATTGAGGCAATGCTGGCGGCAAGGGATCGTGCAAACTTTACCGATGCGGTGCGGGCTTTTGACAGGCTTTTGATCTCCGGCAGTTATTATCTGCCGCTATATTATTTGCCCAAACAACAGGTTGCGCGGTGGTCACATATAAAAATTCCGCAAACAACCTCGCTTTATGGCTATCAGTTCCCTACATGGTGGGCTGAGACCACCCCTAACAACAAAGGATGACCGGTAAATTCATGACAAATAAACAAATCACAATCGATGTCATTTCCGATGTCGTCTGCCCGTGGTGTTTTCTTGGCCGTCAACGCCTGAAAGCAGCAATCAAAATGCTTCCTGATCTGAATATTGAGGTGCGCTGGCGTCCCTTTCAGCTTGATCCGGCCATTCCCCAACAAGGCAAAGAGCGCAAACGCTATCTGATTGAAAAATTTGGCTCGCAAAGCCGGATTAATGAAATGCACGATCAGTTGACAAACCTTGGCAAGGAAGAAGGCATTGAGTTTGACTTTGAAGCGATTGAAGTATCACCCAATACGCTGGACGCACACCGCCTGATCCGCTGGGCGGGGGAAGTGAGTGCAGAGATGCAGGATCGTGTTGTTGGTGAATTATTCTCCCTTTATTTTGAGCAAGGCGAAAATATCGGCAATCATGAAATTCTGACCGAGGCGGCAGAAGATGCCGGCATGGAATATACTATTGTGCAAACCCTGCTGGAAGAAGATACGGACAAAGACAATGTGCGCGGGGAAATTGCCATTGCCGGCCAAATGGGCGTAACCGGTGTGCCTTGCTTCATTCTTGATCAAAAATATGCGGTTATGGGCGCACAAACCCCGCAGGCTCTGGCCGATGCAATCCGCCAGATTGCGCAAGGCTATGAACCGGGCCTGAGCGAAGACCGGTAATTAGCCAACAAAAACGCCCTGTATTGCAGGGCGTTTTCATTTATCGGTATTTTCAGAATTCAGAAACGACGAAGACTAATATCACGCGGACACGAAACGCCAAAAATCATATTCTGAATATTCCATACAAATATTAAAATATATTTTGCAACACAAGATTATGTAACTATCTTGCATTACTCGTCATTTGCAAAAACGGGAAGACCGCAAAACACTTTAGTATCAACCAATCTGGCTTTCTACTAGTAATTGCGGCATTTTTAACATCGCGCTTGCGACAAGTCTCAGATGCCTGACTACCCGCATCTTCCCTCATTATCCTGATAATTTATTTCGCCAAAAAACAATTTAAATTTCTTTGCGGGATTAAAGAGAATTCCATAACGGATCATCTCTATGGCACAGGCTATGTGCAGCATACATTCTTATATTTATATACTATATAACTAAATTAGAAAATAAGAATCATATAGCAATTATTTGCCAGCTTATCCCAGGAGTAGACATGGTTGACATGATTGTAACATTTGAACCAATTCGTTCCAGTGGTGGCGGATTATCCACTTATATCAGAAACCTAATCCGTGCACATAACGCTGTTGGAAAACGAGCCACTGTTCTTGCAATCAATCATGACTTAAAAAATGAGCGTAAATATATTGACGGGGTCGTCAATATTATTGAATGGAACCCGTCATACGATACTATATTTAAATGGATGGGATATTGGCCATCAATTAGCTACGCAATTTCAAACAAAATAAAATCCTTAATGGAAAGCGGATATAGTGCTGACTGGATAGAATTTCCGGATGGTTTTGGTATTGGATATTTTACTATTCAAAGAAAACTGACGCTTGAAAAAAATTTTAAAGATCTAAAAATCTTAGTAACAAGTCACTGCCCTGTCTCATATATCGAAGAGTTGGAAGGTAAAAATCTTTTCCAAATTCAAAAATACTTTATAAAAGAAATGGAAAAATTTTGCTTACTCGGAGCTGACGCAATTATATCACCCAGTCAATTTCATGCTGATTTTTTAATAAAAAATTGGGGAATAGATTACGGAAAGATTACCGTTATTCACAATTTATACGAGCCACTATCCGATCTGCCACCAAACGAAAAGGTATCACTTCAGGGATATGCGACCGTTTCAAGGGTATCACCTCAAAAAGGAATACCGCAACTAATCGCGGTATTTGATAATTATTGGCAAAACGGAGGACAGTCACCACTACATATATTTGGCGCGGATGTAACAATTAATAACGGCCAATCGAATATTGAGTTTTTAAAAACAAAGTATCAAAAATGGATTATTAATGAAAAACTGATTTTTAGGGGTAACATTGACCATGCAAGTCTTCGAAAAGAATTGCGCCAGATAAAAGCACTTTTTCATCCTTCGAAATACGAGACCTTTGCCTATTCTGTCATTGAACATATGGCAGACAACGGGCTTGTCGCCGCCTCTCAGAACGGCGGACACGCAGAAATATTGGAGCATGAGGTAACAGGCTTCATATTTGATGCCGAAAACCCAATAGAAACTGAACAAATTATACATCGCATTGATGATCTTTCAATCAAGCAAGTCAAGCATATGGGCAGGTTAGCAGCTGAAAAAGTCAAAAATATTTGCAATTACCAAATCTATATGACTAAAAGAGAAAAAGTACTTTCTTTACCCCCCAAACACCCTAAAATATTCCCGTTTGTGACCGGAGAACAAAGAGTATTCGAAAATTCATATACGAATATTAAAGACCCTATATTAAGTGTCGTTATACCACATTATAACCTTGGGGATCTTGTCAAAGAAACAGTCAGATCTGTCATCATTTCTACTCTAACCAATATAGAAATAATTATTGTTGATGACGGTTCTACTGATGAAAAAAGCAAAAAAATTATAGAAGAACTTCCATCACTTGATCAACGAATAAAGCTGATCAAAAAGAAAAATTCAGGTGTTGCTGATACAAGAAATATAGGTGTTGCTGCTGCACGAGCAAAATATATCGCTCTACTTGATGCTGATGACACAATTGAACCAACTTATTACGAGCGAGCAGTCAGCATCCTTGAACATTACAACAATGTTGGATTTGTCGGATGCTGGAATAATGATTTTGACGATACAGGTACCTTAAAAATCTGGACGACGTTTAACCCTGAGATGCCAAGACAATTAATTTTCAACTCAACCAATTGCGCCGGAATAATTGTTCGGAAAGAGGCATATCTAGCGCATGCGCAACATGACCCTGAGCTGGGCATGTTTCTTGATGACTGGGATAGTACAATTGGCCTTGTTTGCGCAGGTATACGCGGCGTCATGATACCACATGCTTTATTTAATTATCGCGTTCGGCCAGGCTCTCTTTTTCAGGATAAAGCTCACTTGTGGGAAAAAAACTATAACTTCATAATTAATAAACATCACAAAACATTTGAGAAATACAGTCGGGAAATTATCGCCTTTCTTAACGCAAATGGCTCCAATAAAATGTACAGCAATCCGACATTTCCCTCTGCCTCTGAACAGCCGCATATAGCCCCGCCTATCGGCTTTGGAGGCCGCCTTGATAAGATGACACGCGGATATTATCAATTTGTCTTGCATCACCCTTTCGGCAAAAAGCTGCGCAAACACGGCAATTTTATTATAAACTTTACAGCTCAAACACTATTTATGATAGCAAAATTTGGAAAAAGAATACTCCAATAAATACTATTAAGTTACACACTTGAAAGTAAGACAAAAATAATTACAATAATAAAATAAGCATAACTTTTTTCTTATTTAAATATCGGGAGTTGATAGATAATTTTAAAGATATCTATCGACCCTCGATAACTTAAATTTATTTTACTCTGAAATCCTTTTACAATCTGCAATGTTTTTATTTTTAGCATAGAAAAAAATTGCAATTATAATTTTAACAAAAAAAGAAGTTAAACGATGCAAGCACAAACTGCAGAATTAATTGCCAACTCTCATAAATTTGCCCTTCAAATCTCTAATTTGATTGTCAGCTATGCTATATCAACCATCGGTGCAATTATCATTTTATGTATTGGCTGGCTCATTGCCGGTATTGCATATAGATGGACGCGCCGCTCCCTTACCAGTTTTAAACGCTTCGATAAAACACTTATCGGCTTTTTAAGCGCAGCTGTGCGTTATGCTATCCTGATCATTGTACTCGTCATGGTGCTTGGTCAATTCGGCATTCAAACCGCCTCCATACTGGCCGCACTTGGTGCTATTGGTCTGGCAATCGGTCTGGCCCTGCAGGGTACACTGCAAAATATTGCAGCAGGTATTATGTTACTGCTGTTACGACCATTTAAGGTTGGCGAATTTATCACCGCCGGCAGCATAACCGGCACAATTGAAGAGATTGGCCTCTTCGCCACAGAAATGAAAACCTATGATGGTCTCTATATTATGGCACCCAATTCCTCTCTCTGGAATACGCCTGTTATAAATTTCAGCCGCCTTAAAATGCGCATGCATGATTTTAAAATCGGTATTGGTTATGAAGACAATATTCAGGAGGCAATGCGCATTCTGAAAACTATTGTAACCGAACAAAAAGAAGTGCTAAGCGAGCCGGAACCGGTCTTATTTGTAGCAGAACTGGCAGAAAGTGCCGTTATCATCTGCTGCCGCTACTGGATCGGAATTGATGATTACTGGTCTGTGGTTCGCCATACAACCGCACAGGCCAAAACAGCCTTTGATAAAGCTGGTATTAATATTCCTTACCCGCAGGTTACAACACATATTAATAAAACAGATAAAATCTGATTTTTAAAATATCGCTTCAAGCCGGCAACCCTCCTGCCGGCTCCGTTTTCAATCAAAAATCCGGCCAAATACCTGACATAATCATATCAAGACCAGTCATACACATTATTCTGCAGTCTCGATGCAGGAATTTCGTGCAACACGTGAAAAACATTATAAAACACATATTGCAATTTGGTTCGGCACGCGCTGCCGCCGGCAAGTCCCTCTTTTGCCGGAGGCCGTGTATGCCTTGTTGAATCAGACTGAGCAAAATGACAATGCGATGAGCTAAATATTCCGAAAGAATGCTTTAATCCGCAGAAGGATCTGACTGTTCTGAGGCCGCATCGCATAATATGAGAAATTGAGGAATAAAATGTCTGTCTCCACACCTGTCATTGCGCTTCATGGCGGCGCCGGCACAATCCTTAAATCCAATATGACCCCTGAGCGGGAAGCGGAATATCATGCCGGTTTACGCGCCTGCCTTGAAGCCGGGCTTAAAATCCTGCGTCAAGGCGGTAATGCAATTGAAGCCGTAACGGCTTCCGTAATGGCTCTGGAAGATAATCCGCTATTTAACGCAGGCCGTGGCGCAGTATTCACCACAGATGCAACCCATGAGATGGATGCCGCTGTCATGGATGGTGCAACGCGTAGATGTGGTGCAATTTCAGGCATTTGCGGGCCTCGTCACCCCATTCTTGCTGCACGGGCGGTTATGGAAAAGACAGAGCATGTTTTTCTTGCCGGCGATGGCGCCCGCCGCTTTTGTGAAAATGCGGATCTGGAAATAATGCCGCCGGAATGGTTTTCCACCGATGCGCGTCTTAATGCCTTGAAAGCTGAAATGGAGCGCCGCCGCCTTGGCCTTGCCGATGATGGTGATCCGGCACGCAAACACGGCACGGTCGGTGCTGTTGCACTGGACTGCCACGGCCATATTGCAGCCGCCACCTCCACAGGCGGCATGACCGCCAAAACACCCGGCCGCGTTGGTGACAGCCCTGTTATTGGTGCCGGCACATGGGCCGATGACAAAACAGCAGCAATTTCCGCCACCGGCCATGGTGAATATTTTATCCGCTGGGCGGTTGGTCATGAAATTGATGCCCGTATGCGCTGGGCAGGCCAAAGCCTTGAGCAGGCAGCGGGCGATGTGGTGCGTGAACTTGGTGAAATTGGCGGCTCCGGCGGATTGGTCGCAATTGATGCGAAAGGCAATATTCAACTGCCGTTTAACAGCCCGGGCATGTATCGTGCATGGTGCGGCGCCGATGGCATTATTCATACCGGTATTTACGGTGACGATACAGAATAAAGATTAGACATGGAAAGCGGCCGCGAAAGAAAAATATCATGCGGCCGCTTCTGCAACTCAGGCATAAATATCAGACAGAAACCGGCCATTCAGCTTTTTTGCAAGATTTTATATTTTCTAAAACCATATTTAAAACAGATATATCTAAAATAAATATCCGCATTTTCCGCCCGCGATTATAATAATAATTTAAAAAACTGTTGGATATTTCATATTGTTTCTTTAGGCTCCCCTTATCTGACTAAAAAATAATTTAACAAGTCAGATCAGGCGCAATCCGAAAAAAAGCAATTCTCCGGATATAAGGCGCTTCACACAAAGACAAAGCATTTTCAATCACGCAAATGCAATTGAAAATGTCATGATGGGGAAATTTGAAATGAAACTGACAATATCGTCCGGTCATTCAAGACACACAAATCTGCCAAAACGCACATGCCTGCCTGTGGCGCTGGCTTTCAGCACTGCTTTATCCTGTGCATGGTTTCTGCCTGCAGCCCATGCGGCAACACCCGATGACACATTGGTTATTGCCATGACAATTGATGATGTCATTTCACTTGATCCGGCAGAGTCTTTTGAAATTACCACATCAGAAATGCTGGGAAACAGTTATGGCCGTCTTGTGCGCACCGATTATACAGACCCATCCAAACTGGTGCCGGATATTGCCGAAAGCTGGGATGTCGGTGAAGATGGAAAAACCTTTACCTTCAAAATTCGCAAAGGGCAGAAATTTGCTTCCGGCAATCCGGTGACAGCGCATGATGCCGCTTATTCCCTGCAACGTGCAGTTAAACTTGACCAGAGTCCGGTTTTTATTCTCAGTCAGTTTGGCCTGACAAAAGAAAATGTTGATGAGAAAATCTATGCCAAAGATGATGATACGCTGATCTTCACATCGGAAAAAGCTTTTGCCCCATCCTTTGTTTATAATTGCCTGTCTGCAACAGTCGGCTCCATTGTTGACAGTAAACTGTTGAAAGAACATGCAAAACCGGTAACCCCAACTGACGGCTCCGCAATTGATAATGATTTTGGCCATGCATGGCTGAAACGCAATTATGCCGGCTCCGGCGCCTATATCATCCGCGATTGGCGCCCCAATGAAATTATAATGATGGAGCGCAATGAAAATTATGATGGTGAAAAGCCGCCTCTCAAGCGCGTCATCTACCGTCATGTCAAGGAAAGCGCATCACAGCGTATTATGCTTGACGCCGGTGATATTGATGTGGCGCGCAATCTTGAGCCCGGTGATCTGGAAGCAATTACCGCCGACAAACGCTTCCATATTGCCAGCGCACCCAAGGGTATTATCTATTATTTCAGCCTCAATCAAAAACACGATATCCTGTCCAGACCGGAAGTGCGGCAGGCTGTTAAATATCTGGTAGATTATGATGCAATCCAGTCCACCCTGATTAAAGGTATCGGCACCATTCATCAAAATTTTCTGCCTGCCGGCATGCTTGGCGCATCAACAGAAAAGCCATTTCAGCTGAATGTGGAAAAAGCCAGAGAACTGCTTGAAAAAGCGGGGCTGAAAGATGGTTTTTCCATCACCATGGATGTGCGTAATACCCAGCCTGTAACCGGCATTGCGGAATCCATCCAGCAAACCTTTGCCAAGGCTGGTATCAAGCTGGAAATTATCCCCGGAGACGGCAAACAAACACTAACCAAATATCGTGCCCGCAAACATGATATTTATATCGGCCAATGGGGAATTGATTACTGGGATCCCCATACCAATGCCGATACTTTTGTGACCAATCTTGATAATGCTGATGATGCTGTTTCCAAAACCAGTGCATGGCGCAATTCATGGGTTATCCCTGAACTCACGCAACAAACACTGGCCGCAGTTATGGAAAAGGATACAGATAAACGGGCCCAGCAATATCTCGATATTCAAAAAGAATTCCGCGATACCAGCCCGTTCACCATGATCTATCAATTTACAGAAGTGGCAGTGGTCTCCAACAAGGTCAAAGATTTTATCATTTCACCTGATGCCAATTATGTATTGAAAGCACATAAGGAATAACAAATAAATGCCCCGTATTCTCTGCTCATACGGGGCATTTTCCGATCGTTGAGATTACAGCACGCAGTTCTGTTTACTGGTCATCGCACCACCAGAATTGCCGTTTTTGTGTGGGTCAGCACTTCGCTGGTCTGGCTGCCAAGCAGCAAACGCCCGATACCACGGCGGCCATGGGATGCCATCACAATAAGATCCACATCACTTTTCTCGGCAAATTCCACTATTGCTTCAGCAGGCCAGCGCTCCTCAATATATTTCACATCAGCCTTCACGCCCAGATCCTGCGCATAAAGACGCGCTTTTTCCAAAACCGCCTCTGCCTGATTTTTTTGATTTTCATTATAGATTTCAATATCTTTCGGGCTGGCAATCCAGCCGGCGCTGCTTGCGGTTGCCATCATCGGAAACGGCTCACTCACCGTAACAAGCGTTACCTTGCTGCCAAGCTTACCCGCCAGCTTCACCCCCTGCTCCAGCCCTTTTTCAGCCAGTTCAGATCCGTCTGTTGCGATGAGAATATGCTTATACATCACACGCTTCCTGTTCCGGTTTCCATCCTGCATATGGCGCTGTTAAAATGCCTAGGCAGAATTTTTACTTTTTTAATATTATCACCGATCATGATATTTTTAAAACAGAAGCCTGAAACTATGAAATATTTTTTCGCAAAATATTTCTAAAAAAACAGACCCGTTTTTTTCACATAGCAGTTGAGTTCTCACGGCAATATCTGTGCATTTTTCTGGCTGCTGAATAAGACAGACGGCTCAATACGCCCCGCCCCGTGATAAGGGCTGGCATGAATGGCCAAAATCCACATACTTGTCACCGCTGTCACCGTATAGATCCCCAAAGCCTTGCGCCCGGCTTTTGGCCTGTCTGCATGAACGGCAGCAATCACCACAAGCGATAATAATGTGAGAAAAAGCACCAGATACCATTTAAAAAAGCTGACCGAGCTTGCCCCCACAGCAAGGCGGGTATTGCGCGCATCCTGCATCTCGTCAAAATCCTGTACCATCTTGGCCATCAGTGCCGGAGAAATATCCGTGGCAGCAAGATCAATCAGCGCAATGCGAATATTTTGCAGCGCTTCCTCAACCGGCTTTTCGGGGCGCACATTGCCGCTTTTCAGCCATTCCTCCTTCACCACCGCTATACGATAAGCAGTCAATGCCTCAAGCAGGGTCACCTCATTTAAAGCATCTGGCACAGCCATGCCTACCAGACGAATGATTGAAGACCGCTCATCACTGGCCGCCTGATCTGCCCGGCTATTGGCCGACCAGATATCCGCCGCCACAAATCCCAGTGCCAGCGCCCAAGCTGTGGCAACAGTGCCAACAAAGGCTGCAACAGGCAGGGTAAGAATATCCTGCGAGGCTTGTTTGGCAAAAACACGCAAAAACAACAGGCTTACACAGTAAAAAAATATTCCGCATATCAAAAAAAGAAAAAACAGAATAACAGGCGACATACTGAATAATGAATGCATATTCCCCCCAAAAATAATGATAAGCTCTGCGCTGAGAGCACATGCTGAAAAACATCTGTTAATACAGCTATTGTGTAAAAAAATTAATGTAAATATATAAATTTATGAAAATATTTATCTGGAAAACAGTAAATATATTCAACCAGCATAGCCGGCTTTGCGGCGCAGATATTCCCGCGGGGAACTGCCAAGCATACGCTTGAACATAGTGGTAAAAGCCGCCGCACTTTCATAGCCTGTATCAAAAGCGACTGTAGTTATTGCCTCTCCGGCGGCCAATTTTGGCAAAGACGCAAAAATACAGGCCTGCTGACGCCATGTTACAAAGCTGACGCCGGTCTGCCCCCTGAAAAGACGCGTAAATGAACGCCGGCTGATGCCAAGTTTTGCCGCCCAGCTATCAATATCTGCCGCCGGATCAGGCGCTGCCAAAAATGCCCTGCACAAAGCAGCAAGAGCCGGTTTTTGAGGAAAAGGCAAACCAAGATCCCGCACTGGCAGACGCCTTATCTCATGAACAAGCAATGCAAACAGTAACCGGCTGCGTTCATCTTCAGCATCGGGCTTCTCCATCCGCACCACTTCATCAAACAGGCTGCGGGTCAGCTCATTCACAGCCAGAACCTGCGGAAAACCACCAGACTCATGATTTCTCACATAGACAGATTGCATTTCAACCACAGAAAATGTCTCCACCTTGTGTTCTATGCCCTGCGGAATAAGCAGGGCATGTTCCGGCGGGATCATCCAGCGTCCGTTTTCCGTACTCACCAAAACCACACCCGAGCGCGCATAAAGAAACTGCGTTCGCGAGTGGCTGTGCCGCGGAATATGCAATCCGGCAGGATAATTTCTGGCAAGCGCCACCACCGGCTCGGGGCTTTGTTCAAGCAGGTGATAAGCCTCGGCGATGTGAATATTCTTCTGCGTCATGATTTTACCCTGCATTTTGGCCTGATCAAACAAGTTTAAGTCCTTAGCGCAAAAGCAGGCCAGCGCAAAGCAGATTACATCATGTTTATGCCTGTCGGGAAAACAAGTCGGCAACATATCTGCAACTATATGCAATAAATGAAAAACCGCCCTTATCCCGATTACAATATCAGATCTGCATCTTCCGGTTATAGAGACAACTGTGCATTCTGCTATAAGGCTTTAAATTATCCGGAGCACTGTAATGACAACCGTGACCAGCCAGTCACCCAAAATAGCCGAAACAACTGCCGTTTCACTGATCGTGGCAGTCAGTTTCTGCCATATGTTCAATGATATTATGCAATCGCTGCTCTCGGCGATCTATCCGTTGATCAAAGCCAATTATAATCTGGATTTTCGCCAGATCGGTTTGCTTACCATGACTTTCCAGATCACGGCATCGCTTCTGCAGCCCCTGATTGGCATCATCACGGATCGCTGGTCAATGCCCTATTCGCTGCCGCTTTCCAGTGTCAGCACTTTTACCGGCTTGCTGCTTCTTGCCCATGCAGACAGCTATACAATGTTGCTGATCGGCTCCAGCCTGATCGGCCTTGGCTCGGCTATTTTCCATCCGGAAGCCTCACGTGTTGCCCGCACAGCCTCCGGCGGGCGCCATGGCTTTGCCCAGTCCCTGTTTCAGGTTGGCGGAAATTTCGGCTCGGCACTCGGCCCCTTGCTTGCCGCTTTCATAATTTTGCCTAATGGCCAATCCAGCGTGGCGTGGCTGGCAGTTATCGCGGTTTTTGGCTTTATCACCCTCACCCGCGTCAGCCGCTGGTATGCGCAAAAACAGCGTCAAAACAAAAATAGGGCACCAGCCGATCGCACATTGCCGCTGCCGCAAGGGCGGGTGATTTTCGCCATTTCCATTCTGGTTCTGCTCACAGCAACCAAAAATGTCTATATGGCAAGTCTTTCCAGCTATTATACTTTTTTCGTTATCGAGAAGTTTCAGGTAACTGTGCAAAATGCCCAGTTGATGCTGTTCCTGTTTCTCGGCTCATCAGCCGCCGGTGTTTTCCTTGGCGGGCCGGTTGGTGACCGCATGGGCGCACGCTTTGTTATCTGGTTTTCAATTCTCGGCGTTATTCCCTTTGCACTGATGATGCCTTATGCCAATCTGTTCTGGACCTGTGTTCTTACTGTTATAATCGGCCTTATCTTTTCCTCAGCTTTTTCAGCCATTGTGGTATTTGCACAGGAATTGGTGCCCGGGCGCGTTGGCATGATTGCCGGCATGTTTTTCGGCTTCGCTTTTGGTGCCGGCGGCATTGGGGCGGCTCTGCTCGGCGATTATGCAGATATCCACGGCATTGAATATGTCTACTGGCTGTGCTCCTTCCTGCCGCTGCTTGGCATATTGACAATACTGTTGCCGCGCCTGCCTCAAAAAATCTGAATATCACCAAACGGGGAAGCACTCAGGCTTCCCCGTTTTAATAAAACATATTCTTCTAAAATACACCTTAGCCCAAAAGTATACCGCCATAATTTTTTTACTTTTCAGGCTCACATTATTATTACTATACTCTCAAAATAAAACCTTTGTTAGAAAAATTTCATGTATATATAATATATATAACTGGCGGGGAGCCATCAGGGAGCTTATTGCCCTATGCCGGAGAAATTTTTCATACAGGCATTTACAGGCTAAAATTGTGAAACGGTTTTATCTCAAAATAATGCAACAAAACAAATACTTAGAGTGTTCCAACATCTTTGTTTCAACCAGGTTCACTCAGGCAGATCATGTTTTGTTACAATGTCTCTTATAATGAACTTATATCTTTGCTTATCCTCTAAAAAAGCAAAGTCTTTAATATATGCGGGGCGGGTTTGTATATCATTCTTTTAAAAGCGTTGCTGGTAACCATGCTTGTGGTTGCGCTCAGCCAGATATTCTCTTTCAGCATCCGTTATGCCTCCGGCCAGCCTTTTACGGCTTTTGTCTTTCTTATGAATTCTGTCCTGCCGGTCATGACGGCCTTTCCGATCAGTGTTTATATTTTCAGGCAGAACGCTCGCCTCAAGCAACTCTCGGATGAACTGAAAAAAGCAAACCATATGCTCCAGATCCGCGCTGATACAGACAGCATGACCGGCCTGCTAAACAGAAGCGCCTTTCTGACACGCATAAAACCCCTGAACAAACAATCATCCAGCTCAGCATGTCTTATTATCGATGCGGATAATTTTAAAAGCATCAACGATATTTACGGCCACCACGCAGGAGACAAAGCCTTGCAAGCCATTGTCAGCGCCTTGAAGACCCCCTTGCGCAAAACAGATATACTTGCCCGTATCGGCGGTGAGGAATTTGCATTATTCCTGCCGCAAACGGATGTGCAGGCCGCTCTCACCCTTGCCGAGCAACTGCGCATTACGGTTGAGAACCTGTCCTTCTCACCACTTGAAGATCAGATTTATCCGTTGAGCATCAGCATTGGCATTGCATTATCAGATGGCAGTTTTACCACATCCCAGCTCATGCGCATGGCTGATCAAAGCCTTTATCAGGCAAAGGCAAAGGGACGCAATCAGGTTGTGCTGAATTTGCACAGCCTGAACCGGCACAATCCCGAAAAGGAAAAACCCGCCAATGAACCAGCTTAAAACGGTTCCGGCAAGACTAATATTGCCGCAACCGTTCCGTATATTTTGCTGCTCACATCAAAGTTCTAAAAGCGCATAGAAAGGCCGATAACAGGGCCGTGCTGCACAACATCCCATTTAAGCGGATGTCCCATAAAATCACTCTCTTTAAAATCCTGTGACAAGGCGCGATAACCAAACCGCAGCATTGTCGGTCTGTCAAACAGGAAAGTACGATATCCAAGATAGCCCTGCGCATTATAGCTCATCTTTGTACCGGCGCTGAAACCGCCTATATCCGCCTCAGCCGACAAATTCCACCGTTCATTAAGATCAGCCCTCACCCGCACACCGAAAAAAGGATCTGTCCAGCTGGTTTTTCTGGAAATATGATACCCCTCTGATGCCAAATCAGCTTTCAGCCTTGTCCAGCGCACCCCCAATGTGGGTTCAATGGCAAAACGCTGCGGCTCATTATAAATGGTAAGACCACCAAGCTCTTTCTCATAAATACGGTAGAACATACCACCGGCCACCATCGTGGTCTTCATCTTCAGCGCAATTTCATGGGCGCGCAGATTCTCATCCTGACTGGTGGAAACATATTGCGCATCCACATAAAAACCGAGCGGCCCCCTTGCCAGTTCAATATTTCCCATGACAGCCATATCAAGATTGTCAAAAATCTCGGAAAAAGGCACATTTACATCTGTGCGATAGCCGCCAAGCTCTGCCCTGCCATGTAATGAAGCACCCCAGACATAAGGGCTTACGATAATTTTCCATGCATCATCAGTCACATATTTTTGTACCGGCGCATCTGCTGCCATTGCCGATGTTAACATCAAGAAACCACTGACAAGGCTGGTTATAAAAAGTGCTTTATTTCGCATAAACGGGCGCGCCCTTTGCCGGAAATTATTAGAACCACCGGCAAAGAGTAAGCCATTCTAAAAGACCGTCAATCATCAATATTTAAGCATAGCACTTAAAATATAAAATGATTATCCGCCATCAATCCGCTGATTAAAACATATAATATTGATGCGACATAATATAGAAAGTAAGCTTTAAATATGATTAAGTTATCATAATAAATTTATACTTATTTCAACTACGTTATATTCGCGCATTTTATATGCTCTTTACGCAACACGCTGTTGTGACGAGGGATCAAAAAACACGGCCTTGCCAAGGTGAAAGGCAAGGCGCAGCATTTGCCCTGCCTGCACTTGTGCATCTGCACGCAACCGCGCCACAGCCTCTTTGCCGCCAAGCCTGGTAACCGCGAAAGTATCAGAACCCGCAGGCTCCACAACATCAATATGGCAATCACCATAGACAACCGCATTTGTACCGCGCTCACCCTCTGCATCGGTTAATGCTTCAGGACGAATGCCAAAAACAACCTCTCTGCCCACATAGTCACCAAGGGCAGCACAGGAAGCAGGCAGCGCCAATGGCAAAGGCGCAGCATCGTGCCTCTCTAAAAGCAGATGCAAACCAGCATCCCTTTTTTCCACCCTTGCATTCAATAGATTCATTGCAGGCGAGCCCATAAAATCCGCCACAAACATATTGACCGGCTTATTATAAATCTCCTCAGGCGTGCCATATTGCTGTAAAACACCATCTTTCAGCACTGCAATTTTGCTGGCCAGTGTCATCGCCTCAATCTGATCATGGGTCACATAAACAATAGTGGTTTGCATGCGCTGATGCAGCCGCTTGATCTCTGTGCGCATATCCACCCGCAATTTGGCATCAAGATTGGAGAGCGGCTCATCAAATAAAAACACCTGCGGATTGCGCACCAGCGCCCGCCCCATAGCCACACGCTGCCGCTGCCCGCCGGAAAGCTGGGCGGGTTTACGATCCAGCAAATGCCCAATCTGCAATATTTCTGAAACATTGCGGATCGCCTCTTCACGCTCATGCCTTGGCACGCCGCGCACTTCCATGCCAAAGGCAATATTTCCGGCAACAGTCATATTGGGATAAAGCGCATAGGATTGAAACACCATGGCAATATCACGCTGTGATGGCGGCAGGCCGGTCACCGGACGGCCATTAATAACAATTTCACCGGAGCTTACCGGCTCAAGTCCGGCAATCATATTCAGCAAAGTGGATTTTCCGCAACCGGAAGGCCCCACCAATACCAGAAACCCGCCTTTTTCAATCTCAAGATTAATATCCTTGAGAATTTCAACTGTTCCGTAAGCTTTATTAAGATGCGAAATTTTTAGAAATGCCATGAATTATCCCTTCACCGCACCAGACATCAGCCCGCGCACGAAATAACGACCGGATATGATGTAGACGATCAGCGTTGGCAGCGCGGCAAGTATGGCCGCTGCAAAATGAACATTATATTCCTTCACCCCTGTGGAGGATGAAACGAGATTATTGAGCGCAACAGTCATTGGCGTTGAAGCAGCCCCTGAAAAAGATGCGCCGAACAAAAAATCGTTCCAGATATTGGTAAATTGCCAGATCACCGACACCACAATAATCGGCCCTGAAGATGGCAGCATGATATAGCGGAAAATCTGCCAGAATCCCGCGCCATCCATTTGCGCGGCACGCACCAGCTCACTTGGAAATGCCTCATAATAATTGCGAAAATACAATGTGGTAAAACCAAGCCCATAAATCACATGCACCATGATCAGACCGATAATTGTGCCGGAAAGCCCCAAAAAACCCAGCACACGCGCCATAGGTATCAGCACGATCTGAAACGGAATAAAACACGATAACAGCAACAGGCCAAAAAACAGATCAGACCCACGAAACCGCCATTTGGCCAGCACATAGCCATTCAGGGCGCCGATGATTGTGGAGATTGCAACCGCCGGCACCACCATGAGAATGGAATTGATGAAAAACGGCCGCACACCGGTTGGCTGCACGCCGATCTGCGCGGTAGACCATGCGGAAAGCCAGGGAGCAATCGTCCAGTCATGCGGCAGGCTCAGCATGCCGCCCTGACGGATCTCCTCCAGCGGTTTGAAAGAATTGACCAGCATCACATAAAGCGGCAACAGAAAATAAACCGCAAAAAGCAGTAATGCGGCATAGATCAGCGCGCGTGTCAGCCGCGCATGGGAAACAGCATTGCTCACCGGCTTTTGCCTCCGCTGATTTCTGCATAAAGATAGGGAATAATAATCGAGAAAATCATCACCAGCATGATAATGGCCGATGAAGCGCCGATCCCCATCTGATTGCGTGTAAATGTATAGGAATACATAAAGGTGGCCGGCATTTCTGTTGCCTGCCCCGGCCCGCCGCCTGTCAGCGCCACCACAAGATCATAAGCCTTGATGGCCAGATGCGCCAAAACCACAAAGGCAGAAAGAAATACCGGCCGCATCATCGGGATGACAATCCGCCGATAGGTGGTAAAAGCGGAAGCGCCATCTATCTGCGCGGCTTTGAGAATTTCAGTATCCACCCCGCGCAAACCTGCAAGAAACATCGCCATGATAAAACCCGATGACTGCCAGACAGCGGCAATGACCACGCAATAAATCGCATAGCGGCTATCTTTGATCCAGTTGAAGTGAAACCCCTCCCAGCCCCAAAGATGCATCGTATGTTCAAGCCCGATTCCAGGATCAAGAAACCACTTCCACGCAGTCCCGGTTACAATAAACGACAAGGCCATCGGATAAAGATAAATGGGGCGCAAAAAACCCTCGCCGCGGATTTTCTGATCCAGCAAAATGGCGAGCAACACCCCTATCACAGAGCATATTGCAATATAACATACCGCAAAAATTACCAGATTGCTGACTGCCAGCCACCAATGCGGCAACGCCCACAATCTGCTGTAATTGGCCAGACCGACAAAATTATAGGATGGCAGCATTTTGCTGCCTGTCAGCGATAAAAGGCCGGTATAGGCAATAAACCCGTAGACAAAAATCAGAACAATAAAAAAACTAGGTGCCAGAACGAGCTTTGGCAACAAAACCTGCAAACGGCTGCGGCTGGTCATAAGCAGTCACCATATCGGGTGGGCATTTGCACGGACAAGCCGCACAAATGCCTGATAATATTGAGATAATCTTAAAAATCCTGCAAACGGATCATTTGGCTGCGGCAACAGCGGTTACCAACTCCTGCACAGCCTGTTCGGAGGTCAGATCACCATTGAACTGGCGGGTCACCACATCAAAAATGGCATTTTTCACCGCAGTCGGTGCGCCATAGCCATGCGCCATGGAGCCAAGCATTGTGCCTTTGGCATTGGCCTCTTTAATATCGGCGATGGCCTTTTTCCCGCAAGCATCAAAAGCCATATCTGGCACATCCATTCTTGCCGGTGCAGCCCCCTTTGCTACATTGAATGCAGACTGAAAAGCCGGACTTTCAATGGAGGATGCAATCTCCATCTGTGCAGGTATTTTATCTTTTGCCACTTTGAACATGGCAAATAAATCCGAGTTAAAAGTAACTGAACCCTGCGTGCCGGGATAACGGATACAAACAAAATCCTTATTCGGCTGTTTGCCGGCGCGAATAAATTCACTTTTGGCAAAATCACCCATAAATTGCAGACCGGCCTTGCCTTCAATCACCATTGCCGAGGCAAGGTTCCAGTCACGGCCGGAAAAATTATCGTCCACATAGGAGCGCAATTTGGTCATTCGGTCAAAAACCTGCCGCATCGTATCGCTGCCAAGCGCCTGCGCATCAAGATCAATCAGCGCCTTTTTATAAAATTCCGGCCCGAAGGATAAAACCACCGTTTCAAAAACTGTGCCGTCCTGCCAGGGCTGGCCACCATGCGCCATAGGCACAATGCCCTGCTCCTTGAACTTATCCAGAAGAGCTATCAGCTCATCCCAGTTTTGCGGCACCTTGCCGCCGGCCTTGTCCAGCGCAGCCTTGTTGATCCACACCCAGTTTTCTGTGTGTATATCCACCGGCGCAGCAATCCAGTGCCCGTCATATTTGGCAAAATCCTGCAAAGGCTGCGGAATAACCTTATCCCAGCCTTCTTTTTCGGCAACCGCATCAAGATTGCCAAGATAGCCCTGCTCGGCCCAGTCACGGGTATCATAACCAAGCATTTGCACTGCGGTTGGCGGATTGCCGGCAACCACGCGGGCACGCAGCACGGTCATGGCCTCCACACCACTGCCGCCTGCAACCGGCATATCAGTCCAGCCGATACCCTTGGCCTCCAGATCTTTTTTCAGCACATTCAGTGCTGCTGCCTCACCGCCGGATGTCCACCAGTGCAGGACTTCCACATTTTCCTCAGCTTGTGCTGCACATGTCATCAGCCCTGCAGCCATTGCTGTTGCTACTATCAACCTGTGCATATTCTCCTCCTTTTCCAACCCGTTGGGGACGATAACGGATAATATTCTTCAACACAAGCACAACCCAAGATCGTAGAAAACAGCACTTTATTGCTTGTAATTATTATAAAAACGGCGCTTACACCCTTGCCTCACTAAATTATCTTGACTGTTTTTTTCCACAAATTTGGTCTCTTTTTCCCACAAAATAATAAATTGATCCTGATCAATGCGGGCTGCGCAAATGCATGTGAAACTCCTTTCAGAATTCAGCAAAGGAAACACTATGTCGAATACACCGCATACGCTTGGCGAAGAATTTCCCGGACAACTGGATGCGATCCACGCCTTAAAAGCCGCTGACCCGCGTTTTGCTAAAATTCTTGAAGACTATGACGATGTGAATGATCAGATCCATCGCGCAGAAACCAAGATTGAGCCGACCAGTCAGGATAACGAAACCGAGTTGCGCAAGCGCCGCCTTGCATTGAAGGATGAGATTGCAAAAGCACTCGAAGGCAAGGCCTGATCTATTCTGGAAAAACACAAACAAAGCCCGGCGATAATGCCGGGCTTTTTGGTTCCGGCATTTACTTTGCACCCCCCTGCTTTGCATCCCCCTACTTTGCCATGAGATCATCACATTTTCATTGGTTGATTTCTCCCCTCACCTTGTATCACAATAAGGCAAACAGGAGAGATATCATGCCTTTTCAAAAGTCTGATTATCTTGGGGTTTACAAAGCGGAACAATTGAAACTCCTGCAACAGGCTTATGATGAGGTGTGCAGGCAGCTTGGTTGCTGTCCGGTGAGCGATAACCATAAGGATGAGCTGGCGCGTACTGTTATCCGTATATATGAAAGCGGCATCAGATCACCGGATGAAATTGCAAGGCTGATTGTGCAGATTGGCAACTTGCGCTCCTGACAGAATAAAGAATACAAACCACAACACAAAACAGGTAGTTTTGAGGGGAATTGTCATGCGTATATTCATCATCGCACTCGGTGCAATAATTGCTCTTAGCGGCTGCACCACCACAGAAAAGGATTTGAGCATCGGCACCGGTGCCGGTGCAATCATCGGTGGTATTGCCGGCGGCGGCAGAGGCGCATTGATTGGCGCGGGTGTTGGTGCGGTCGGCGGCCTGCTGGTGCGCAATCTGCGCAACGGCAAATGCGAATACCGCAACAGCCGCGGCCAGATCTATGTTGCCCGCTGCCGATAATGTAGCATCACACAAAAATCACAAAATGGCAGCCTTGCGCTGCCATTTTTAATAATAGCCCGTAAATTTATTAATACAGGCGTCCGCACAGCTTCATTTTACGGCTGGTTTATAATGCGAAAAATCAATCAATCACCTTGCCCGGATTGAGTATATTTTTCGGATCGAGCGCCAGTTTCAGTTTTTTGAGCGTTGCAAGCTCAGCGGCACTGCGGGAATAAGGCAACCAAGGCTTTTTGTGCAGGCCAATGCCATGCTCAGCCGAAACCGAGCCATTATAAGAGCGCACAATATCATAGACAATTTTCTCAATCTCGCGGCCATCGGGATCAAAATCCGCATAGTGATTGGCGCCAATATGGAAATTGCAATCACCGACATGGCCAAAAAATGTGCATTTCATGGCCGGAAAGCGTTCAGCAAGCGCAGTGCGGATTTTTTCCACGGCCTCACCGATCAATGACATTGGCACAGAAACATCAAAACTGATGGATGGCGCCCCATCTTTCAGCATTTCAGATACGGCATCACGCAGCGCCCAGAAAGCTTCTGCCTCACGGTGTGATTGTGCAATAGCCGCATCGGCAATCCAGCCCTGTTCCATTGCATGTTCCAGCATGGCCTGAAACAATTCCCGGTCATTTTCAGGCAATGCACTTTGCATATCCATCAATACATATAGCGGATAAGAACTATCAAGCGGCGCACGCACATATTCTGCAGCACCGGTATAATAATCATTCCACATCGCCTCAAAAGCACTGACGCGGCCGGAAAGTGTTGTTTGTGCATAGCGCAACAATTGCAGTGCACCTTCAAAACTCTCCAGCGCCACCACGGCACTATTGGCACCCCTTGCTTGCGGATGCAGCTTCAGCACCGCACGCGTAATAATGCCCATTGTGCCTTCCGAACCGATAAAGATATGTTTCATATCCATGCCGGTATTGTTTTTGGGCATCTGGTTCATCATCGGTAAAACAGTGCCATCGGCAAGCACCACTTCCAGCCCCAGCACAAGATCGCGCGCCATACCATAGCGTATCACACGGTTGCCGCCTGCATTGGTGGAGATATTGCCGCCAATCTGGCATGAGCCGCGCGCGCCAAGATCAAGCGCAAACATCATATCCGAGGCCGCGGCAGCCTCCTGAATCGTCTGCAAAATCGCGCCGGCCTGCACAATCATTGTTCCGGCCTGTATATTAATCTCTTCAATGGCATTCATATTGCGCAATGACAGAAGCAGTGCATTTTCCACCGGCACAGCTCCGCCTGCAAGCCCTGTCAGCCCGCCTTGCGGCACAACAGGCACATTATTGGCATGGCAAAGGCGCAGGATTTCTGAAACCGCCTGCGTGCTGCGCGGCAAGGCAAGAGCAAGCGGCATGCCGCCCTTTTCGCCGCTCCAATCATGTAAATGCGCAGGATCAACCGCTTCAGCGATTCTGAGATCCTTGCCAAGAAGTGCTGCCAGATCTTCCAGCAAGCTGCGATAGGCCGGTTTATCCTGCATAATTTAAAACTCCGTTCCGCCATTTATTTTAATGTGAAACAGATATTACATATAACCGCAGGGATAAAACCAATATCCGGAAAATTATTTCAAAAACACAGGCATTGTTAAAGCAACAGCAAAGAAAACAAGACATAACCGCAAAAATAATTGCAAATACGCAAATCCCCTGCCCGATGCCACGGACAGGATTAAATAAAAGAAGCAATAATTATAACGGGAAAATTAAAATTGGTGCCCCCAGAGAGACTCGAACTCCCGACCCCCTGATTACAAATCAGGTGCTCTACCAACTGAGCTATAAGGGCAACTGACGGCTAGATAGCACAAGTTTTACGAATGTAAAATAAAAAATCACCTAAGCCCGCAAAAAACAACAATGTTTTGCGTCCAAACCGGATTTGGGCTACAAATCGGCACCTAAACATGCAGGATGTGTGACAAAGCTGATGAAAAATTCCTATGAAAATTTCTTTTACATCACTTCCGGCACTGCAGAATCGGAATCTGCCGCAGAATCATTGCGCAAACGCTATGGCGAGACACCGGCAGATAAAGCCGATGCGCTGATTGTGCTTGGCGGTGATGGCGTGATGCTGCAGGCATTGCATGATCATATGAATCATGATCGGCCGATTTACGGCATGAACAGAGGCTCTGTGGGCTTTCTTATGAATGAGTATCATGAGCGTGATCTGCCAAGGCGCGTGGCTGCCGCTCATGCTGAAACCATCCGCCCTCTGGAGATGATTGCCCAATCACGTGAGAGCGGCAGCGTAAAAGCCCTCGCTATTAATGAAGTGTCACTGCTGCGCCAATCCTATCAGGCTGCCAAAATCCGCATCAGTATTGATAATAAAGTGCGGCTCGATGAGTTGATTTGCGATGGCGTAATGGTAGCAACGCCTGCCGGTTCCACAGCCTATAATCTTTCCGCACAGGGGCCAATCCTGCCGCTGGACTCCCCGTTGCTGGCACTCACGCCTGTGAGCCCGTTTCGCCCGCGCCGCTGGCGTGGCGCGCTGCTGCCCAAATCCGTTACAGTGCGCATGGATATTCTTGAGGTTGATAAACGACCGGTCAATGCTGTTGCCGATCATACAGAGGTAAAATCCGTCACTTCGGTCATCGTGCGGGAAGATACGCAAAACAGCGTTACCCTGCTGTTTGATGAGGAACATACATGGGATGAGCGCATTCTCAATGAGCAGTTCCGTTATTAAACAGGTCTTTATTTGTGCAAGCCCTGCAATTACAACATCATATGATGCATTCAATGCATGATTTTGCAGTTGCAGGCGATACAGACAGGGTTCATATCAAACATTCATCAAGCAAAAACGGCATTTTTGTTGACTTTTTGAACTGTTCCACGTAACGGCATTATTAATTTTAACGCAATGCGCAAACATAAGTGCTTTTCCTGACCTTTTGTCATGCAGACATTACCGGCCGGGTCAGTGCACTTTTTCCAAAAAGAGAGCTACGCCTCCATTGACGACATTTGCAGAACTCGGTCTGTCACCGAAAATACTGGCAGCGGTAGAGGCCGCCGGTTACACATCTCCCACCCCTATCCAGGCTGGCGCAATTCCCCCCGCACTTGAACGTAAAGACGTGCTTGGTATTGCGCAAACCGGCACCGGCAAAACAGCATCCTTTGTGCTGCCTATGCTGCACCTGCTTGAAAAAGGCCGCGCACGCGCACGCATGCCGCGCACACTTATTCTGGAGCCCACCCGCGAGCTTGCAGCACAGGTTGAGGAAAACTTTGTTAAATACGGCATCAATCACCGCATCAATGTATCTTTGCTGATTGGCGGCGTATCCTTTGAAGAGCAGGAGCGCAAGCTGGAGCGCGGCGCAGATGTGCTGATTGCAACGCCGGGGCGCCTGCTTGATCATTTTGAACGCGGCAAGCTGCTTCTCACCGGCGTGGAAATCCTGGTGATTGATGAAGCAGACCGCATGCTGGATATGGGTTTTATTCCGGATATTGAGCGCATCTGCAAACTTATCCCCTTTACCCGACAAACCTTGTTTTTCTCGGCAACCATGCCGGCTGAAATTACCAAGCTGACCGAGCAATTCCTGCATTCGCCGGTGCGTATTGAAGTGGCCAAAGCCTCTTCCACCGCAAAAACCGTAACACAGCGTCTGGTTAAATCTGCAAGAAAACCATGGGACAAACGTGCCGTTCTGCGGGATCTTATCAAGGCAGAAGGCGATGAACTGAAAAACGCGATTATATTCTGTAATCGCAAAATGGATGTCTCGGAATTGTTCCGCTCGCTGGTTAAACATGGTTTCAACGCCGGTGCATTACATGGCGATATGGATCAGCGCGCGCGCATGACTATGCTCAGCAATTTCAAGGACGGCAATCTAAAAATCCTTGTTGCGTCTGATGTTGCTGCCCGCGGCCTTGATATTCCCGATGTCAGCCATGTTTTTAATTTTGACGTGCCTGTTCATGCGGAAGATTATGTGCACCGTATTGGCCGCACCGGCCGTGCCGGCCGCTCGGGCAAAGCCTTCTCGATCATCACCACCGCTGACACCAAACATCTTGATGCAATCGAAAAAATGATTGGCGAAAAGCTGGAATGGCTCGACGGCGATCTTTCCACCCTGCCAGCGGCGGAAGAGGCTGAGGATACCTCACGCCGCGGCCGCAACAATCGCGGCAAAAACGGTAAAAAACCCCGCGATAAAGACAATAAGGCAAATCAGGCGCAAACCTCCCCAGCAGAGGACAAAACAACGGAAAGCGCAACATCTGCGCCGGATATTTCCGCTCTTGATGCGCCGCAGCCAATATTGCCGGATAATATTGCCATCAGAGCCATGGCCATTTCTGAAACTGTGCGCCCTGCGCCGCAAAAACACGGCAATGAAGAGCGCCGCCACAATAATGGCCAGCACAACAAACGCCACCGCCGCGATTTTGATGATGAACCGTCACCGCTCGGTTTTGGTGATGATATTCCGGCCTTTATGCTGATTCCGATCAATATCTGATCAGACGGTTAAAACCTCTGCATAAGCCAGCCCCGGGAGCCAGATCACAGCAGGCTTTCGGGGTTTTGTTTGCAATCAGAAAAATTTGCAGGGTGATTGATGCGAATCTGCACCCGGGAAGGCAGGCTTGCAAAGCACTCCGCAATACAATTTCCGGCATCAAACACACTTACTATGAGGTTAAAACCTGTCCAAATACAGGTTTTAACAATGTCGCCCCTCTCATCCGGCGCTAAAAACCGCAGCAAAATACCCCTGAAAATATTTTCCCGAAAAATTATCACAGCAGAGAATGGGTTAATTTTATCCTTTATTAGCAATAACTTGCAATCAAAAAGTCAGATTGCCACCCCTTATCTTGTGCTGTTTATATGTTCAAAAAAGCCAATCCCCTTAAAAAAACGCAGGATTTTCCTGCCTATAAACGGATTGGTAAGGCTATTGGCAATATGATCACGGAAATCTTCGTGGCGTGTTGTTTGCGCCACACCTGAAAAATGGCAGTCCAGGCAGGTAGTCACCGTGTATCATGCGTTCCGTCACGCCGCATCCGGCATCAAGATTGCGGCCAGCTCATTGTTAAAAATCACAATGGCAGGTGCCGTCACCCTTGCAATTGCAACCACTGCTTCGCAGGCGGCCAAGAACCCGTCGCGTCATGCAGCAATTGTAATTGATGCCAATACCGGTAAAACCCTGTATGCCGATAGTGCGGATGCCAAACGCTATCCTGCCTCGCTTACCAAGATGATGACTATCTATATGGTCTTTGAAGCGATGCAGGCCGGCCGTATTAATAAAAAGACCAAAATCCCCTTCTCCAAATATGCTGCAAGCCGCCCGCCAACAAAAATTGGTGTGCGCGCAGGCCAGAGCATGACAGTGGAAGATGCGGTTCTTGCGCTGATTACCCGTTCGGCCAATGATGCCGCAGCGGCATTAGGTGAGTATCTCGGCGGTTCTGAGGCACGCTTTGCCCAGATGATGACAGCAAAAGCCCGCCGCCTTGGTATGCGTTCCACCACTTTCCGCAATGCATCCGGCCTGCCAAACCCCAACCAGCAGACCACCGCGCGCGATATGGCCATTCTCGGTATTGCGCTGCGCCAGCATTTTCCGCAGCATTATCATTATTTCAGCCGTTCCAGCTTTCAATTCCGCGGCAAGACTATCAACGGCCACAATCGTTTGCTTGGCCGGGTTGAAGGGGTAGATGGCATTAAAACCGGTTATGTCAATGCATCCGGCTATAATCTTGTCACCTCTGTCAATCGTGATGGTCGGCGCATTGTTGCTGTTGTCATGGGCGGCAATACCAGTGGTGCACGTGATGCCGAGATGACCCGCCTTATTCAGGCGCATCTGCCCAAGGCCACACCATCGCGCCGCGGAAATGACGCCCTGCTGATTGCCCGCAATGATACACCGGCACCTGCCCCTGTGGCTTCCGCCCCTTCACCCTTGCCGCGCGCCGTGCCGCTGCCGGCAGAACGTGTTGACCAGCCGGTTATGGTTGCCAATGCCGGCAATGCGCAGGATGCAATCAGCGCCGTTATTGCCCGCCAGAAACCGGTTCCTGCAGAGCAGCCGGAGATGCTGGCACTGGCCGCGCCCACACCGCGGCCTGCAGCACCCGTATCATCGCAGCTTGTTGCTATTCCCACCCCCAAGGCTGCTGTCCCCAATGTTGATCCGGTAACCACCGCTTCGGCCAATACGGCCGCCGCCCGTATGGGCTTGGTGCCCTCACCAACACCGGCACCCGCACCGGTTACGCGCAATGAGCCCGTGCCACAAGTTGCAGTGGCAAATGCAAACAATGCCGATAATGTATCCGGAGCATGGGCCATCCAGATCGGATCCCTGCCAAGTGAAAGCCAGGCACAGGCCATGCTGAACAAGGCAGCGCAACAGGCCGGCAGCACATTGCGCGCCACCTCCCCCATGACCGAGACCTTCAATAAAGGCAATAACACCTTCTACCGTGCAAGATTTGTCGGTTTTGAAACAAAAACAGCAGCATGGGATGCCTGCGCTGTACTTAAGAAAAAAAGTTTCAGCTGCTATGCGATTGCCCGCTAAACAACGCAAATCAACTTTAGCAATAAAGTATAATTAGATATTTGTCCGGCTTTTTATCCGGCCGGACAAATTATCTCTTTGCAAAAAGAGGTTAACAACTGCAACAGCATTTCTGTTGCAAATTGAGAAGTGTTACAGATCAGCACTGTTTCACATTTCTGTTTTTCTTGCTGATGGTTAACCTTTCATCAGTAAAACTGGTTGAATATATCCTGAAGCATTTCCGGACAAAAGCATGAAACAAGTTTTGCTTCGGATAATATGACAAAACAAAGAGTTAGAGCGGCTCAACTGTTTCTTTTTTTGCCGCAACTGCTCTGATATGGCAGTCCATCTGCAAACCCAGTAAGTATTGTGTAAAGGGTTTACAATGTCGAATATGCTCAATCTTCTCGGATTAACCGGCACAGAGCACACAGAAACAAATACAATGCGCCCCGCAGCCAAAAGCGGCAAAACAACTTTGCTGAGTGTTCAGGCGCTGCGCCACGCAGCAGCCCGCATGGCAGAATTGCGCGCAGACGGCGCATCACTCAACACACGTGAATTTGTCGGGCTTCTTGTATGCAATGCCCAGCGCAGCCGCCGCATCAGCTTGCCGCAGGCCTCATTGCGCATTGCCACCAACAATCCGGATGGCCGCATTGCCATTCGCCTGCGTCTGCGCTGAAGGCGCTTATATTTTAAAGATCAGAGAAGACCAAGTGCCGCCAATTCGCGGCGCAATTCCGCAGGCAGGCTCTGCATGCCGCCACCGCCTGCCCGCTCATCACGCGGTGCATCTTCCTCACTCATATAACGCCAGCCCTGAAATGCCCTGCGCGGCTGCCATATTGTCGGAACAAGTTTTGGCTCCAGCACCAGATGACAGCGGCCAATACCATCCTGACCGGTAAAAGTGCGTATCTCCAGCAGCTTTTGCCGTGCCTGAATATTGCCCTTAATCACCCAATAAAGTGAGCCGCCGTCTAGCAATTCTTCCTGCCGTTTGGGCACCATGCGCGTGGTGTGAAACTGCTCTGCGGCAACACCATTTGCCCGGCATTCCTCAAGATGAAAATCAATCCATGCCGCAAGGTCTTCAAGGGAATCACATCCCACACAAAGTTTTACAAGATGAAGTGCCATAAAAGGCCAAATACTCTCTTGTCCGTGCATTGTCCAGCATCAGGTAGATGCAAACAGAAAAACGGACAGAACCACTTCTGTCCGCATTATCTGCTTATTGATTATGCTTTTATCAGGCCATCTCACCTGCAAGTTTTTTCTCGCAACGCAGCAACATGCCAAACAAATCGCGCGGCTCATCAGGGTCTGCCAGAAGATCAAGATTTTCATAAAGATCAGTGGTTTTCAGCTTATCATGCACATAGCGCAGGGCTGAAAAATCTTCCGTAGCAAAACCAACCGAGTCAAACAGTGTGATCTGGTTCTGATCGCGGCGGCCTTTTACCGTGCCATTCATTACCTGCCACAATTCAATCACCGGATGATCTGCATCAAGCTGCTGAATTTCCCCTTCAATGCGTGTTTGCGGCGGATATTCAACAAAAATATCCGAGCGCAGCAAAATATCTTTATGCATTTCGGTTTTACCGGGGCAATCACCGCCAACACCATTAATATGAACACCACTGCCAATCATATTATCGGTCAGGATTGTCGCATTCTGTTTATCAGCCGTAACCGTGGTGATGATCTGCGCGCCCTGCACAGCTTCCATCGCATTGTCACAAGTTACAATCTCAAAGCCAAAACCAGCAAGATTCTGCCGGCATTTTTCTGTTGCGGCCGGATCAATATCAAAAAGGCGCAGTGTCTTGATACCAAGCAGCGCCTTAAAGGCCATAGCCTGAAATTCAGACTGCGCGCCATTGCCGATTATTGCCATTATATGCGCATTTTCAGGCGCCAGATATTTGGCCGCAATGGCAGAGGTTGCCGCAGTGCGCAATGCGGTGAGAATAGTCATTTCTGTCAAAAGCAGCGGATAGCCTGTATCCACATCCGATAACATGCCAAAGGCTGCAACTGTCTGCAAACCCTCTTTCATATTTTTGGGGTGGCCGTTGACATATTTAAAACCATAAAGCGTGCCGTCACTGGTTGGCATCAGCTCAATCACACCATCATGGGAGTGGGAAGCCACACGCGGGGTTTTGTCAAATTTTTCCCAGCGCAGAAAATCCTCCTCCACATAAGCGCAAAGCTCTTTGAGAAAATTTTCAATACCAATTTTCAAGACCAGTTTCATCATATGGTCAACACTGACAAACGGCACGAGATTCAAGGTTTTTCTGTCATACATCAGGCTGTCTCCCTCCGGCATTCCGGAACCTGTTCGTTCAATTTATGAAAAAGTGCTCCGCTTGCCGCAGCAACAAGGCACTTTGTGGTGTTTTTGGCTTATTTCAGACAAAGCTGCGCGTCGGGCGATCCATCACACTGCGCCCCATCAGGCTTGCAATGAGATCCACCATCAAACAGGCCGTACGGCCGCGCTCATCCAGAAAAGGATTAAGCTCAACCGCTTCAAAACTGGTAACCAGCGCGCTGTCATGCAGCATTTCCATAATCAGATGCGCCTCACGAAATGTTGCCCCCCCCGGCACCGTGGTGCCGACAGCCGGCGCAATGGAAGGATCAAGAAAATCTACATCCAGACTCACATGCAGCAAGCCATTGGCCTCTTTCACCTTGCGCAAAAAGCGCGTCAAAAGCGCCACAACGCCATGCTCGTCAATCATGCGCATATCATTAACGGTAATTGCAGTGTCCCTGATTGCAATACGCTCGGCAGGATCAACAGAACGAATACCGATCATGCAGACATTAGCCGGATCAACCGGTGCCTTCACGTCAGGAAACACGCCCTCAAAACCTTTTCTGCCGGTATAATATGCCACCGGCGTTCCATGCAGATTACCGCTGACCGTGGTTTCCAGCGTGTGAAAATCCGTATGCGCGTCCAGCCACAGCACAAAAAGCGGCCGCCCCTGCTCTTTGGCGCGGCGGCTCAGCCCGCTCACCGTGCCGGCAGCCAGAGCATGATCTCCGCCAAGAAAAACCGGAAAACCATCCGCACTATGCGCATAGGCTTCCTGTTCCAGCGCCTCGATCCAGGCCACAACAGCGGAGAGATTTTTTAAAGCCGGATTATGATGCGTAATATTGCGCTGTGCTGCCGGCGTAACATTGCCAAGATCTGTAACCTCATGCCCCAATTCTTCCAGCGCCTGCCGCAATCCGGCTGCACGAAAGGCACTTGGCCCCATTTCACAGCCCATACGTCCGGTTCCGTCCTGTACGGGTGCGCCAATCAGCTTACAATGCATCTGTGTTCCTCATAACCATTCGTATCGCCGTATTTTCAAAAGCGCGGCAATTTTAAACCTATAAAACCACGAAAAATTGGCAGAGTGGACAGAGAAGATTGGCAAATCTCCACAGATGCTTTATCAGATTGCGCAGTTAAATGAACAAACTGGCAAAACAGTGGACGAACTTGATCAAAAACTAATCACCCTTTTGCGCCATAATGCACGGCGCAGTATCTCTGATTTGGCACTTGATGCCGGCGTTTCCCGCGCCACAGCTCGGTCACGGCTGGAGCGGCTGGAAAAAGACGGCCATATTTTGGGCTATACGGTTATTCTGCGCGCCGACACTGTGGAACAGGCCGTGCGCGGCATTATGATGATTGAGATTGAAGGCCATGTAACAGACCGCGTGGTAAAAGCTCTTGGCGGCTTTGCGGAAATATCAGAAATTCACACCACCAATGGCCGCTGGGATCTTATTGCAGAGATTAATGCCAGCACATTGACCGATCTTGACAGTGTTTTGCGCCGTATCCGGCTGGTGCCCGGCATCACCAATAGCGAGACAAATCTGCTGCTTGCAACTCCGCGCAGCACCAGAGCACGCTTATAAAAAAACGCAGCTGTTTTATCCGCTGCGTTTTTTATAAATTTCAAGCCAATATTAGCTTAAAGGGATTTGGCTATCTTATCAAATGCCATCAGGGTCTCAAGCAGACGCGGCATATCTTTCAACGGCACCATATTAGGCCCGTCAGAAGGGGCATTATCCGGATCCTGATGTGTTTCAATAAACACACCCGCTACCCCCACAGCAACCGCTGCGCGTGCCAGTGTTTCAACAAATTCACGCTGGCCGCCGCTGCTGCCGCCCTGCCCGCCCGGCTGCTGCACTGAATGCGTGGCATCAAAAATCACCGGCGCGCCAAGGGCAGCCATAATCGGCAATGACCGCATATCGGATACAAGCGTATTATAGCCAAAAGATGCGCCGCGCTCGGTCAGCATCACATTTGGATTACCGCTTTCCACCACCTTGGCCATAACATTCTTCATATCCCAAGGCGCAAGGAACTGACCTTTTTTGATATTGATCACACGGTCGGTCTTGGCAGCGGCAATCAACAAATCCGTCTGGCGGCACAAAAATGCCGGTATCTGCAACACATCCGCCACTTCACCAACAATGGCGCATTGCTCTTCTGTATGAACATCGGTGAGAACGGAAAAGCCGAAATCCTTTTTAAGACCGGCAAAAACTTCCAGCGCCTTTTCCAGTCCGATGCCGCGCTTGCCTTTGAGCGATGTGCGGTTAGCCTTGTCAAAACTTGATTTATAAACCAGCCCGATGCCAAGTTTATCCGTCATCTCTTTGAGGGCGCCTGCCATGTCATAGGCATGATCGCGGCTTTCCATCTGGCATGGCCCTGCAATAAGCGACAAGGCGCTTTTGTTGGAAAAAACCACAGTGCCTGATGGCGCTTTAATCTCAATAACCGGATTGGCAGTCATATTTGTTCCTCAAATCTGAAAAGTAACCAGCTTTTCGCAAATCAAGTGGCAAGAATCAGCCTGTTTATGCATTGGCAGCTTATGTAACAGCAGCTTCAGTCTCAGCATATGATTATTGCCGCTGAAATATCCAACCCCTGAAAACAAAACGGGCACTTAATAAAGTGCCCGTTTTATAAATCAAACCAGACGGCTCTGGTCTACTGCTGCCTTGATGAAGGAGGCAAACAGCGGATGCGGCTCAAACGGACGTGATTTCAACTCCGGATGATATTGCACGCCGATAAACCACGGGTGATCTGCATATTCAACCGTTTCCGGCAATACACCATCCGGAGAAAGGCCTGAGAAGATCAAGCCGGCTTTTTCCAGCCGGTCCATATAGTCAATATTGACTTCATAACGGTGGCGGTGCCGCTCATGGATAACCTGAGAGCCATAAATATCCGCAATGCGGGTGCCGCTCTTAAGTGCGGATTCGTAAGATCCGAGCCGCATTGTGCCGCCAAGATCACCGCTTGCCGAACGTTTCTCAAGCATATTGCCCTTGAGCCATTCAGTCATCAAGCCAACCACCGGCTCTTTGGCAGAGCCAAACTCGGTGGAAGATGCATCCCTGATACCGGCAAGATTGCGTGCAGCTTCAATACAGGCCATCTGCATACCAAAGCAGATACCAAAATAAGGCACCTTATGCTCACGGGCAAATTTGGCCGCAAGGATCTTACCTTCCGCACCGCGCTCGCCAAAGCCGCCCGGCACCAAAATGCCGTGCACTTTCTCAAGATAAGGGGCTGCATCTTCACTCTCAAAGACCTCAGCCTCAATCCAGTCGAGATTGACCTTCACCCGGTTGGCAATGCCGCCATGGGTTAAGGCTTCAATCAGAGATTTATAAGCTTCCTTCAGGCCGGTATATTTACCAACCACGGCAATGGTAACTTCACCTTCCGGATTATGAATCCGGTTGGCAATTTCTTCCCACTGCTCCATCTGCGGTTTTGGTGCCGGCTCAATGCCGAAAGCCGCCAGAACTTCCGAATCCAGCCCCTCATTATGATAGGCCATTGGCACATCATAAATAGATTTGACATCCAGCGCCTGAATAACCGCTGATGGGCGAACATTACAGAACAAAGAAAGCTTTTTACGCTCGGATTCCGGAATCTCACGATCGGCGCGGATCAGGAGAATATCCGGCGCAATACCGATAGAGCGCAATTCCTTGACAGAATGCTGGGTCGGCTTGGTTTTGAGCTCACCAGCGGCCGGAATATAGGGCATCAATGTGAGATGAATATAAACGGCTGTACCACGCGGCAATTCATTGCCAAGCTGACGAATGGCCTCAAGAAACGGCATTGCCTCTATATCGCCGACTGTGCCGCCAATTTCGCAAAGCACAAAATCATAATCCTCATTGCCTTCAGTAATGAAGTTTTTGATCTCATCCGTTACATGGGGAATAACCTGAACCGTCGCGCCGAGATAATCGCCGCGGCGTTCTTTCTCGATAATATTCTGATAAATGCGTCCGGTGGTGATATTATCCTGCTTTGTAGCAGAACGACCGGTAAAACGCTCATAATGACCAAGGTCAAGATCGGTTTCCGCACCGTCATCGGTCACAAAGACCTCACCATGCTGGTAAGGAGACATAGTGCCCGGATCAATGTTGAGATAAGGGTCGAGCTTTCTGATCCGCACGCGGTAACCACGTGCCTGAAGAAGAGCCGCCAGTGCTGCTGCAGCTATGCCTTTTCCAAGGGAAGAGACCACGCCGCCTGTGATGAATACATATCGCGCCATGGGCTTATGTCGTTAGACTCTCCTGATTGATTCCGCCACTAAAAAATGCAATTCGCAACGGATTTTTCATTAAAAACTGCCCGCATCAAAGCGAAACGGCTTTTAATCTGTTGAATTCAAGGTATTTGCAACGCCATTACCGGCATCATAAATACTCTCTTGCTGACATCTGCCCGTGAACATCCGTTACAAGATATTACGGCAAAAACCTGACTTCACGCAAATGCACCACCGTAAGGATTTTTCCCGACAGTGCTGAAATATCTGAACTTGCGTTGAAAACGCGCCACAGCTTAACAATCCGCAGCTCTGCGCCTACTGATAATGCGTAGACAAACAAAATACCACCGCTTATTCACCGGTTTTTTGAAAACTTTTTATAAAATATCATAAAATGAAAAAAGCCGGCACAAGGCCGGCTTTTATTCATCAAACCAAAATATCACAGAACAACAACCGTTGCCCCCAGATTAACACGCTCATAAAGCTCCATAACATCCTCATTGGTCATACGAAAACAACCATTGGAAGCCGAGCTGCCAATTGTCCACGGCTGCACTGTGCCATGAATACGGATATAAGTATCTTTATTACCCTGGAAGAGATAAAGCGCGCGCGAACCAAGCGGATTACCCATTCCGCCATCCATTCCGTTTTTAAAACGGCCATAATGCTCCGGATTACGCTTGATCATATCAGCGGTAGGAATCCAGCGCGGCCATTCACGTTTTGCCTGAATTGTACCACTGCCTTTAAATTGCAGGCCAACCTTGCCCACAGCAATACCATAGCGGCGTGCCGTGGTTGGCGTCTCCACCAGATAGAGAAAATATTTGGCAGGATCGACAACAATTGTGCCCACCGGATAACCGGAAAAAGGCACGGTCTGCGCCTTATATTTGGGATCAATATTATATTTGCCCCGTGCAGCCTTCTGGACAGGGGCTTTTTTCTTAGCTGATTTTGCTGCCTTCACGCTTGCATCCTGCGAAGAAGCGGCACTGGCAGATTGAGCAAAAGCCTGACCGGTCAGCGCGGACAGGCCAAGGCACAAGCCGGCAAAACCGGCAATGAGAACACGTGATGAAATCATGAGGCTTTTCCGTAACACCCTCTGGCACCGCTCTGTTCAAACAAGCGGAAGATTAAGCAAAGCAGATTAATTTTTAGATATGCCAAAGCCTGACCGGTCTCAACGGGCAATATGTTACACACAGATTAAATCCTTCAATCTATGGCACAGCTGCAACACATTTTCTGACCATTTACTGTCAGACTGAGATTTAAGGATGCCCGGCGAAACTTAAAACAATCTGAAGAAAGTAAAAAGCCCGCCGGTTTATGGCGGGCTGTTCAAAGATTTAAATCTTATTTACTGAGAGCTTGGTACTGAGCTTGCCGGAGCTTCAGGCTTTTCCGGAGTTTTTGGCGCGGCTTCAGGTGTTGTTGTGCCGCCGCCAAGCTGATCCAGAATACCCTTGCCATTTGATGGCGCTGTCTGCGAACCACTTTCAGCCGGAATACGGTTGAGAATATCGCTCGGGCGCTCGCCATGGATAGCCATAATGCCCAAAATCAGCGATGTGGCAAAAAAGCCGGCACCAAGAAGCGCCGTTGTGCGCGTAAGTGCATTGGCCGCGCCGCGCGCTGTCATAAACCCGGAACCGCCGCCAATACCAAGACCGCCGCCTTCAGAACGCTGAATCAGCACAACACCAACAAGGGCGAGGACAATCAAGAGATGAATAACAATAAGAACGGTTTGCATGGGTTCCGGTCTGCTTTCATAAATTATTGAGAGACGGCTTTTACACGGATTTAACCGACAATCCGGCCCTGCGCAACCATCTGGTTGCAAAAGAGGCCGGATTTGCGCAAATTAAAGCACGCGATAAGCATCACATATCGCCAGAAAATCAGTGGCTTTCAAGCTGGCACCACCAACAAGCGCACCATCCACATCGGCAATGCCAAGCAGCTCAACCGCATTGGCCGGCTTGACCGAGCCGCCATAAAGCAGACGCAAACGCGCACCCTTTGCGCCAAAACGCTCAATTAATTTTGAGCGGATAAAGGCATGTACATTGCGCACATCCGCCACTGTGGGGGTCAGACCGGTGCCAATAGCCCAGACAGGCTCATAGGCCACAACCGTATTTTCCGGCGTCACGCCTTCCGGCAATGAACCGGCAATCTGCTCTCCCACAATATCAAGTGTCTGGCCGGCCTGTTTCTGCTCGGCAGTTTCACCAACACAGACAATGGCTGTCAGGCCGGCTTTCCAGGCTGCTTCAACCTTGGCGCGCACATCGGCATTGCTTTCATGGTGGTCTGTGCGGCGCTCGGAATGGCCCACAATCACATGGCTTGCGCCGGCTTCTTTCAGCATCTGCGCAGAAATATCACCCGTATGGGCGCCGGCCTCTGCCGCATGGCAATCCTGCCCGCCAACACCAATAGCCTCAGTCTCGGGCGTAGCAGCCGCGCGGGAAACAAGAGTGGCAGGAACACAGATAACAACATCAAACTTACGGCCGATATCTGTGCTAAGATTGGCGGCAATGGCACGCAACTCGCCAAGCTGCTCACCGGTGCCGTTCATCTTCCAGTTTCCCGCAACAAGCGGACGTATTTCCGGGGTCATTCCACCCTCCTTGTTTTGTGGCCGTATTTTATGGCCTTGTGCGGCATATTATTGATGCGCCGCACGATTGCCGGCCTGATTCAGCCGATTTTGCGCAATGCTCTAGCAAATTCATATCTGAAAGCAAATCCCCAAACACAACAGCAAGGCATCGCAAAACAGCGATAATATCAAAATTCTTTTCGTCTTTGCCCTCTTGCAAACAGGTTTCTGTTTGACTGTCATGACATCGGCGGTTATCCCCTTTAGTGAACAAAGTGAGTTTACTCCGCAAAGGTACTTCTATGCTCGACAGCTTGCGTGATGCGTCCCAATCATGGATTTCCAAACTTCTCCTCGGGATTCTTGTCCTTTCTTTTGCCGCCTGGGGTGTTGCAGACGTTTTCCGTGAGAATTTCGGTAGCAATTCAGTGCTTGAGGCCGGCGGCTCTTCTGTTTCTCCCACAGAATACCGCCTTGCCTATGACCGCCAATTGCTTGCGCTGTCGCGCCAGTTCCAGCAGCAGCTGACCCGTGATCAGGCCAGGGCGCTTGGTGTTCCAAATCAGGTCACCGCGCAGCTTGTCGCCGGTGTGTTGCTGGATGAGCAGGCGCGCACCATGGGGCTTGGCATGTCCAAGGATCACCTTGCCCGCCTCACCGGTGAGGATCCGGCATTTCAGGATGCCGGCGGCCGCTTTTCCAATGCGCAATTTAATGCCGTACTGCGGCAGGCTGGCATGAGCCCGCAGGATTATTTCAACAACCGCACCAAATATGCCCTGCGTCAGCAAATTGTTGAAGCTGTGTCTGACGGTGCAAAGGCACCGCAAACCCTGCTGAAAGCACTGGCTCTCTATGATGGCCAGAGCCGCACCATTGATTTCATCACCCTCACAGAAGAAAATCCTGATACGATTGCCATGCCGGATGAGGCTGAATTGAAAAAATGGTATGAGAGCCATTTATCAAACTATCGCGCACCGGAATATCGCAAAATCAGCTATGTGCAGCTTGAAGCGCAGGATATTGCCAATGAAAGCGATGTAACGCCTGAAGAGATTGAGGACTATTACAAGAAAAACATTGCCCGCTTCTCCACGGAAGAAAAGCGTACCATTGATCAGCTGAACTTTGCCAATGATGAGGCAGCAAAAGCAGCTGTTGAAAAACTCAAATCCGGCACAAGCTTTGCCGATCTTGTAAAAGAGAGCGGTAAAAAGCCTGATGATGTCAGACTTGGCACTTTCACCAAAGGGGAGCTGCCTGATGCTGTTATTGCCGATGCAGCCTTTGCCCTACCCGCCAATGGCACAAGCAATGTGGTAAAAGGCGCTTTCGGGCCTGTTATCCTGCATGTCAGTGCCATTACGCCTGCAACCGTGAAGACACAGGCCGAGGTTGAACCGGAAATCCGCAAAACCCTCGCGCTCACACATGCGCTGTCTTCACTTAACGCCGTGCATGATTCCTATGAGGAAGAACGTGGCAACGGCGCCACCATGGCGCAGGCTGCAGAAAAGCTTAAGCTGAAAATGAAAACCATTGATGCGGTGGATGCAGAAGGCAAGGGTATTGACGGCAAGACCGTTGCCGGCCTTCCGCAGCTTCCAGGCTTCCTTTCCTCTGCTTTCCAGGCGGATCAGGGCTTTGATAATGATGCCCTGCCAACACCGGAGCGCGGCTATATCTGGTATCAGGTTGATAATATCACCCCTGCCCGTGACAAAACATTTGATGAGGTGAAAAACCAGGTTATTGCGGAATGGAAGCAGGATGAAGCAGCAAAACGCCTGAGCGCAAAAGCAGAGGAGCTGCGCAAGCGCCTTGCTGCCGGCGAGACCATGGACGCAATTGCACAGGCAAACGGAGTTGAAAAACAAATCAAACGCGGCCTGACACGCAATTCCAAGGATTCTGAGCTTTCAGCAGCTGCTATTGCGCAAATCTTCAGCGGGCCGGATAAATCCAGCGGTGTTGCACCCGGCATCAGCAAAAACACGCAAATCCTGTATCAGATTACAGAAACCACGGAACCGGCAGGTGTCAGCGCAGAGAGCCTGCCGCAGGATACGCGCAATGCCATTGCCGCCCGTATTTCCGATGATCTTCTGGAGCAGCTTGTCGGCCGTCTGCAGGGTGAATATCCGGTGCGGATCAATCAGCCGCTGATTGATCAAGCGCTGGCATTTTAAACCGATGATCAGGACGGATAATATCTTAAATTATCCGGCTCTTTTCTGAGAATATTGAGAGCACAATGTCAGATTTCAAAAGCTATATCGCCAAAGCTGTAAGCGGCATTCCCCTGACAAAGGAAGATTCCAAAGCGGCATTTGACATTATGATGTCCGGTTCGGCAACTCCGGCGCAAATCGGTGGTTTTCTGATGGCGCTGCGCATGCGCGGAGAAGCGGTTGCAGAAATTGCCGGCGCGGTGGAGTCCATGCGCGCCAAAATGGTGCCCGTTGCAGCCCCCGAAGGCGCAATTGATATTGTCGGTACCGGTGGCGATCAATCGGGCTCCTATAATGTTTCAAGCTGCGCAGCCATTGTGGTGGCAGGTGCCGGTGTAACGGTTGCCAAACACGGCAACCGCGCTTTATCCTCCCGCTCCGGTGCGGCCGACACACTGGCCGAACTTGGCATTAATATTGAGGCCGATCCGCAAACAATCAGCCGCTGCATTCATGAGGCTGGCCTTGGCTTCATGTTTGCGCCAATGCATCATTCATCCATGCGCCATGTCGGCCCTGCCCGTGTAGAGCTTGGCACGCGCACAATTTTCAACCTGCTGGGGCCGCTGGCCAATCCGGCTGGTGTCAAGCATCAGCTAGTTGGTGTTTTCTCGCGGGATTGGGTATTGCCGATTGCCAAAGTGCTTAAGGAGCTTGGCTCCGAGCATATATGGGTGGTTTATGGTGACGGACTGGATGAAATGACCACCGCCGGCACCACGCATATTGCGGCATTGCATAATGGTACTATCACTGAATTTGAAATCACACCGGAGGATGTTGGCCTCAAACGTGTGGTTTTCAACGATCTCAAAGGTGGTGATGCCGCTCATAATGCCTCGGCATTGCTGCGCGTGCTCAATGGTGAGGAAGGCCCTTATCGCGATATTGTGCTGCTCAATGCAGGCGCTGCACTGGTGATTGCCGGCAAAGCCGCAGATATTAAAGAAGGCATTACCCTTGCCGCCGCCTCAATTGACAGCGGCGCTGCAAAAGCACGGCTTGAGCAATTGATTGCTGTTTCCAACAGCACCACAGGTGCATGATATGACGGATATTCTTAAAAAAATTGAAGCCTATAAACGGGTGGAAATTGCCAGAGCCAAGGCACATATGCCCCTGAATGAGGTGAAAAAAGCAGCAGCAGCCCAGCCCCCTGCCCGTGGTTTTCTCAAAGCACTGGAAGCAAAACGGGCGGCCGGCAGTTTCGGCCTGATTGCAGAGATAAAAAAGGCCAGCCCTTCTAAAGGTCTGATCCGTGCGGATTTTGATCCTCCGGCATTGGCCGGGGCTTATCAGGATGGCGGAGCGGCCTGTCTTTCGGTTCTCACCGACACGCCAAGCTTTCAGGGCGCGCCGGAATTTTTGCAGCAGGCACGCGCTGCCTGTTCCCTGCCTGCCCTGCGCAAGGATTTTTTGTTTGACCCTTATCAGGTTTATGAAGCCCGCCACTGGGGGGCAGATTGCATCCTGATCATCATGGCAAGTGTTGATGATGCATTGGCGCAGGAACTGGAACAAACCGCCTTTTCACTTGGCATGGATGCGCTGATTGAAGTGCATGATGAGGCGGAAATGGAACGCGCCTTGAAGCTTCAATCCCGCCTTCTCGGCATTAATAACCGCAATTTGCGCAGCTTTGAGGTGGATCTGGCCGTGTGTGAACGCTTGGCAAATATGGTGCCGGATGACCGGATTCTGGTAGGAGAAAGCGGCATTTTCACGCATGAAGATTGCCTGCGCCTGCAAAAATCCGGCATCAGCACCTTTCTTATCGGCGAGAGCCTGATGCGCCAGCAGGATGTCACTGCTGCCACGCGCAAGCTTCTGACCGGCACAGAATAAACTGTGAGGTAAAAGGCAAATGAGCAGGCTCACGCATCTTGATGAAAACGGAACAGCAAATATGGTTGATGTCGGCGATAAGGCCGACACCACCCGCATTGCCAGTGCATCAGGCTGCGTTATCATGCAAAAACAGACGCTGGAGCTGATCCTCTCCGGCAATGCCGCCAAAGGCGATGTAACCGGCACGGCACGGCTTGCCGGTATCATGGCAGCCAAAAAAACCGCCGATCTCATTCCGCTTTGTCATCCGTTAATGCTGAGCAAAGTTGCCGTTGATATTGAACCGGATGAAGCTTTGCCGGGCTTGCGTGTCATGGCAACAGTAAAACTGACCGGCAAAACCGGCGTGGAGATGGAGGCGCTCACTGCGGTTTCCATCGCCTGCCTGACCATTTATGATATGGCAAAGGCCGCAGATAAAACCATGATCATCAGCCAGATAATGGTAGAGAAAAAAACCGGCGGAAAATCCGGCGACTGGCAACGTTAACAAGTCTGCCGCCTCAAACTGCTGCGTTGAATTACTGCGTTTATAAGGAGGGGGAGTTTCATGGCATTATTACCGGTTGATGAAGCATTGGAGCGCCTTCTTTCAGATAAAATGCCTGATGGTTGCGAGCCTGTCTGCCTGCATGAGGCGGGTGGCCGTGTGCTCGCTTCTCCTCTTTTTGCAACTTTCAATCAGCCGTCATTCGATTCATCTGCAATGGATGGTTATGCAATCCGTTTTGCTGATGCGCAACATTTGCCGGCCACGCTGAAACTTATCGGAGAATCTGCCGCCGGCAAGGGGTTTGACGGCGTTGTAAACAGCGGTGAAGCCGTGCGCATTTTTACCGGCGCCCCCCTGCCAGCCGGTGCCGATACTGTTGTTATTCAGGAAAATACACAGGCAGACGGCACCCGCATCACCCTTCTTGAAGGGGTAGAGCAAGGCCGCCACATCCGGCTGAACGGGCTGGACTTCCGTGATGGTCAATGCCTGTTGCAAAGCGGCCATGTGCTTGATCCGGCATCACTTTCTCTTGCTGCCGCCGCAGGTTTTGCAGAGCTTGAGGTTTATCGCCGCCCGCAAGTTTCCATTCTTGCCACCGGCAATGAACTGGTGCCTGCCGGCACCCTTCCCGGCGTCAATCAAATCATCGGCTCCAACAGCTATGGTGTGGCAGAAATCGTGCGCCTCAACGGCGGCCTTGCCAGTGATCTTGGCATTATACCTGATGATCTTAAAGCCATTGAACAGGCTGTTTATAATGTTGCTGCATCCGACGCAGATATTTTGATAACACTTGGCGGCGCATCCGTGGGCGATCATGATCTGGTGCATAAGGCACTCACCAATTGCGGTGTGGAGCTGAGTTTTTATAAAATTGCCATGCGTCCGGGCAAGCCTTTGATGTATGGCCGGTTAAAGCGTGAAAATAAATCACCATTGCAGGTGCTTGGCCTGCCGGGCAATCCGGTTTCCAGCCTTGTTTGTTCCTATGTTTTTCTGGCACCCCTTGTTGCCAAAATGGCCGGCAAAGCACCCGCCACCCGCCTAGATGAAGCCATATTGGCGCAGGATATGTCCGCCAACGGCAACCGGCGTGATTATGTGCGTGCAAGCCTTAGCCGCTCGGATAGCGGCGCACTTATGGCAACACCATTGCCGGTTCAGGATTCTTCCATGCTCACAGTCATTGCCCGTGCGGATGCCTTGCTGATCAGAGAACCTTTTGCAAAACCGGCGCAAAAGGGAGAAAGCTGCAAAATTTTGCTGCTGCGCTGAGCACAGAAAGACAATAAAACACGATAACTTGTTAATTATAAAAAATTTTTTAAATTTATACATATAGGACATCAAAACCATCTACATATATTCAGGATCTGTTTTTTCCTCTGCGCGGTAAAAGGGTGATAAATGCAAACAGCAACCCTTTTTTAAAGCTTGCAGAACAATACTGGAACATATAGTGTTCGTTCTGTATTTGTTTTTAATATTGATTCTTATAACCGTATTCGTGCGCACGGTTTGCTTATTTCAGCACGGCGGCTTTATCTGCCGCTTTGCCGCAATGGCATGGCAGATAAATTTAAGGCTTTGGGAGTGTAAGATGCTGACGCGTAAACAACATGAACTCTTGCTGTTTATCCATGACCGGCTGAAAGAGAGCGGCATCCCCCCTTCCTTTGATGAAATGAAGGATGCACTCAATCTTGCTTCAAAATCCGGCATTCACCGCCTGATCACAGCTTTGGAAGAGCGAGGCTTTATTCGCCGTCTGCCCAATCGCGCCCGCGCATTGGAGGTTATCCGCCTGCCGGATTCCATTGCACCGGGGCTCAACAGCCAGAAGAAATTCTCCCCAAGTGTCATTCAGGGCGATCTTGGCAGAAAAACCGTAACAGAACTGCCCAGAAAAGCCCCCCCTGCCGCTGATCCTGATGCTGCCCCCGGCATCAGTGTTCCGGTTATGGGGCGCATTGCTGCCGGTGTGCCGATTTCAGCCATCCAGTCACAAACCCATATGATCACCCTCCCTCCGGAAATGCTGGGCAGCGGCGAGCATTATGCGCTCGAAGTCAGGGGCGATTCAATGATCGAAGCCGGCATACTCGATGGCGATACTGTGATTATCCGCCGCGGAGATTCCGCCAATGCCGGGGAGATTGTTGTCGCATTGGTTGATGATGAAGAAGCAACCCTGAAGCGTTTTCGCCGCAAAGGCGCTTCCATTGCGCTTGAGGCTGCCAATCCGGCCTATGAGACGCGGATTTTCGGCCCTGATCGTGTGCGCGTTCAGGGCAAGCTGGTGGGTTTGCTGCGCCGCTACTGACGGATATAGCATTTTCAGGCCATACGAAATAACCGGATATTCTTTTTTAAAGAAGATATCCGGTTTCAACAAAACAGGCATATGTAGCGCAAAAGGCAAAATGTTGCTCGCATTCTTATGCAAAGTGTTTTTACGTGTTTATTATGCAAAAACAAAAATCAGAGCAGCTCCGGTGCTTTGTTCCGGTTCGGGCCGCTTTTTAAATTGTTCTGTTATTTGTCAGCCAGATTACGCGCTGCCCGCGAGTAAAGACGGTATAAATGCCACGGGCGCTGTGGCGCACCTGTTGCAAATGTAATCCGCGCAGCGGAAAATGGCCGTTCTGCTGTTCGCTGCGGCAAATAAATTTCAGCCACACCTTTCAATGCCAGTTGCTGGCGGGTAATCACAAGCGGCTCTGTTTCAATGCCGGTAATATTGGCAAGGCCGGTTTTTCCGGCACTCTTTTCCCCCTCTTTTTTTATCGCATCATGTGTTTCTATAATATTCTGGCGGCGCAACCGTGCACAATTTTGCTCGCCCGCATAAGCCAGAATTATTATATCTCCAATATTACAGGCAATTTGTGCGGCATCACGATCCTGCGCATAGGCAAGCACATACCCGTCATCAAATTCAAAACTGCAAAGCCCTTCCTCACAGATAAACCCCTGTATTATCAGGTTGTTTTTTAACGGCGGCACAATTTCAGCCTTATAGGCTTTTTGCCAGTTATCCATGATAAATGCCGATGGGCGGGCACGGTTGACATAAAGCCGGTTTTGCTGGCGCACTGCAACCAGTTTGCTGTCTTCAGAGATAATAATATCCGGCAAGGGCGCGGTAAAAAATACAAAACCGCCTATGGCAAGCAAAATTAAAGATATAATCCGCAAAAAGCTGGTTAAAATCATCGCCGTCAACATAGCGCCACTCAATAACAGCAATGCGGGTGCGGGCATCAATCCCGGCACAAGATCCGGTGTGATATCCGCAACAAAATGCGCAATATATTTTACCAGTTCCACGCCCTTGCCCATCACCTGCAAGGGCAGCCATTCCATTGCCAGAGGCATGAGCAGCAATGCCGCTACCGCAAAAGGCATAATCAAAAGTGAAATAACCGGCATTGCCAGCGCATTGCCCAACAGGCCAAGCGGCGCCATATTATTAAAATGAAAAGCAGCATAAAGCCCGCTGGCTGTGCCCGCAAGCAATGATGTGGCAGCCGTACCACCCAGAAATTTTATAATCTTATTATCGGCTATGCTTTTTTTACCTTTTCTTCCCCATTTGCCTTTCAGATCAGCTTTGTGGCGTTTATGCAGTTTCCACCACGCAAAGCCTGCAATCAGTGCCCCTGTTGCCGAATAGGACATCTGAAAACTCGGCCCCAGAATCGTATGCGGCGCAATCACAAGGCTGAACAATGCAGCAATTGCCAGATTACGCATTGTCAGCGCCTGCCGGTCGAGCAAAACCGCCCCCAGCATCACAGCCAGCATGATAAAACTGCGCTGCGCCGCCACATCCGCTCCGGAAACCGCCAGATAAAAAGCGGAAGAAAGCAAAGACAAAAAAGCTGCGATTTTTTTTACCGGATAATAAAGCGACAATGCAGGAAACAGGCCGGCAAAACCGCGTATGGCGACCATAACAATGCCCGCGGCCAAAGCCAGATGCAGGCCTGAGATTGACAAAATATGTGCCAGTCCGGCAATGCGCAGCGCCTCATTGGTATCCTCGCTGATCCCTGCCCGCCGGCCGGAGATCAGCGCCGCCGCCACCGCCCCTTCCTCTCCCGGCAAGGCCTGCATAATTCTGCCGGCAATTGCCGCCCGCATCCCGCCAATCATTGCACGAAGCGTTTCTGATAAGCCGGAAGCAATATTGCCATCAAAATCAGCAACCAGTCTGGGCACGCCAAGATAAAAACCATTACCGCCAATATCTCGAAAAAACCCATGAAAAGCAAAATCATATTGTCCGGCACGAACGGGCCCGCCATGTGGGCGCAGCCTCACCGCCCCTTTAAGAACGGCACCATTTTCTGCCAAGGCAGGCAAATCTCTTGCCGTCAGGCGCAATCGTTGCGGCGCATGGCGCAAATGCGGTTTTTCCGTTGCCAGCACATCTGCCACAATGCGCCAGCGCCCAGGCTTGCCCCCTGCTGTTTGCGCCTCCTGCTCCATAGAGATAATACGTGCGGTTAATACGGTTGAAACCGCACTGCCAAGCATTGGTGTTGCATGGCGTTCCGTCTCCCATTTGGCAGAGACCATACCACCCACAAAAGCCAGAGCCATTATCAGCCCTGTTCGCCTTATCAGCGTATCACGCAACAAGAACAACAGGCATGACAGCAAAACAGCCGGAATTGCCAAGGCCATCCAATATGGCTCTGCAAGCAATGAAAAATAATGTACAACACCAGTGCCGGCAGCAATAACAACCAGCAGAAAAACCGCACCGCGCTCATATTCAAAAAGCACAGCCCTGCCAAGTTTTCCCGCAGCCTTCTGCCCGGCCTCACGCAGCAGGCTATAGGCGATTTTTGCCTTTGCAGGCTGCTCCCGTATAAAATCCGCGCCCTGATCAGCAATGTTGCGGGCAATTACCTCCGCCCCGTCAAGGCTGTTTTGTGCCCCGCCAAGTGCAACCCCGCCAAGTGCTGCCCCATCGCCAGGGGCAGGCCCGTCATCACCGGCAAGTCCCCTGCCACCGGCAATACCAAGCATGGATTGCTCATCTGTCAGCTTTAGACCCGGCTGCATAAGCGCAGCCGCAATCACCGCCCCGTCACAATCCCGACGGGACTCACTCTTGCCTGAACGGCGGCTGTTCTCACCGTCATTGCCTTTATTCATCTGTCGCCCTGCCCCCGCATCTGACAGCCATGCAAGAATTCGTTTAAATCAGCCATTTTAACGCAGAATTCTTGCGTCTTATGCTATTAAACACCGGTTCTGTGTTCTGATTTTTCGCTAAAGTCTTGCACGTTGTGCTGCCTATGCTACATGAACAGCACAAGAAATCGAGAGGCAGCCAATTACATTCTTATCGCCATATATTCGGATATATACGTAAGGTTTTATTATTTTGCTGCAAAATACGGAGCGACCTATGTCATCACCCGTTATAACCCGTTTTGCGCCATCACCAACCGGCTTTCTGCATATTGGTGGTGCGCGCACGGCACTGTTTAACTGGCTTTATTCCAAACATACCGGCGGTAAAATGCTGCTGCGCATTGAGGATACGGATCGCGTACGCTCCACTGAAGCGGCAACCGCGGCTATCCTTGAAGGGCTGACATGGCTTGGCCTGACATGGGATGGTGAGGCTATCTCGCAATGGGAACGCGCGCCCCGCCATCGTGAAGTGGCTGAAGAACTGGTGAAAGCGGGCAAAGCCTATTATTGCTATGCCAGCCAGCAAGAGCTGGATGAAATGCGCGAAAAGGCACGCGCTGAAGGCCGCCCGCCGCGCTATGACGGCCGCTGGCGCGACCGGGATCCGGCGCAGGCACCAGAAGGTGTAAAGCCGGTTATTCGCATCAAGGCGCCGCAAACAGGCGAAACCATTGTGCATGATGATGTGCAGGGTGAAGTACGCTTTCCCAACAAAGATCTCGATGATTTTATCATTCTGCGTTCTGATGGCACACCAACCTATATGCATGCGGTTGTGGTTGATGATCATGATATGGGTGTTACCCATATTATCCGTGGCGATGACCACCTCACCAATGCCGCCCGCCAAACCATTATCTATCAGGCAATGGGCTGGGATGTGCCTAAAATGTCCCATATCCCGCTGATTCACGGAGCAGATGGCGCCAAGCTCTCCAAGCGCCATGGCGCCTTGGGCGTGGAGGCCTATCGTGCCATGGGCTATTTGCCTGCAGCATTGTGCAATTATCTGGTGCGTCTTGGCTGGAGCCATGGTGATGATGAAATCATGAGCATGGACCAGATGATTGAATGGTTTGATACCAAGGATATCAATAAAGGGGCTGCCCGTTTTGATTTTCAGAAGCTGGAAGCCATTAATGGCCAATATATCCGCGCCGGCAATCCTGAAGAACTGACACAGGCGCTGATTGATGTGCTGCCCTTTATTGAAGGGGGGGCGGAACTGCTTGAAAAAATGACGGATGAACGCAGGGCACAACTAGTTGCGGCAATGCCGGGGCTTAAAGACCGCGCCAAAACCCTGGTGGAACTTGCAGATGGTGCAAAATTCCTGTTTGTCTCGCGCCCACTGCAGCCGGATGAAAAGGCCGCTGCCCTGCTCAATGAAGAAGGCCGTGCGGTGCTCAAAGCCGTATTACCAAAGCTTGAAAATGCAGAATGGACTGCCGAAGCTCTGGATGCCGCTATACGCGCCCATGCAGAATCAACCGGCCTGAAACTCGGGAAAATTGCCCAGCCCCTGCGTGCCGCCCTCACGGGGCGCGCCACCTCACCGGGTGTTTTTGATGTTTTGGCAGTTCTTGGGCGGGAAGAGGCACTTGCCCGCATTAAAGATCAGGCAATTTAGCCTGTTCAGCGCCGCACTGACTATTGGCTGCGGCGCTTTTACCCTTTCAAAACGGCTTCCGTGGTGAAGATTTGTCAATTGACGGAAATTTGTACTTCCAAATTGAAATTTCTCCATTGCAACGCGTTATATTTACGATAGTTTGAGCCGTGAATTCTGCAGGGCATCATTCGCAAATTTCATGAAGTTTGCGCATATGCTGCCTGAAGGTATTTTTCAAACTGGCAGCACCGGTTAAAATGCCTTAACTGTGTTTTTCAATGCATAATACTGCGATTTATATTTTTACTCCGGGAATTATGCATCAATTTACTGCATCCCAAAGCAGTGAGCGCGATGATGAAAGGAACAAGCATGTCTAATACGACAGCGACTATTACCCTCAATGGCAATTCCACTGAATTGCCGGTCCGTAAGGGCACTATCGGACCGGACGTCGTCGAAATCGGCCCGCTTTACAAAAATACCAATTCTTTCACCTACGATCCTGGCTTTACATCAACCGCCTCCTGCGAATCTAAAATCACTTATATTGATGGTGATGAAGGCGTGCTTCTGCACCGCGGCTATCCGATTGAGCAGCTTGCCGAACACGGCGATTTTCTTGAAACCTGCTACCTGCTTCTTTATGGCGAACTGCCAACCAAAACCCAGAAAGCAGATTTTGACTACCGCGTGACCCGTCACACAATGGTTCATGAGCAGATGGCCAAATTCTTCCACGGTTTCCGCCGTGATGCCCATCCAATGGCCATTATGGTTGGCTGCGTCGGCGCAATGTCTGCCTTCTACCACGATTCAACCGATATTACTGATCCGCATCAGCGTATGGTTGCCTCTATCCGCCTTCTGGCAAAAATGCCGACACTGGCTGCCATGGCCTATAAATATCATGTGGGTCAGCCTTTCATTTATCCCAAAAATGATCTCGATCTGGCATCCAACTTCCTGCATATGTGCTTTGCTGTGCCTTGCGAAGAATATAAAGTTAATCCGGTTCTCGCCCGCGCTATGGATCGTATTTTCATTCTTCATGCCGATCATGAACAAAACGCCTCCACATCAACTGTGCGTCTTGCCGGCTCTTCGGGAGCAAACCCGTTTGCCTGTATTGCTGCCGGCATTGCCTGCCTGTGGGGCCCTGCCCATGGCGGCGCCAATGAAGCTGCATTGAACATGCTTTCAGAAATCGGCACGGTTGACCGCATTCCGGAATATATTGCCCGCGCAAAAGACAAGAATGATCCGTTCCGTCTGATGGGCTTTGGCCACCGCGTTTACAAAAATTATGATCCGCGTGCCCGCATCATGCAGAAGACCACCCATGAAGTGCTGGGTGAACTTGGCATTAAGGATGATCCGCTGCTTGATGTGGCAATGGAACTTGAAAATATCGCCCTGACCGATGAATATTTCATTGAAAAGAAGCTTTACCCAAATATCGACTTCTATTCCGGCATCACCCTGAAGGCGCTTGGCTTCCCTACAGAAATGTTTACCGTTCTGTTTGCTGTTGCCCGTACCATTGGCTGGGTTGCCCAGTGGAAGGAAATGGTGGAAGATCCGCAGCAGAAAATCGGCCGGCCGCGCCAGCTTTATACCGGCCATGCAAAGCGCGATTTTATTCCGCTTGCAAAGCGCAAATAATCAAATTTTTGTTGAAAAAAGGCTCCTCCGGGAGCCTTTTTTATTGCCCGCAATATTTTTGGCGTTTTTCTCCCTTATTCTGAACCAATTACCACCACAGATTTACTTATAATATTGAAGGCAGAGCCAGGTATTTCCGAGCCCGAAGTGTGAGCGGTTTTTCGCATCTCCAAGCGTGAAACAAAAAGAGCACTTTAGCGTTTTTGTGAAAAGTTGAAGTACTCTATTCCCGTTTCCTTTTGCGCTCCAAATGCCGCCAGCAGCATTGCGAAAGGAGAGAATATGCCAAGATCGTTTTTCAGATCCGGTATCGCTGCATCAGAAATTACCAGCAAAACACTTTATCTGTGCCGTCGTGAATTTATCAAATCCGGTCTGGCAACAGGTATCGGGCTTTCCTTGAACGGACTTTTACCGGAAAACTCTCTGGCCAAAGACAGTGCCGACGGCTTTAAGACCGATGAAAAACTGACCCCGAAAAACTCGGTGCTCACCTATAATAATTTTTATGAATTTGGCACCGGAAAATCTGATCCTTCCAGTTATTCCGGAAAATTCAAAACGCAGCCCTGGACAATCGAAATTGGCGGCATGGTGGCAAAACCTGCAGTTTTTGACATTGATGACCTTATCAAAACCATGACCATTGAAGAGCGCATCTACCGGATGCGCTGCGTTGAGGCATGGTCAATGGTTATTCCCTGGCAGGGCTTTCAGCTCGCGCAACTTTTAAACCGCGTTGAGCCGCTTGGTTCGGCCAAGTATGTCGCTTTTGAAACAGCATTGCGGCCTGAGGAAATGCCAGGCGTTGGCGGCTTGTTTCCGGTTCTGGACTGGCCTTATCGTGAAGGGCTGCGCCTTGATGAGGCTATGAACCCGCTGACCATTTTGGCAACCGGCCTTTACGGTGAGCCGCTCGCCAATCAGAACGGCGCACCGGTGCGCCTTGTTGTGCCATGGAAATACGGCTTCAAGGGTATCAAATCCATAGTCAAAATCACCCTGACCGATAAACAGCCCGTAACAGCATGGAATATGCAAAACCCTGCCGAATATGGTTTTTATGCCAATGTCAATCCGGCGGTTGATCACCCGCGCTGGAGCCAGAAAACTGAAATACGCATCGGCAGCGGCAGTTTTTTCTCACCAGACCGGCGCGAAACGCTGCCATTTAACGGTTACGGCGAGCATGTTGCACAACTCTACAGTGGTATGGATTTGACAAAATACTATTAAACGGCAGGTGAGCATGAAGCGATTACAACCGGAAACAACCATCTCCCTGCCGCGTTCTGCGGCAACTGAGAAGAAAAAAAAACAGTCTGCACGCCGCGCACCATTGAAAATTCCGAATAATCCGTGGCTGCGCTGGGGCATTTATCCGCTTGGCCTTCTGCCTGCATTCTGGGCATTCTGGCTGGCGGCCAGCAATCAGCTCGGCGCCAATCCGGTAAAAGAGTTTGAACATATAGCAGGGCTTTGGGGGCTGCGTTTTCTTATTCTCACCTTGCTTGTCACACCATTGCGTGATTTGTTCCGGATCAATTTTCTGCCCTATCGCCGTGCGCTTGGTCTTTTGAGCTTTTATTATATAGCCATGCATCTGGCCATTTATATCATTCTCGACCGCGGGCTGAACTGGCCGGATATTATCAAGGATATAACCCACAAAAACTATATCATTATCGGCTTTGCTGCTTTTATCCTGCTTATTCCGCTGGCGCTGACATCCAATCAATGGTCAATCCGCCATTTAAAAAGCAAATGGCAAAGCCTGCACCGGCTGATCTATCTTATCGCTCTTGCCGGTTGTGTGCACTTTTTATTGTCTGTAAAAAGCTGGCCGCCGCAGCCACTCATTTACAGCGCCATCGTCACTGCATTGATTTTGTGGCGCTTTATCCGCAAGCCATATCTGGCCTATAAGAAAACTGACCGGTTTTAACCGGTCAGTTTTCTTCATCATGTTTTACTTGTTTCTTTTACCAGTGCTTCACAATTCTTGAAGCGCAGAAAAACGCCAGCAACGGCCCGAAACCGAAACAAAAAAACAACCAGAACGCAGCACTGGCTGTGCCTGTCACACCGCCCGGCACCGCCAATCCTCCCAAACTGGTGACCATGCCTGCCAAAGCCGCGCCAAGCCCTGCAGAAAACAACTGCACCGTGGTAATAGCCGTTGAAGCCAGGTCTTTTTCATCCGATGGCGCCACTTTCAGCACTCTTGTGAGCAAATGCGGCCATGTCATCCCCACACCGCAGCCAACGGCAACAAAACCGGCACAGAGCGGCAATAATTCGAGATAGCTGCCCTCACTGCGGATCGGCAACAATAAAAGCAGCAAAATCATGCCGGCAAACGAGGTGAGCGGGCCAATAATCAAAACATCACGCACATGACGCGCGGCAATGCCGGAACTCATAATTGATCCCAGTGTCCAGCCTGCGCCCATCAACGCGGCCAGATAACCGGCAACCAGCGGTGATTGATGATGCAAAATCTGCAAAAACAGCGGAATAAACACTTCCACAGAAGTTACGGTCAAAGCCAGAAGCGACATTGTGGCAATCACCGGCCCCAAAGGCCTGGCAAGATTGAAAGAACCGCGCGGCAACAAGCGTTTACTGCTGACAGCATCAAGGCGGATCATCACCGCGATCAGCACTGCCGCACTGCTGATACCAGCCAGATTCCAGATAATTTCCGGGCTGACACTGCCAAGTGAAACGGCAAAAACGGCAAGTGTCAGCAATGTGAGCTGCAGAAAAGGCAGCCGGTTGGCATCCTCCTCATGGCGCACATCCGGCAGCACAAAAAACGCCATCATTGCAAATAGCAGAGCTGCGGGTGCAACCGCCCAGAAAGCCGCACGCCATTGCCCGATTTCAGCAAAAACACCGCCAATGGCAGGTCCAACCAGAGTGGCAACACCCCACATGCCCGAAATCAGCGCCATAGCACGCGGCCACAGGCTTTCCGGAAACACGATGCGGATCATCGCATAGGACAAGGCCAGCATAAAACCGCCGCCCAACCCCTGTATAAACCGCCCTGCCAGCAATACCGGCATTGTTGGTGACAGGGCACAAATCAACGTGCCCAGTGCAAAAATACAGGCCGAGATCGCATAAGCCCTGCGCGGCCCTGTGGCACGCAACAGCTTGACCGCCAATGTGGAGCCGATAATGGATGCCACCACAAACAAAGTTGTATTCCAGGCATAATAATCAAGCCCGCCAATATCTGCGACAACAGAAGGCAATATGGTGGTTGCAATATAAACATTGATTGCGTGGAGCGCGACACCGCCCGCAAGTGCCACGGAGCGGACGGCATTTTTGCCAGTCAACAAATCTCCCCAGCCAACCTTATGATGACTGACAAGTGAAGCTGGATCAGACATTCAAATCTCCGCAGCGGCGCCAAAATTTCAAGCCCGGAAAATTCGGGTTTTCTCTTCAATTTTCACCGGAAAAATCCGGTCGGGTTGCCAAGCCCTGACAAAGCCGCTATTTAAGCAAGTATTTGCTTGGAATATTCAGAGGGAGAAAAAATGTCAAGTTCTGGCATTATCACTTTGAATGGAAAAAATGGTACCGCACAACAAAACACGGCGGCGCGCCTGTTGTTTTTCTTAAAAACCCGCGGCCCCCTGACCATATCAGCAATGGCCAGACTTGCCGGCAGCAGTGCGGAGAATATACGCCAGCAATTGCAAAAATGTGCGGCGGAAAAACTGGTTGAGACTTGCGCCGTTGAAAAGCGGCACAGCGCAGGCAGGCCGGTGCAATTATGGCAATTGACAGAGAAGGGCAACAGCCGCTTTCCCGATAGCCATGCCGAATTGACGGTTACCCTTTTGCGCCATATGAATGCCCTTGGTGAAGGGCTGACTGAGCAGATTATCGCTTTGCGCGAGCAGGAAATGCTGGAAAACTACCGCGCAGCCATGTCCGGCATATCAGAGACAGAACAACGCATTGCCGCCCTTACCCGCCTGCGAAGCGAAGAAGGTTATATGTCTGAATGGCGCAAACAGCATGACGGCACCTGGCTTTTGATCGAAAACCACTGCCCGATATGTGCCGCAGCAACAAGCTGCCGCGGTTTTTGCCGTTCGGAGCTCAATATTTTTCAGGCTGTTCTCGGCGATAATTATGTGATTGAACGCTGTGAACATATCCTGCATGGCGCAAGACGCTGCGCTTATCGCATTTTCCCTGCCAATGGCGCATGCTAAATTTCTGATTTTGTAATTTCAGCCATCATGCAGCCCGAAACTGCCTCATTTTATTACGCCGTGAAGATTTTATTTTTACATTAATAACTTGCCTTAAATGCATACAGCCTTTAGAGCATGCCATATCCAGTACAGTTTACTGCTTTTACCGGAAACAATCCTGCGCTGTTCCGGAGCGGTCTTCTGCGGTTTGAGCATTTATAAAAGGACTATTTGCAAATGAAGGCGCTTGCATCGTTTTCGGCATTTGTTGGCAAAACCTTTGCGGTCTGGGTTTTGTTATTTGCCGTTCTCGGATTTGTTTTTCCGGATACATTCAAACTCTTCGGCCCCTATATTGTTACACTGCTCGGCATTATTATGTTTGGCATGGGGCTCACACTCTCGCTTGATGATTTTCGCGAGGTTGTGCGGCGTCCCTTTGATGTTGCTATTGGTGTGGCATCTCAGTTTCTTATTATGCCGCTTCTGGCGGTTTTGCTCACCAGATTTATCCCCATGTCGCCAGAAGTTGCGGCCGGCGTTATTCTGGTTGGCTGCTGCCCCGGCGGCACATCCAGCAATGTCATGACCTATCTTGGAAAAGGCGATGTTGCGCTTTCTGTTGCCTGCACCAGCGTCACCACATTAACAGCTCCGCTGGTTACACCTTTTCTTGTCTGGTTCTTTGCCAGCGCCTATCTGCCGGTTGATGCAATGGCAATGTTCCTCAGCATTGTTAAGGTCATCCTCGTGCCGCTGGCTCTTGGCGTTGCCGCACAAAAACTTATTCCCGGCGTGGTCAGGGCTGCCGTGCCGGTTTTGCCGCTGGTAAGCGTAACCGGCATTGTGCTGATTGTTGCCGCGGTTGTAGCCGGCAGCAAAGCAGCCATTGCCACTTCCGGCCTGCTGATCTTTGCTGTAGTGGTATTGCATAACGGTATCGGCTATCTGCTCGGCTTTTTTGCCGGCAAGGCAACCGGCATGCCGCTTGCCAAACGCAAGGCAATCGCTGTTGAGGTCGGCATGCAAAACAGCGGCCTTGGCGCTGCCCTTGCCAATGCGCATTTTTCGCCGCTGGCAGCTGTGCCAAGCGCCATCTTCAGCGTGTGGCACAATATATCCGGCGCATTGCTGGCCAATTATTTTGCGCGCATGCAAGATGATAAATAATTCTTCTTATCAATAAAATAAAAATGGCGCGACCGGCAGGCCGCGCCATTTTTTTTAAAAAACCCTGTTTAGCTACACAGACCAGCCCGCCAGCGGTTTTTCCATTTTATAAATCAATATATCAAGCTCAAGCGTGCCCCAATCTGTGGTCTCGCCGGTCTTTTCAAAACCTTTACGGCGATAAAACTCCACAGCCTTGTGGTTTTTTGCAATCACCTCCAGAGCCAGTTTTTCCACATCCGGAAAAGCCGTCTCCATCTCGGCAAGCAACATAGTGCCGATCCCCTGAATATGATATTCCGGATCAACATAAAGCTGGTGCAATTGCGCAACAGCCTGCTTGCTCTGGCTGGCAAAAGCCATTCCCACCAGCCTGCCCTCACCGTCATCCGCCACCACAAATTCAGAATACGGTTTTGCAAGGTTGCGGCTCAATGCGGCAATTGAGTGATATTCTCCGGTAACTTTATTGACTGTTTCAGCCCCCAGCACGTCATCAAATGTGGCGTGCCAGGTTTTAACAAGCAGCTGATGCACAGCCTGCAAATCATCCTTATTGGCAGAGCGCAGCCACATTATTCAAGCCCGAGCTTGGTTTTAACCAGTTCATTCACAGCCTGCGGGTTAGCCTTGCCGCCGGTTGCCTTCATCACCTGCCCCACAAACCAGCCGGCCAGTGTTGGTTTTTCTTTGGCCTGCGCCACTTTTTCCGGATTAGCTGCAATAATTTCATCAACCGCTTTTTCAATCGCTCCGGTATCCGTGACCTGTTTCATGCCGCGGGCTTCAACAATCTCTTTCGGATCACCGCCCTCATTCCACACGATCTCAAACAGTTCCTTGGCAATTTTACCTGAAATTGTGCCTTCCTTGATCAAATCAAGAATGCTGCCAAGCTGCTGCGGAGAAACAGGCGCCTCTTCAATATCCTTACCGGCCTTGTTCAAAGCGCCAAGCAAATCATTGATCACCCAATTGGCGGCAGTTTTACCATCGCGGCCTTCTGCCACGGCTTCAAAATAATCTGCAATGGCCTTTTCCGTTACCAGAATAGACGCATCATAAGCGGATAAGCCCATTGTCTCAATCAGACGCATTTTCTTATCATCGGGCAATTCCGGCAAATGCGCGGCCAGCTCATCCACATAATCCTGCGTAAATTCCAGCGGCAGAAGATCAGGATCCGGGAAATAGCGATAATCATGCGCTTCTTCCTTGGAGCGCATGGAGCGTGTCTCCCCCTTTGCAGGATCGAACAAACGGGTTTCCTGCTCAACCTCGCCGCCATCTTCAATAATAGCAATCTGGCGGCGCGCTTCATATTCAATCGCCTGACCAACAAAGCGAATGGAATTCACATTTTTTATCTCACAGCGTGTGCCGAATTCCGCACCCGGGCGGCGCACCGATACGTTAACATCCGCACGCATTGAGCCCTGATCCATATTGCCGTCACAGGTACCGAGATAGCGCAGGATTGTGCGCAATTTGGTCAGATAAGCCCGCGCCTCATCTGAAGAGCGCATATCCGGCTTGGAAACAATCTCCATCAGCGCCACGCCGGAACGGTTAAGATCAACATAAGACATATTAGGGTGCTGATCATGAATTGATTTGCCGGCATCCTGCTCCAGATGCACGCGCTCAATTCCCACTTCCACATCTTCAAAACCGCCCTTGGAATCAGGCCCGACAGAAACAATTACCGTTCCCTCACCCACAATCGGCTGTTTAAACTGTGAAATCTGATAGCCCTGCGGCAAATCAGGATAAAAATAATTTTTACGGTCAAAAACCGATTTCAGATTTATCTTCGCCTTCAGGCCAAGGCCGGTGCGAACAGCCTGCGCCACACATTCCGCATTGATAACCGGCAGCATGCCCGGCATGGCTGCATCAACCAGTGACACATTGGCATTCGGTTCTGCGCCAAATTCAGTGGAAGCCCCGGAAAACAGTTTGGAATTGGAAGTCACCTGCGCATGGACTTCCATCCCGATCACCACTTCCCAGTCACCGGTAGCGCCGGAGATCAGTCGTTTCGGGTCTGGTGTGCGTGTATCGATAATGGACATGGCTCACAAATCTCTGCTGGAGCAGTTTCAGGCAAAAGTGGCAACCGGCTTACCTTATGAAACTGCGTTTAAAACAAATAACCGGAGCGCCCCTCTTCCGGCAGGAAGAGAAAACTGCCCCGAAGCACCCCGCAGGCTCAAATCATTCTTGTTCAAGCATTGCGGCAATGCAACAAACTCAAGAAGCCGACATGCAGGCAACAACTATATTCAGGTGCGGCACATGTCATTCCGGCATTGGTATTCCTCTGCCGTCTCTCACGCTTCTGGCTAAAACAAACCGGCCCGACTGGCAAGTGGTCTCTGACTTTTCAGCACTATTTCAGCGCCGGCAAACAGAAAATATGAAAATGCCGGCGCTTCCGCCCCCCTGTATCCCATTAGTCTGACTGCTGTAACCAGATTTTAAAATCATTCAACGCCCGCACACTGAGCGCCTGTTTTTTAGCCAGTGTTTTTTCCTTGCCGCGCAAGCGCACGCCCTCCTGTTTCGGAATATTCACTTCCGGAAACAGACCAAAATTGACATTCATCGGCTGGAAAGAACGTTTGCCCGGCTCATCATCGCTCACAAGATGCCCGCCGGTAATATGATTAAGCAAAGCGCCAAAAGCTGTGGTCACCGGCGGCGGCGGCAACACCTCGCCGCGCTGCTCGGCTGCGGCAAACCGCCCGGCAAGCAACCCCATGGCTGATGATTCCACATAGCCCTCACAGCCGGTGATCTGGCCGGCAAACCGGATTTGCGGACGCGATTTCAGCCGCAAACTCTTATCCAGCAATATAGGAGAATTAAGATAGGTATTGCGATGCAAGCCGCCAAGGCGGGCAAATTCCACATTTTCCAGCCCCGGAATCATGCGGAAAATCTGCGTTTGCACACCATATTTCAGCTTGGTCTGAAAACCGACCATATTATAAAGCGTGCCAAGCGCATTATCCTGCCGCAACTGCACCACAGCATAGGGCTTGATGTCGGGTTGATGGGCATTTGTCAGCCCCATCGGCTTCATAGGGCCGTGACGCAGGGTTTCAAAGCCACGCTCGGCCATGATTTCAATCGGCAGGCAACCGTCAAAATAAGGTGTGCCTTCCCACTCCTTGAATTCAGTTTTCTCACCGTCAATCAATGCCTGAATAAAAGCCGCATATTGCTCTTTATTCATCGGGCAATTGATATAATCCTTACCCGTACCGCCCGGGCCGACTTTATCATAGCGTGACTGGAACCAGCACACATCCATATTGATACTGTCGAAATGGATAATCGGCGCAATTGCATCAAAGAATGCAAGGGAATCAGCCTCTGTTTCCTGTGCAATCGCCTCAGCAAGCTCCGGCGCGGTTAACGGCCCTGTGGCGATAATCGTATTGCCCCAGTCTTGGGGCGGCAGCCCCTCAATCAGCTCACGCCTGATGGTAATAAGCGGATGCGCTTCAAGTTTGGCCGTAACAGCATTGGAAAATCCGTCGCGGTCTACAGCAAGCGCACCGCCGGCAGGCACCTGATGCGCATCCGCACAGGCCATGATCAATGAATTGGCAAGCCGCATTTCTGCATGCAGCACGCCAACGGCATTGGTCTTCGCATCATCCGAACGGAAAGAATTGGAACAGACAAGCTCTGCCAATCCTTCTGTTTTATGTGCATCGGTACCGCGCACAGGGCGCATTTCATGAAGAATGACAGGGATACCGGCATTGGCAATCTGCCAGGCTGCTTCGCTGCCGGCAAGACCGCCGCCGATAATGTGAACCGGTTGATATGAGGATATAGTGGACATGTTTTGTCCAATACCGCTTTTATGGCCGGGCTTCAATTGCCAGAATGGCTGATCACAAGCTTTTGCAGGCGGCAATCATTAAACAATTGAATAAAAAACGGCTCCGTCGCCGGAGGGACAGGCGACGGAGCCGTTTTTGATTAAACCGATACGGAGGGGGATGTATCGGCCGGCGCAGATTTGCGGACTATTCCGCACAGCGCCCTGCCTGCTGCAATACGGGGGAGGAACAATAGCAGGCAGTTAAACATGGCCGGAACGGGAGGAGGAAAGCACCGGCCATGTAAGGACTTTGCCCTGCGCCCTCACCTGCAAGAGCCAAAAGCGCAGAGAATTCTCACAAGACAGCCTGCGCATCAACCGCAGACTGCACAATCTTAAAGGCCTGAAGTGCTGGACTTGCGGGCAATATAAGGAATATCGGAACGCGAAATACCAAGATCGCCAAGTTCACGATTGGACAAACGGTTGAGTTCAGAAACAGTGTCGCGGTAACGGCGCCAGTTATTAAAAGAACGGATGATATTCATTTTTAAACCCTCGATTGTGTTTGATATGTTGTATAATCTGTTGTCCCTTATATAACCCGCCTGCCCTTTAATGAGGAGAGACAAGAATGCATAGCTCCTCTGCGGGGCTTGCAGACCTTATTTAAACGATTAAAATCGCAATTTTGCCTGGTTTTAGCCATGATCAGACCTGCGCGTAATTTTTGTGCGCAAAGACATGACCGGCTGTAATTTTACTGCGGATAATAGATGCGATCATTATAAATAAATCGCGCTTTGGTTGTGTATATTTTATGACAATTCAAGGGGTGATACGAAAATTAAGCATAAAGCCCCTCCCCCTTTAAAAGCCCGACAGATCGGGAGCATAATTTTATATGGTTGAAACAGCCTGCCTTTCATGGGAACCTGCCTTTGACGGCGCTGATTACAGCTTATTTATAAAGGGGAACGCTGCTTGATAAGTTTGCCGGTACTGATTGTTATGATAATTGCCGGTATTCTCACCATTGTGCTGGCTGTTCATTATACTGGCGGCAGCAAGCAGGGCGTATTAACCGGTGACGGGGATGTGCTGGCGCGGTTCCGGCAGGATTATCCATATAATCCGGCGGGAAAAATTTATTATACGCAAGACAGGCATTCGGCATTTTTTGCATTACCGGAGCGGATGGCGACTATATCCGATAACCAGCCAAAAGCGAATGAACAGAAGAATATACCGGCTACGGGGCTGATACATGCGGTCGGCGCCAAGTTCCTCACCCGCATTTTAACGCCGCACGATATTCAGACCATCAGCAAACAAGGCGATACCGGCCTGCGCCTGCATATGCATGATTTTACATGGCCGGAAGCTGATTTTATTTTTACAGACAAAGAGAGCCGCGATCATATTTATAACCGGCTGACAGGGGATATATAGCAAAACAGGAGCATGCATCATGCAGGAACCGGCATTTTTTGATGTAACGCTGCTTGCGGTGCCGCTTTATCTGGCGGCGATCCTGATTGAGCTCATTGCCGTGCGCTACTGGCACCGCAATGGTGATTTTGAAACCCGCGACGCATTAACCAGCCTGCTCATGGGCACCGGCAATGTCGTGGCCGGCCTGCTGCTTGGCTTTGTTTCCGTTACTGCCCTGCTCTGGGTGTGGCAATTCCGTTTTTTTGATCTTGGCCTGCATTGGTGGGTTTTTCTGGCGGCCTTTATTTTTGATGATCTGCGTTACTACTGGTATCACCGCATTGCACACCGTGTGCGCTGGGTGTGGGCAGAACATGTTAATCACCATTCCAGCCAGCATTATAATCTCACCACAGCCTTGCGCCAATCCTGGACGGGGCAGTTTACCGGTATGTTTATTTTGCAGGCTCCGCTGGTCTTGCTGGGTTTTCATCCGGCGGTGATTGCTTTTGTCTATGGTTTTAATCTGATTTATCAATTCTGGATCCACACAGAAACAATCGGCAAAATGTGGAAGCCGATTGAACTGATCTTCAACACCCCCTCACATCACCGTGTGCATCATGCCACCAATCCGCGTTATCTGGATGCCAATTATGCCGGAACACTGATTGTCTGGGATCGTTTATTCGGTACCTTTGTTGAAGAATTGCCCGAAGATGTGCCGCGCTACGGCATTGTGAAAAATCTGGGCACATTTAATCCGCTGCGGGTGGCTTTTCATGAATGGGCGGGCATGCTGCGTGATGTTTTTGCACCAAAGCTGACCTTGCGGCAAAGGCTGATGTATATGCTGGCGCCACCTGGCTGGAGCCATGACGGCAGCCGCAAAACCTCGCAGGATCTTAAAGCCGATTATGTGCGAGAGCATCCGCAGGAGGCCGGAAAACCGGGATTGCCTGATCACCCGTCATGATTTACAGCTTACGGGCTTTGATTTTTGGGCACAGTCACAGATCAGGCATGATCAGAATCATTTTGGATTGGCGCAATATGGGCGGTTCTTCCGCTGCCGATTACCGGATAACAGGATTATCATTTGTCCTTTTTTGTTTCACTAAGCCGGCAGATTGACCGGTGGGAGGCGCAAGGCTTGCTGGATGCACAAACAGCCGGACGCCTGCGCAAAGATATACAAACCAATAAAAGCGGCTTTGGCATCGGCGGCGTGCTGGCTCTGCTGGGCGCCTTGCTGCTTGGTGCGGCACTTATCATGTTTGTTGCGGCCAACTGGAATGTCATTCCCCGTATCGGGCGGGTCGGGCTGATTCTTGCCATTATGTGGGGCGGCTATCTTGGCGGTGCGTTCTTGCAGGCTCGCGCTGTAAGCCGCTCTGAGCCTGATAATCCTGCATCCGGCAAAAATAACACTCATATATTAGGCATATTTGCGCCCGCGCTCTATCTTCTGGCAGCAATCACCTATGGGGCGGGCATTGCCCTGATCGGGCAAATGTATCACATGTCCGGCGATGCCACGACTGCGGCGCTTGCCTGGGGCATCGGCGTGCTTGTGGCAGCCGTTTTGCTGCGTGCGCCAATCTTATGCGCAACGGCACTCGGTATTGGCGGCTTTTATCTCTATTCCGTGCTGATGGAAATGAGCGGACAGGTTAATCTTGTGGCATCCTATCGCTGGGTAATGCCGCTTTATATTGCCGCCTGCATTATAACAATGATTTACACAAAAGCCGGCAAAGCCATGCATCTTGCAGCAATGCTGACTCTGGCCTTTTTGCTGGTGCTTTATTTTGATCTGCTGAACAGTCTTATACTCATAATGATGATTATCATCGGCGCTATACTGATTGTAGCACAAGGGCGCTGGCCGGATTTTGATCGTTTCTGCTTTGGCTTCGGCTCCCAGCTTGCCGGCTACGGGCTGGCAGCGGTGCTGATTGCGCTGTTTATTTTTCAGGTTGAGAACAGAGGGCTGTTTCGTCACTACGAAACCGGAACAGAGGCAGTTTATTCACTTGCCGCTATCGGCGTGAGTGTGGCGGCCTTAATTATCGCCGGCGAAAAAAGCGGCCAGCTGCGCTGGTTTGCCTATACCGGTTTTTCGCTGCATGTGCTCTATCTCGCAACGGTAACCGCGGGAACAATGATCGGCACTTCCGGCATATTCCTGATTTGCGGGCTTTTGATTATGGCTCTGGCCTATATTGTCACGCGGACGGAAAAACATATGCGCCACGCCGAAACAGATCACACCATGCGGAAAGGCTGACATAATGAGCAGTTTGACAAAAAAACAGCTCCTGATTGCCGCTGTGATTGCCGCATTGCTGCAAACAGGGGTGATGCTGGCCGGTGTATTGCAACGCATCAATATTTTGCGCAACGGCACGGAAGTGGTACTGCGCAGCCTGCCGGTTGACCCGCGGGATCTGATGCGCGGCGACTATGTGACCCTGTCTTATGATATTTCCCGCATACCGGTAAACATGATCAGAGGTGAGCCGCCGCACAAAAGCGGGTTGAATTATCTTTATGTAATCCTTGCAAAAGAGCCGGATGACAGCTGGAAGCTGCAGCGTGCGCAATTTACAATGCCGGACAGAACGGAGAAAAATGAGATAATTCTGCGCGGGGAGATTGAGGCGCCAATACAGGCCTATGATGAAAATTCCCGCATACCGGTTGTTTATGGTATTGAGCGTTATTATGTGCCGGAAGGCGAAGGGCTGGCACTGGAACAGGCACAAACCGAGGGCACTGTTGATATTGTCCTCTCGGTTAATGATAAGGGTATCGCCGCTATCCGCTCGGTGCTGGTAAATGGCAAACCATTTTATAAGGAGCCATTATTTTAAGACAGATGCCATTTATGCCTTAAACAGCCCGTTTTTGACATTTATGGCTGCGGGCTTGTAATTTGCAGCAGACTCAGCGATAGCCCGTTTGACTGTTTTACAGGGAAGAAATGACAAGATGCTGTGTTTTGCGGTGTCTTATCGTGCCATAAGGCTGTTTTTTCCCTTTGAAGCCTGAAAATTGGATGCTATAGAGACGCGCGCTTTCAAGAGTGTTGCTGTTTCAGATGCGGATATGGCGAAATTGGTAGACGCACCAGATTTAGGTTCTGGCGGGAGACCGTGGGGGTTCGAGTCCCTCTATCCGCACCAATAATAATATAAAGTTCCTGCCTTAATTGGCAGGCTTTATATAAGGTCAGGAGAGTTGCATGGCCCTTGCGCTTGCTGGCGCGGCCTGTGACAGCTAAAAAGAACAATTATTTCGCCAGCCACGGCGGCTGCTGGTCGTGCGGCCGGTATGCGAAACGAAGATAAAAGTGAAGGTTTGGACATGCAGGTTACCGAAACGCTCAATGAAGGGCTGAAGCGCGAGATCAAAGTCGTGGTTCCGGCACAAGACCTTGAGGCAAAGCTTGCAGAGCGCCTTGAGACTGCTCGCGGTCGCGCCAGAATTGACGGTTTCCGCCCTGGTAAAGTACCTGTAGCACATCTGCGCAAGATGTATGGCAAGTCCTTTATGGCTGAGATCGTTAACGAAATTCTCAATGATTCAACCCGTTCGATCCTCGCAGACCGCAACGAAAAAGCTGCAACCCAGCCAGAAGTTGTGATGAGCGAAGATGAGGCAGAAGCCGAAAAGGTTCTGAGCGGCAAGGCTGATTTCGTATTTTCGATGAATTATGAAGTTCTGCCAAAAATTGAGCTTAAAGATGTTTCCGGTCTGAAAGTGACCCGTGAAATTGTTGATATTTCTGATGAAGAAGTAGAAGATCAGGTTAAGCGCATTGCCTCTTCCGCCCGCAGCTATGAAACCAAGAAAGGCAAGGCTGAAGATGGCGACCGTGTGACCATGGATTATGTGGGCAAGCTGGACGGCGTTCCTTTTGACGGCGGCGCAGATAATGATGCCCAGCTTGTTCTCGGTTCCGGCCAGTTTATTCCGGGTTTTGAAGATCAGCTGATCGGCGTAAAAGCCGGTGAGGAAAAGCAGATCAAGGTCACCTTCCCTGAAAATTATGGTGCTGAACATCTGGCCGGCAAGGAAGCAACCTTTGATATTACCGTCAAGGAAGTTGCCAAACCCGGTGAACTGGAACTCAATGACGATGTAGCCAAAAAACTCGGTATTGAGACGCTCGATCGTCTGCGCACCGTTGTTCGTGAGCAGATTGAAAGCCAATATGGCCAGATCACCCGTCAGAAGGTAAAACGTCAGATTCTTGATGGTCTCGATGCTGAATATCAGTTTGAAACACCGGAACGTCTGGTGAATGCTGAATTCAACAATATCTGGCAGCAGATCAATTTTGACCTGCAGCAGGCCGGCAAAACCTTTGAAGATGAAGATACAACAGAAGAAGCAGCCCGCGAAGAATATCGCAAACTTGCTGAACGCCGTGTTCGTCTTGGTCTTGTTCTTTCCGAAATCGGTGAAAAAGCCGGCGTGGAAGTGACCGAAGAAGAACTGCAGCGTGCTGTTTATGATCAGGTGCGCCGTTATCCTGGTCAGGAAAAGCAGGTTTATGAATTCCTACGCAAAACCCCTGATGCAGTGGCCAATCTGCGCGCTCCGATCTTTGAAGAAAAGGTTGTAGATCATCTGCTCGGCACAATTTCCGTCACCGATAAAAAGGTGAGCAAGGAAGAGCTGACCGCTGACGAAGATGACAATGCAGCGGAAGAAAAGAAGCCGGCAAAAAAAGCAGCTCCGAAGAAAAAAGCTGCTAAAAAGGCTGATAACGCAGCTGAATAATCAGCCCGCAAAGCTTTAAAAAAAGCCGCATTGCCCAAACAATGCGGCTCCGAATAAAACCCTTCAGTTCAAGTGCATTTTACGCTTAAAACTGAAGGGTTTTTCTTTTTATCATAGCACCACAATATCGCTGCCAGAGCCGCAGAATAATTATATGCCGAATTCCGCGCTCAAATTAAGCGCAAAAAACGCGCTTTAAGCATATGCAAGCCGTAGCGTGAAATATTTTAGATCAAAATCGTTTAGAACGAGGCTTTCAGATAAATCCACTGACGGCGCAATTGCGATAATTCAACGCCCTGCTCAGCCACCTGTGCGGCTTTGCGCTCCGCACGTTGCAAAATCAGCGGCACAAGGCGCACAGGCAAAAAGGCCGGCCTGAGACTTGCAGGCAGTTTCTGTTTTACAAAAGCTGCATAATGCTCCCGCGCCAGTGCCGCCAATGCACTGACAACACGCTTTGCAGCCTGCTGATCATTTTTCAAAAATTGTTCCGCACTCACCCCGACAGCCTGCAATATATCTGCCGGTACAAAAATTTGCCCGCGGCGACGATGCAGCGGCATAAGCCGCAACAAACCGGCAACCGCTTGTGCCACACCGGCATGCCCCGATAATTCTGCCGATGATGCAGCCGCCTCACGATCCAGTATCATACAGGCCATTTGCAAAATCGCACAGGCAGTTTCCCCGCAATAGCCCTCCAGATCATTGCGTGCAGGCATGGTATCATTATAGAGATCAAAAATCCGCGCCTCACAATAGGCATCAAAAACCCCGCGCGGCAAATGATAATCCCGGATCACATCCAGCAGCAAGGCAGCCAGCGGATTACCGGTTGCCGCACCATGCTCTGTGCCGTTGATAAGATCACGCCACCATTGCAGACGCACCTCCCCCGGCAAGGCATCATGCACCACATCGCGAATCCGCGCAATTTCAGCATTAAACGCATAAAGGGCTGCCAAGGCCGGTCTTTTATCTTCCGGCGCATAGAGCACCGCGAGATAACGGTCAAAATCGCTTTGCCGCAATAATTGCAGGCAATGCTGATAATGCACATCACTTTTTTCAGGGGTTTCCCTGTTTTCACTGGCTGTTGTCACCCTGTTACTCCACAGCTATGAGCGCGGCAGCAACAGCGCGGTCTTCAGCAAGCAAAACATTATAGGTTCTCACCGCAGCTCCGGTACTCATCGGATCAGCCGCAATGCGATGCGCGCGCAAAATTGCACGCACTTCTTCCGGTATGCGGTGCAGCTCCATGCCTGTGCCAACCAGCAGGATCTCAATATCATTGGCCTGTTCAAGTATCATGGCCAGATCATCCGCAGCCAGCACAGGCGGCCTTTTAGGCTCCCAGCCATGTATGCCCGATGGCAGACATAATAAAGAACCGCGATGCGACATCTCGGCAAAACGAAATCCGCCATTGCCATAGGCATCTATCGGAGCGCGCCCCGGAAAATGCGCTTCGCGGATTTCAATCCCAATGCTCATATTATCTCTCTTTTACTCAAATCCTGCCGCCTGCCAGACGGTGCGCGGTAAATCGCAATTTCCCGGAATATTTTGCCCGCAGGAAAAACCGGCGGGCAAAACCATTATCCCAAACATATATAGCATAATCGCCAGTGATCAGGCAGAGGGCTGATTTTCCATATCGTCCTGCACATCTGATGGCTTGATACCAAGCAACCACAATAGCGGTCCCGCAATATAGACAGAAGAATAAGTGGCAATAAGAATGCCAAGCGCCATCATCACCGCAAAAGAACCAATATCCGTTCCGCCAAAAATATAAAGCGGAATCAAGGCAAGCAATGTAACCAGCGATGTGAGAATTGTGCGTGACAATGTCTGATTGATTGCCGCATCCACCAGCATGCTCACCCGCATATGCGGATAGCGGCGCAGATTATCGCGTACACGGTCATAAATCACCACCGTATCATTCAGCGAATAGCCAACAACCGTCAGCAATGCGGCAAGGCTCCAGAGATTATATTCAAAGCGGAACAGCGCAAAAACACCGATCATAATCACAATATCATGCACCGTTGCCAGCACCGCCCCCAGAGCAAACTGCCAGCGGAAACGCAACCACAAATAGGCAAACACGCCAATCAGCGCCAGCCAGAGCGCAGCATTGCCGATTTTCGATAAATGATCGGAAACGCTGGGCCCCACCACTTCAACACGTTGAAAATCATAATCCTGCTCAAACTCATCGCGCAATTTTACCGCCACAGTCTGTTCAGCATCATCACCGGCATCCTGAGAACCGATCAGCAATGCAGCCGATTGCGCATTTTTGCCCTGCACCACACGTGCATTGTCAATATTCAGCTCAGATAAGCGTAACCGGATATTATCCAGATCGGCTGCGCCATCGCGTGATTGCAATTCCACAACCGAGCCGCCATCAAAATCGATGCCGTAATTAAGCCCCATGCTGAAATAGAGGATCGCAGCTGCCGCACAGGCCGCAGCAGAAATGGCTGCCGTCAAACGGCTCAGCTTCATAAAGCCGATTTTTGTATTGGTAGGCACCAGTTTCAGCACCCGCGCGGGAACAGTGGTTGGCCTGGATTGACGCACCCACAGAGAAATCAGCAAACGTGTGAAAGTATAAGTGGTAAACAGCGTGGTGATCACGCCGATTGTTACAATAAGCGCAAATTCATAAAGCGGGCCGCTGCCAAACAGCAGCAAAACCAGTGCGGCGATCAGCGTTGTAAGATTGGCATCAAGCACGCAGGCACGCGCGCGGGCAAAACCGGACTCAATCGCCTGCACCACTGAATAACCATTGCGACGATCTTCGCGCATTTTTTCAAACAGCAAAATATTACTGTCTACCGCCATGCCGATTGTCAGCACCAGACCGGCAATTGTAGCGAGCCCCACAGCAATGCCAAAAACCGAAACCGCAGCAACCACCAGCATCACATTAACAGCAAGTGCAAGAGCGGAAATTACCCCCAACAAGCCGTAAGACAATATCATAAACAGCGCCACAACAATCAGGGCGCTTAAAGCGGCGATAAAGCCATAGCTTGCATAATTCTGCCCGAGTGCCGATGCAATTGTGCGCTCCTCCAGCACCTGCATTTCAGCAGGCAACGGGCCGGAATGCAGCACCACGCCAAGATTGCTCAGCGTTTCCAGATCAAAATCACCACTGATCTGCAAGCTGCCATCGGCAATTTCCTCGCGGATGATTGGTGCCGATACAATCTGATTATCAATAACAACGGCAAGAGCCGAGCCGATATGATTGCGGGTAAAATCAGCAAGTTTTTTCTTGCCTTCATCCGTTAAGGACAAGGTAATCACAGAATCCTGCCGGCTGTTCACACCCACTTCAGCATCAGCAATATCCCTACCGGAAAGCACCGGAGCCTTTTTAACAATATAACCGACCGGCGGATCATCAAATGAATAAATAACCTCTGAATCCTGCGGCACCAGCCCCTCAGCGCGCGGGTCCGGTGTTGTCACCTCTTTGGCCTGTAAAAAACTGATCTCCCCTTTCAGGCTCAAAAGATCCTTGATCAGCTGCGCATCATAAACGTCCGGCACCTCAGCACGAATCTGATTTTTATTCTGCACGGCCAGACGGGCATTATCATAGCCAAGCTCTGTCAGCCGCGCATTCATGACAACAACAGATTTTTGCAGGTCTTGCGTCGTCGCCTTCGGCGAAGCCATAACCACTCTTGTGCCGCCTGTCAGATCAAGGCCGGTGATAAGCTGCCCTTTGGGAAAACCATCCGGCAAGCCTGCCAATTGCTGCGCAGAAAAGAAATTAGGCAAAGCAAAAATAAAACCGGCCAGCACAACCAGCCAGATCAGTACCGATTTCCAGCGGGGGAAATAGAGCATCGGCAATCCATCCGTGAGTTACTTGATAATCCGCCCCGCAATGAAACACAGGACAGACAGGATTAAATGTTCCGCTGCGGCTACAGATAAAAATTACCGTAAAACAGGCAATATTTTTCGTAAATTCCGCTTATCCGCCCCTTATACGTGATTCGTATAAAAGGCAGCATCCTCCATAAGATATCGTAAAACATGCCTATAAGGCAGGTTACGCAAAAGCGGCCTTAAAAAATGCTGCAAACAGATGCCTGTCTTACATAAAATCAATAAAAAACCCCGCTGAAGCGGGGTTTGATAGCAGGCTTTTGTTGCTTACTTGTTTTTATTATCAGCAACCGGCTCACCACGGGTGCGCACATCGCCAATAGTAGAACGCAGAATGCGGATTTTGATACCTTCGGCAATTTCAGCCTCAAGCTCATTATCGTCAATCACCTTGGTAACCTTGGCAACAATACCACCGCCTGTGATAATTGTATCATTACGGCGGATATTGCTGAGCATTTCAGCGCGTTTTTTCATCTGATTGCGCTGCGGGCGGATAATAAGAAAATACATCACCACAAAAATCAGAATAAATGGCAGAATGCTCATCAGCATATCAGCGCCGCCGGCAGCACCGGCAGCCTGTGCATAGGCAGGGGTTACGAACATATATGTGACTCCTCGTCAAACTGTAAAAATTTCAGATGCCCGACAACAGCTTAATGCCTCAGCCCCTGAATGCTTGAGGTATTATGCTGCCATGCCTGCCTGCTTCACCGGCAGCACATCTGCTTATTCACTGCGCATTACAACGGTTATATGCCGTTATGCAACCATAGATGCAAATTCTTGAACCACTTTACCAGATCAAGCGGATTTTTTTCAATCAACTCCCCTCTGAAATGACACAAATAAAACCTTGTAAACCGTACCCATTGGTACTGTTCAAAACAAATATTCTTGCTAAAGTCATGATAGCGGCAGTGAAATCTCCCTCGTCACGGCGCTCATCGCAAAGAGGCGCATTGCTTTTATCAATCCGGCATATAGGCATTTTGAATGAACATGACTGAACAAATTCTCAGCGATAAACTGGACAAATTACTGGCTGTGCTGGAACGTATGGCACCGCCTGCACCAAAGGCGCTCAATCTTGAAGCAGCCGACACATTTGTGTGGGAGCCCGCGCGGCTTGAACTGTCGCCGGTTAAAAAAGTCAATCGTATTGATCTGGAGCTTATCCGCGGTGTTGATCTGGTGCGCGATCAGCTGGTGAGCAATACCGAGCGTTTTGCCCGCGGCCTGCCTGCCAATAATGTGCTGCTATGGGGCGCACGGGGCATGGGCAAATCCTCACTGGTCAAGGCCGCGCAGGCGGCTGTCAACCAATCCGCACAAAAACCGCTCAAACTCATTGAAATTCATCGCGAGGATATCAACAGCCTGCCGGTGCTGATGAATATGATCAAAAACAGCGATTACCGTTTTATCCTGTTTTGTGACGATCTGTCATTTGATCATGATGACACATCCTATAAATCTCTCAAGGCAGCCCTTGAAGGCGGTGTGGAAGGGCGTCCGGATAATGTGATTTTTTATGCCACCTCCAACCGCCGCCATCTTATGCCGCGTGATATGATAGATAATGAGCGCTCCAGCGCCATTAATCCATCAGAAGCGACAGAAGAAAAAGTCTCGCTCTCCGATCGTTTCGGCTTATGGCTTGGGTTTCACAAATGCAGTCAGGCAGATTATCTGGCAATGGTTGATGGCTATGCCGCATATTTCAACTTTAACTATCCGGCTGAGAAACTTCATGCAGAAGCCCTTGAATGGGCAACCACGCGCGGCAACCGCTCCGGCCGCGTTGCCTGGCAATTTGTGCAGGATTTAGCCGGCAGGCTCGGCATTACCCTGCAACAGGCATAAATATTCATATAAAAAAGCATTCCGGTGTTTTTTAACCAAACCGGAATGCTCTCATTTTTTTAAGCCCTCGCATTATATGCAGGCAAAACCGCCTCGCATTTTTAGCTTGCAAAGGCTTTAGCCCTCAAGATATTTTGCAGGGTTAACCGGCGTTGAATTCTTGCGCACTTCAAAATGCAGCTTTGGTGATTTGGCATTACCACTCATGCCCGAGCGTGCAATTTCCTCACCACGGCGCACTTTCTGGCCGCGCTGCACATTCAGCTTGCTGTTATGGCCATAAACAGTCACCAGACCATTTTCATGGCGCACCAGAACAGTCTGGCCAAATTCTTTCAAACCATCGCCGGCATAGATAACCACACCATTTTCCGCGGCCTTAACCGGCGTGCCTTCCGGCACCATAATATCAATACCATCATTGATCGTACCGCCGTCACGCTGGCCGAAACTGGTCAGAACCTTACCCCTGACCGGCCAGCGCATTTGCGAAATGCCGGTTGCAGACGGAGCCATAGCTACATCTTTTTCGGCATTCTCAATCACCTTATTGCTTGTCTGCGGCGGTGTATAAGGCTTCACACTGCCATCAGGCGCGTGCTTTGCAGCCGCAGGCGGCGTGGAGGCAGTTTTCACAGTTGTATCAACAGCAGCCTGCGCCGGCTTGGCTGCCGCTGCAACCTGCACTGCCGCCGCATTTGCCGCAGCCGGAATAATCAGGGTCTGGCCAACACGGATTGTGCCGTCACTCATGCCGTTAGCCTGCTTGATAGCCGCAGCCGAAACACCGGAACGCTGGGCAATAGCATGCAATGTATCGCCGCTCTGCACAGTATAGCCACCGGCAGCGGCCGCAACCTTGCTGCCTGCATTGGCAACAGCTGTATTCACTTTATTGGTTGCTGTTTGCTTGGCATCTGCAACAGCCTGTGTGCCGGCAGATTTAAGCTGCCCCAATGTCTGTGCGCCGCTATTGCCTGCCGCGGCCACCGAACCGCCCGCAGCCGCCTTCACACCCGGAACCGTCAGGGTCTGGCCGGCGCGCAGCATATTCGGATCAGTGATATTATTGGCCGCCATCAAATCATTTGGCGAAACATTCAACCGGCGGGCAACACCATAGAGCGTTTCTCCCGGCTGCACCATAACACTATTGGCAGAAGCGGCAACCGCCCTGCCCGCATTGCTGCCGGCAGCGGCAATTTGCTGCCCCTGATTAGACAATGACTGACCGGTATTATGAACTGTATTTACCGTATTCTGCACCACATTCCGGGTCGTATTCTGGGCAACCTGTGCAGCGCCCATCGGCGCGGCACTGCCCACAGGCGGCAGCTCATTACGCTGAACATTGCCCGAAACAACACGTTGTGTGGCAGGCATAACCGGATAGCTGTCCGCGTTCATCTGCTGAACGGACTGATTCTGCGCCTGCATAATCGGACGCTGGCTATTCGTCGATCCGGTCGTAATACCATCCGTAAAGCGTGTCATATCCCCGCTGCAGCCTGCAACCATTCCGGCAAGCAGAATGACCGCGCCATGACGCAGAAGACGCTCGGACGTATGATGCAAAACATTTTTACGCATATTCAACCCGTCCATACCCGTAACTCAAAAGCATTTCATTTTCTGCATAAGCAATGAAATGCTCCAATTCTTTGTTTACGCATTACTCCGGCACAAAACCGCTTCGCGCTTTTGCCGGAAATGCTCCTCAGCCTGTCCCGTTCAGCTTGTGCAACCTGAATGACAGGACAATGCGGCCATTCAAAGAATCCAGAGCAAACTCAAAATTCAATAAGAACGCAAACCGCTCCATTGGATTGATTAAAGCGTGTTAATGTTACTTGCTGGTTAAAATTGGTGTAAAAAAAATAAAAGATTCATCAAACAGATACCATATTAATGAAGTCAGCCTGATTTAACCCCGTTAATGCACCGGCAAATACGGTTCATAAAAATAAATTTTAATAAAATATAAATTTCAAAGATAAGACGCAGCGCCCTCAATAAACGGCTGATAGCGCACAGTCATAAGATCCTCGCGCTCAAAACGGCTGCCCACCTTGGCCATACGGCACATAATCTGTATGCCATCCGGCTGGCCGACAGGCGCAATCAGCACGCCATGCGTGGCCAGAAGATCAAGAAATTGCCGCGGCATTGCCTCTGATGCCGGCCACACAATAATACGGTCATAAGGCCCGCCCGCCACACCGTGGCGGCCATCGGCATGTTTGCACACTATATTTTCAATTTTATGGGTTTGGAACTGATTACGCGCAGCTTCAGCAAGCGTTTTATAGCGTTCAATCGTTGTTACCCGCGCCGCAAGACGCGCCATAACCGCAGCTGTAAAACCGGATCCTGTGCCAATCTCAAGCACACGATGCCCCGGCTCCAGAGCGAGAGCAGAAAGAACCCGCGCCTGATCATCCAGCCCTTCGATTGTTTCACCGCATGGCAGCGGAAAAACGCGATTGCCATAAGCAAAGTCCTGATAGGATGAATCAATAAAATTCTGTCGTGGCGTAGCCTCAATGGCCGCAAACAAACGCGGATCATGCACACCACTGGCACGCATACGCAGCACAAAGGAAGCAAAGCCCTCCTTGCTGTTCATCCGGTATATTTCCCTGTTTGCCTGCATGTGAATATTCATGAACCTTGCTCACGCATAGAAAATATTTTTATCACAAAGCGGCATCATTACTCAAAATTGTAAATGCTGAGATAATGTATGCAAATAAAATGCCGGTCTTTTTTTAACCACCGGCATTTGTGTTTTCTGATTTCAGGAAAATCAGGCTTTGGCAATACGGGTTATGCCGCCCATATAAGGTACCAGAGCATCAGGAATGATAATGCTGCCATCCTCCTGCTGATAATTTTCCATCACGGCAATCAGGGCACGGCCAACCGCAACGCCTGAACCGTTAAGCGTATGTACAAAACGGGTTCCCTTTTCACCACTGGTGCGGTAACGCGCATTCATACGCCGTCCCTGAAAATCACCACAAACAGAACAGCTTGAAATTTCACGGAATGTGTTCTGTCCCGGCAGCCACACTTCAATGTCATAGGTTTTCTGTGCGCCAAAGCCCATATCGCCCGTGCAAAGCGTAACTGTGCGGAACGGCAGGCCAAGGCGTTTCAGCACCTCTTCCGCGCAACCTGTCATGCGCTCCAGTTCTGCTTCAGAACTGTCAGCATCGGTGATTGACACCATTTCCACTTTCCAGAACTGGTGCTGGCGCAGCATGCCGCGCGTATCTCGGCCGGCAGAACCGGCCTCAGAACGGAAACACGGGGTGAGCGCAGTCACACGCATTGGCAATTGTGCCGCATCCACAATCTCACCATTGACCAGATTGGTCAGCGGCACCTCTGCCGTCGGAATAAGCCAGCGACCATCGGTGGTGTGAAACAGGTCTTCCGAAAATTTCGGCAACTGGCCTGTGCCATAAACAGCATCATCACGCACCATCAGCGGCACCATGGTTTCACTATAGCCATGCTCTGTTGTATGCAGATCAAGCATGAATTGGCCAAGCGCACGTTCAAGGCGCGCCAGCACACCTTTCAACACAGTAAAACGCGCACCGGACATGCGTGAGGCCCGTTCAAAATCCATCAGGCCGAGTGCTTCGCCCAGCTCAAAATGTTCCTTTGGCGCAAAACCATAATCACGAATTTCGCCCACACGGCGTATCTCGACATTATCATGCTCATCCTTGCCCACAGGAACACCCGGCAGCGGCACATTGGGCAAGCCGGAAAGCGCATCGCCAAGTGCCTTTTCAAGGCGGCGTTCTTCTTCTTCCGCTTGCGAGAGAAAACTTTTCAGCTCACTCATTTCAGCCTTCAGACGATCGGCCTTTGCCGCATCTTTTTCAGCCATTGCCTTGCCAATCTCTTTCGAGGCGGCATTGCGGCGCTCCTGCGCTTCCTGAACTTTGGCAATATGCTGACGGCGCGCCTCATCCAGCGCCAAAATTTCAGAGGATACGGCAGAGGCTCCGCGCTTTTGCAGCGCAGCATCAAGAGCTTCAGGGTTTTCACGTATCCATTTAATATCCAGCATCGGAACTACCGTTATTTTTCAAGGTTCAGATTCACCGCAATCACACATATTAAAAGAGTTATCGCGGCAGTGTGGCGCATTCCATCAAAGGCAAATGCTTCTTGAGATGTCATGCTTAAAAAGGCAGCATAAATACCGCCTTTGATCTTTTATCATAAATTCCGGAATTCAGGACGTTTTTTGCCCGTCATGATCAGCGGCTGTCAAATTATTGAGAATTTCAGCCTGCATGCGTTTTTTCTCAACCATCTGTGCCAGCCAGATTGAAATTTCGTAAAGCAGGATTGTCGGTATGGCAAGGCCGATCTGGCTTGCCGGATCTGGCGGGGTTAAAACCGCAGCCACCACAAACGCAATCACAATTGCATATTTGCGCTTATCCTTCAGCCCCTGCGCTGTCACCAGCCCGACCCTGGCCATCAAAGTGGTAATAACCGGTAACTGAAACACCAGCCCAAAGGCAAAAATCAGCGTCATGATCAGGCTCAGATATTCCGATACTTTCGGCAACAGGGAAATCTGTACCTCGCCATTGACACCGGATTGCTGCATAGCGAGGAAAAACCACATTACCATTGGCGTGAAAAAGAAATAAACCAAAGCCCCGCCCAATAAAAACAACAAGGGCGTGGCAATGAGAAACGGCAAAAATGCCATGCGCTCATGCTTATAGAGGCCAGGCGCCACAAATTTGTAAATCTGCGAGGCAATTATAGGAAAAGCCAGCACCAAGCCGCCAAACATTGCCACTTTTACCTGTGTAAAAAAGAATTCCTGCGGCGCCGTATAAATCAACGCGGCCTTGCTGCGATCCATTCCCGCCCAGTCCAGCGCCCATTGATAAGGCAGCACCAGCAGGTTGAAAAGCTGTTTGGCAACAGCAAAACACAATATAAAGGCCAGAAAAAAAGCCACAATCGACCAGATGAGACGGCGGCGCAGCTCAATCAGATGCTCAAGCAAAGGCGCAGCACTCTGGTCGATTTCATCCTGATCACTGCTCACTTGTCAGTTCCTGTCTTCTTGGTCGTTTTTGCTGCAGTTTTACCCGTTGCGGCGGCTTTTACAGCACTGCCGGACCCAGTTTTTTTAACCGCAGTTTTTTTAGCCGCAGCAGATTTCTTTGCGTCTGTTTTTTCAGTTGCCGGTTTTGTCTTTGCCGTTTCAGCCGGCTTTTGCGCCTTTGCCGTCTCATCCTTCATTTCAGCCGGATCAAACGGCGAATCCATCGGCACAGCCGGCGCAAGTTCGGGCGTTTCATCTGGTTTTGGCGTTGCGTTATTCAGGCTGTTTCGCAAATCATCGCCTGCGCTGCGTACCGGTTCAAAAATATCGGCTACGGTTTTGCGCGGATCATATTTTTTGACATCATCAATGGTTTTTCTGACCTCATCCAGCTCTGCTTCACGCAGAGCCTCGTCAAAATGCGTGCGAAACTCACTTGCCGTTGCACGCAATTTCGCCGTTGCACGCCCGAATGCGCGCAGCATTTTCGGAAGATCTTTCGGCCCGACAACCACGATCATCACAACAGCGATCACCAAAAGCTCGGACCAGCCCAAATCTAACATCGGCGTTCCATTTCATCGCATATCCGCCCTGCGCTCAGGCAGGAAAGCAGTAACAATGTTGCAAATCCGCGATACACAGCCGGAACACAACATATCAGCACATCGGCGCAAATTTGTGCCGTAAAAAACGGCACAATAAAAGCCAGATGCTTTAAATTTAAGACTTTTTCTTTGTTTTGGAAACCGGCTCCACAGGCTCACCGGTTTCATTATCAATCGTCTTGGAGGATGTGGCACCCGTTTCTTCAGGTTCATTCATACCCTGTTTGAAGTTTTTGATGCCTTTGGCAACATCGCCCATCAATTCCGGAATTTTGCCACGGCCAAACAGCAGCAGCACCACCGCAAGAACGATAAGCCAGTGCCAGATCGAAAAACTACCCATATCCCATCCCCTAAATGTTCTCCGGCGATTATAACCAGAGCAGGATTATCCAAATTCAGTTTCTATTTAAGCGCCGCAACGGTTTACGTCCAGATGAGATATAATCCGCCACCGGATCTTTTTTGCAGCTTTTATATACTTATAAACCGCAATACAGCCCTGCGCAGCATTGTTTCATCCCAATCCGCGCAATTTATGCCTGTTCTACAGCATAGTTGCAAAAATCAAAATCGATTTTGCAGATTATTCTTTTTCACCGGCAGTCACCTGTCTGCTCAGGGGCGCTCCTCTTCAACCTTTGGCATAAACAAACCAAGCTCCTCAATATCACCGGCTGTCAGCGGATCTTCATCCTCCTGCAATTCATCCGGCCGCACATTGGGCATCGGCACAGAAAAATTAGACGGCAGCCGCGCTGAAAGCAGCCCTGCCCCGCGCAATTCATCCATCCCCGGAAGATCCCTGATCTCCGCCAGCCCGAAATGATCAAGAAAACTGTCTGTCGTGCCATAGGTTACCGGCCGGCCAGGCGTGCGCCTGCGGCCACGCAATTTTATCCAGCCCGTCTCCATCAAAACATCCAGCGTGCCTTTGGAGGTTTCCACTCCGCGAATATCCTCCATCTCTGCCCGCGTTACCGGCTGATGATAAGCAATAATCGCCAGCACTTCGAGTGCCGCGCGGGAGAGTTTTTTCTGCTTCACCTGATCACGGCTCATCAAAAAGCTTAAATCAGCCGCAGTGCGAAATGCCCACCCCTCACCGGCCTTAACCAGATTGACCCCGCGCAGGCGATATTCACCCTGCAAAAATTTCAGCACCGGCGGCAGATCCACTTCCACCGGCAGGCGCTCACGCAGCATTTTTTCGCTCACCGGCTCGGCAGATGCAAAAATAATCGCCTCCACCATACGCACCACATCGCCCAGTGCCTCACGGCCAGATAAAGCCGTATTTTCCGCCGTCATTTCACTGTCACTCACGCCTCATCCCTATTTTTATCCTGCGTCATATCCTGCAGCTGCGCACCGGCAGTATTTTTAAAAACAGAGCGCATATAAACCGGCTCAAAAGCTGCATTCTGGCGAATTTCCATCCGCCCCTCGCGCACCAGTTCCAGACTGGCGGCAAAAGAACTGGCAATGGCAGTGGCGCGGTCTTCCGGTCTTGCAATATAGTCCAGCAAAAAAGCATCCAGCGTCACCCAATCCTGCAACTCGCCAACCATACGCACCAATAAAACACGCGCTTCTTTCAGCGACCAGACCGTGCGTCTGGCTATCTGCACATGAGAAACGGCCTGCCGCTGGCGCTGCGAAGCATAGGCTGTCAGCAAATCATAAAGCGAAGCACTGTAAAGACTGGTCTTTTCCACCAGCACAGTTTCCGGCATCCCGCGGGCGAAAACATCGCGCCCCAGCCGGTCACGATTCACCAGCTTGCCCGCAGCATCGCGCATGGCCTCAAGCCGCTTGAGACGAAATTGTAATACAGAGGCAAGCTGCTCACCGGTCTCGCCGTCCTCATCCTTTACTTTCGGAATCAGAAGCCGTGATTTGAGATAAGCCAGCCATGCCGCCATAACCAGATAATCGGCTGCCAGTTCCAGCTTGCGATCACGCGCCATTGCAATAAAGGCCAGATATTGCTCTGCAAGCGCAAGAACAGAAATCTGCGTCAAATCCACTTTCTGGTTGCGCGCCAGATGCAGCAGCAAATCCATAGGCCCTTCAAAACCCTGCACATCCACATGCAAGGTCATATCATCACTGTCTTCAGGCGGAATAATCAGCGCGGTATCAGACTGCCACAACGCATCCATCGGCATATCAGCCTTTGGCGTTTTTTCAGCAACAGTCTTGTCAGATGCAGCATTCATTCTATCCGCCTGTCACATGTAAGAAAATATCTTGCCTCAGGCAATAACAGCTTGCTGCGGAAACATCTCTTCAAATTCAGCGCGAATTTCCGCCTCATTGCTCAAATCAGCCTCACCGGCATAAACCTCTGCCAATTCCGCACGCCGCAGGCTGTCTCCCTGCAGATCAGGAACAGCATTGGCAACAGCTATGGTTTCCTGCAGCACGCCACTGCAATGCAAAACAATATCACAACCGGCAGCAATAATATCGCGGGCAATATCATCCAGATTGCCTGACAAGGCTTTCATAGAAATATCATCGCTCATCAGCAATCCGTCATAGTCCAACATATCACGGATCACACAATTGATAACCACAGGCGATAATGTGGCCGGATGCTCCGGGTCGAGCGATTTATAAACAATATGTGCCGTCATTGCCGCCGGCAAATCATCCAGCTGGCAGAATGGCACAAAATCACGGGCGCATAATTCACTTAAAGGCGCATCCACGCTTGGCAGTTCTTTATGGCTGTCAGCAAAAGCGCGGCCATGCCCCGGCATATGTTTCATCACCGGCAGCACGCCACCGGCCATCAGCCCTTCAGCAACAGCATTGCCGAGCACAGCCACCACTTCCGGATCATGGGAATAGGCACGGTTACCAATCACATCATGCGCCCCCTCAACCGGCACATCCAGCACGGGCAGGCAATTGGCATTAATCCCGACACGCATAAGATCAAAGGCATGGAGGCGGCCAAGCAGCCATGCAGCACGCAAGCCCTTTTCCTCATCCTGCACATAAAGCGCGCCAATCTGCGCCGCAGAAGGATAATCAGGTGCGAGCGGCGGGCGCAAACGCTGCACACGCCCCCCCTCCTGATCAACAAAGATCAGGGTTTCTTCGCGCCCGCTCACTTCACGCAATTGTTTGGTCAGCGCCTGCAATTGCGCAATGCTCTCAACATTGCGCGCAAACAGGATAAACCCCCAGGGGCGGATTTTGCGAAACAGCGCCTGCTCCTGTTCCGTCAGCATTGTTCCGGCAAAACCCGTAATCATGGCTTTAAATGTCATTGCGGCAATGCTCCTCGCCTTCTGATGTTACAAACAGGATAATAAGATTATCCCAAAGTTTTAAACTGCATCCTGAAGACTGTGAAACACTTTTCATCAAAACATTACATAATCCCCGGATATAAAAATGCGCTGTGTATCAACGTCAATACACAGCGCATCCAATTTTTGTACTCTGCAAGCGTTACATTGTCGGGAAGCAGCTGCCTCCGGCTGATTTAAGCCGCTCACACAGGGCAATGGCTTCTGCCTTGCTTCCACCCGGAATACGTACACGATAATAGGTACCTTTGCCCGGAATATCCGCTTTTTTAATATCCACACCACGGCCGCCGATAATATTGCCGTAGCGGGCATTGAGATTGGCATAGTTTTTCTGCGCAAGTTCTGCACTTGGCTGAGAAGCCACCTGAATAAACCATGTGCCCGCCGCAATATTGGCAGAGGCCGCCGCCGAGGCAACCTGCTGTGCAGCCTGATTGCGCGCAGGACGCTCCACATTGCCAACCACATTAACCGGCTGCTCTGCAGGGCGCGACGGCACAACAGGGGCGGCTTTCACCTCACGCGGCTTAACCTGTTCGCCGGAGGCTGTAAAAGTCTGTGTCTGCACCACGCGCGGCGCGGCAGCATTTTGCACAGGGGTTTCCGGTTTCTGCGTTGTCAGGCGTTCGGGAACCGCATTCTGGCTGATCAGGCGCGCGGCCTCATCCAGGCCATTATCCGCATTATTCTGTGGGGCATTGTTCTGTGTTGCGGGCGTTTTTGGCGCCTCACCTTCCACAATCGTGCCATCTGCCCGCACAACCATGGTTTTTACAGTGCGCGGAGTAATCAGTTCCCGATCGGCCTCATCTGCCGGCGGCACAGCTGCGCCAAGGGTTGCCGCACCATCATCGGAAGGCAGGCGATCCTCTTCAGCATCCTGCCCCTGAAGCAGGCCAACATCAACCGGCTCTTCTTCCGTATTGATCAGCACTTTTTGCTCTGGCGCAGCCGGCTTGGCACCTGAAACCTGATCATACACAGCTTTATCCTGATTAGGCACCACCATGCCGCCGGGGTTTTCCGGCTGCACTTTTACCGGCTGGGTATCCGCGCGCAGGATTTCCGGCTCTCCGCCGGCAATACCGCCGGATTTGAGCAGATAATAACCACCGCCCGCAACAAGCAAAACAGCTGCGGCTACCGATGCCCAGAAAACCGGTTTGCGCTGCGGCCTGTCTGCATTCTGCGTATAATCGTCGTAAGCCTCATCATCACGGGCAAGATTCTCACCCAGATTATAGGTCTCAAAATCATTCGTCTGTGCGCCTTGCGCAGCCCAGTGATTATAATAATCATCCTGAGAAGCCTGCGCAGAACCCGCAACATTCTGCTGCATGCCGGTTTTATAATTTGCCGCATAGGTTGCCGCAGCGCCAAGCCCTGCCCCTGCAACAGCGGCAGCACCTGCACCGGCAGCAAGACCAAAGCCATTATCCTGAACCGGATCAGTGCTCTGAATCTGCGGCTGATAATCTGCAAAATTATCCTGCAGAATATTTTCAAACGCCTTGTCTGCCTCGCTGGTTGTATCCGGCACAGTATCGGTTACACTGATGGTGCTGAAAATTTCAGCAAATTCCGATTCAAGGCTGTTAAGCCCCGCATCTTTTTCATCATCAAAATTAATCTCAGGAAGATCAAGGGCTTGTGTCTGCTCAACCTTGTTTTCAGCAACCGCAACCACATCAATTTCCGGTGCCGGTTCTAAGCTTTTTGCAGCGGGCTGAAAAGCCGCAGGATAAGCGGTTATCCCTGATTCTGCCTGTAATTGTGTTTCCGGCTCTTCAACCTGTTCTGTAACAGTGTCAGCATAATCACCGGCAGGTTGTATATCTTCATCAAATGAGAAGTTGAAATCATCATTGCTGAAGAAATCCTCACCCGCGCCATCGGCCTCACCGGCAAAAAACTGCGCATCATTTTCCTGATATTCCGGGTTTTCCTGATATTCCGGCTCAAAAGATGTCTTGCTCAGTTCAGGCATTTCAAAGGAGGCTGCCTCAACCGGCGCGCCAGCAGACTGCGCAATACTATTTGCGGATGGCGTTGCAGAGCCAAATTTATAAGTAGAATAACCGCGCACGGCATTGGCGGCCAAAGGCGGAATCACCGGCTCTTGTGCAACAGGTGCCTGTTCCTCAACAACAGGTGCCGGCTCTTCAACCGCAAAAAAATCCTCACCAAGACTGAAACTTTCAGCCGGTATTTCTGCCTCTGCAGCAGCTTGCCCATCATAATCGTCATAAACGTCATAATCGGCATTATCAGCCTCATCAGCCAGATCAGGTAAATCAGACATTTCTACCGGTGTTGCAGCCTGCCTGTCAAACAGATGGTCTTCACGATGGGCAAAAGATTGTGTACCGCGATTTGGCAAACGCGATAAATCCGGCGCTTCAAAAAATTCATCTTCCACCTGAGCTAAAATATCTGCCTCACCGGCATGTGCCGCATCGGGCTCAACCGGCGCAACCGCAGCAGCCGGAGCATCAAACAGGGGCTTAAAATCATCGTCAAACGCCCTTCTGTTGCCCAATGACGGGCGGGACGACGGCGCATCATCCAGCAAAAAGGCCAGTTCATCTTCAAGGCTTGGCCCTGTTTTGTAAGACTGGCTGCTATCATAAGGCTGCGCAAAATTCTGCGGGTTAATTGCTGCCTGATATCCGGACTCTGCCTGCAAACCGGCCTCATCAAATGGCGATGCACCACGCTCTGGCTCAGGCATGGCAAATTCTGCATCATAAGCCGCAAAAGTTTCTGCAACGGGTTCCGGCGCCGGCCTTACAGAAAAAATCGAATCATGTTGTTGCCCCGCATAGGCAGAATAATCAGCCTGTACGGGATAATACGGATCCTGCGCAGGCACATTCTGCACAGTTTTCGCCGCGGGGTAATATGACTCGTCCTCAGCGGGTGCGGCTGTTTCAAAAACCTGCGGCTCGGCAACAGGCTGCGTTTTTTCTTCCGCATAAGCGCGTTGCTGCGGCGCATAGCCGGTAAAACGCGGTTCAATAACTGGTGGCCGCACAAAGCGGCTTTCAGACGTTTTTTCCGGCTCCGCACCAGCCTGCGGCACGATGCCCGACAAATCATTCTGCACAAGGCCGCCTTCAGAAACCGGCAGCTCATCGGTCAGCTCATCGCTAAATCCTGCCGCAAGTTCCGCGTCAAAATCAGCCATCAGCTCACGCTCAAGGCTGATTTCTGAAGAAAAATCACCGGTTGCCGCTGCAGCCGGAATATTGGTATTGCCGGCCGGTTCATCAAAGCCAAAAATGCGCGACAATTCAAACAGCGGATCATTATCCCGCGCCGATTCGTCGCGTATTTCGCTGTGATTCTGATTGCGGCCCGTCACGCTACTGTCAGTCATGGCGTTTTCCTAATTTCAAACGGAGCGCCCGCCGACGTCTCCCTGATATTACAAATATAGCAAGGCAATGTGGGCAAATATTGACAGTAGTTTCTTGTATCCGGCACGAAAAGGCAGCAATTGCGCCATTTCGTGCACGTTTTCCCCTGAACATACGGGCGGTCTGTTAAACCGTCCCGCCCTGTTCAGCGCATTTCTGCCGGAGCATCCGCACCGATAATCGACAATCCGGACGCAAGGACATCAGAAACAACCTGCACCAGCCCTAACCTGGCAAGTGACAAGTTTGTATCGTTAACCTTAATAAAACGTAAGTCCGGGTTATCAGAACCACGATTCCATTGCGAATGGAACGCACTGGCAAGATCATAGAGGTAAAATGCCAGCCGGTGCGGCTCCTGATGAATAGCAGCTGTTTCAATCAGGCGCGGATATTCCGCAAGCTTGCGCACCAATGCAACTTCGCTCTCATCGGTCAGCAATGCCAGATGTTTTGCCAGTTGCGTACGGTCAAAAGCCTCAAGACCAAGCTGTTCTTTTGCCTGACGGAAAACCGAATGCGCCCGTGCGCAGGCATATTGCACATAAAATACCGGATTATCCTTGGACTGCTCCGTTACCTTGGCAAAATCGAAATCCAGCGATGCGTCATTTTTGCGATAAAGCATCATGAAGCGCACGGCATCGGATCCCACCTCATCCACAACATCGCGCAAGGTGATAAACTGCCCCGCACGCTTGGACATACGCACCGGCTCGCCATCACGAAACAGCTTGACCATCTGGCAGATCAGCACCGTGAGCTTGGCCTTATCACCGGCAACAGCCTTGGCCACCGCCTCCAGACGCTTGATATATCCGCCATGATCGGCACCAAGCACATAGATCATTTCCTCAAAGCCGCGATCAAATTTATTTTTGAAATACGCAACATCAGCGGCAAAATAGGTGAAGCTGCCATCAGATTTCACCAAGGCGCGATCCATATCATCGCCCACTTCCGTGGAGCGCAGCAATGTCTGCTCACGGTCTTCCCAGTCATCCGGCAACTGGCCTTTTGGCGGCGGCAGCTTGCCCTTATAGACATGGCCTTTAAGGGTAAGATCATTAATTGCAGTGCGGATCAGTCTGGCATGATCGGCATGCAGATCACGTTCCGAGAAAAACACATCGTGATGCACATTCAGCGAGGCCAGATCATCGCGGATCATTGCCATCATGGCATCAATCGCGCGATTTTTGACCATAGGCAGCACTTCATCTTCCGGCTTTTCCAGCAAAGATGCGCCAAATTCCCTTGCCAGCTCCTTGCCAAGCGGCACCAGATAATCTCCGGGATAAAGACCGGCCGGAATTTCTCCGATATCTTCACCCAGCGCCTCACGGTAGCGCAACATTACAGATCTGGCCACAACATCAATCTGCGCGCCCGCATCATTGATGTAATATTCCTTGGTGACATCAAAACCGGCAAATTGCAGCAAATTGGCCAGAACATCGCCGACAACCGCGCCGCGGCAATGGCCGACATGCATCGGTCCGGTAGGATTGGCAGAAACATATTCCACATTAACCTTGCGTGCGCCCCCCATTTTTGAACGGCCATAATCCGTTCCGGCTGCAAGCATGGCACCAAGCTGCCGCTGCCAGTAATCATCATTAAGGCGCAGATTGATAAAGCCAGGGCCTGCCACATCAACAGAGGCCACATCCGCATCGCCTTTCAGGGCTTCCGCAATTTTTGCAGCCAGTTCACGCGGATTGCTGCCCACAGCCTTGGAGAGCACCATTGCCGCATTGGTGGAAATATCCCCGTGCGAAGCATCGCGCGGCGGCTCAACCCCAACCCGCGACACATCAAGCTTACCACCATCTTTGTTTTTTAAACCAAGATCTTGCAGTGCTTTTTTAATTTTAACATCGAAATCAGCAAAGATATTCATAATCTGTCCTGTCGGAACATGAAATACAGATATTGCCCGCAGTTCACATTCGGTCAATTAAATATCGTGCAATCCGTTACAGCCCTCAGGCTCTGCAAATCACACAATCATGAATGGCAATTTTGCAGCCCGTTTAAGCCAAGTTTGGCGTATGGTCAAACAATCGCCGGTGCTCGCGCATGGCATAATTATCAGTCATACCAGCCAGAAAATCCGCAATCTGGCGGGCAAAAGCCGAAGTCTCATTGCCGGTAATGCCCGCGCGCCAATCTGCCGGCATGGCATCCGGCGCCGCCATATAGGCATCAAACAGGTCTTTAACAACCTTTTCCGCCTCCTTGCGGATTGGCACCACCTTGGCGTTAAAATAAAGATTTTTATAAAGAAAAGCTTTCAGCGTCTTTTCCGCCTGTGCCATTGGCTGCGAAAAACCCACCATCATTTCACTGGCTGCACGCACATCAGCAACATTTTGCGGGTTAAATTTTTTAATCTGTACCTGTGCGTGTGAAATCACATCCTCAACCATGCGGGTGATTTGCCGGCGCATCAATTCATGCCCGCGCCGCACTTTATCAAGATCAGGATAAAAGCGCCGCACCTCCTGCAAAATATCGCGGGTTAAGGGCACTTCCTCCAATTGCTCAAGCGTAAGCAGGCCGGAGCGCAAGCCGTCATCAATATCATGGGCATTATAGGCAATATCATCTGCAATTGCCGCACATTGCGCCTCAAGGCTTGCAAAACCGTCAAGCTCCAGATCAAACCGCTCATTATATTTGAGAACAGAGCCCGGAACCGGCTTACCATCGGAATAAGCACCGGTCAGCGGGCCGTTATGTTTCACCAGCCCTTCCAGCGTTTCCCATGACAGATTAAGGCCATCAAATTCCGCATAGCGTTTTTCAAGCAATGTCACAATACGTAAAGACTGCGCATTGTGATCAAAACCACCATAATCTGCCATTTTCTCATTAAGTGCATCCTCCCCCGTATGGCCAAATGGCGTATGGCCAAAATCATGCACCAGCGCCACCGCTTCTGCCAGATCCTCATCCAGCCGCAGGGCGCGCGCCAATGCCCGGGCAATCTGCGCCACCTCAATAGTATGGGTGAGCCTTGTGCGATAATGATCACCCTCATGGGCGATAAAAACCTGCGTTTTATGTTTCAGCCGCCGAAAAGCGGTGGAATGGATGATCCGGTCTCTGTCACGCTGAAAAGGTGTGCGTGTGCGGCTTTCAGCCTCCGGCACCAGACGCCCGCGCGTCTGCGCAGGATCACAGGCATAAGGGGCGCGTTCACGATAGCCGAAACCGATATTATCCATGTTTCTTCCTGTCATAGGCTGATATGCAAGCTGATCTTTCGTCTGCAATAACACAAGATTATGCACTGCGAAAAGAAAGAAACAATTTTACGCTGCAAAAGGCATTTTTATCCGCCTTGCCGCCATATCTGTTTATATAGCAGCCTGCACTGTAAAATTTATCGTCCCCGCAGCCTGCAGCAATGATTGCACCCCTTGCCCGCCTGCCCTATATTACAGGCATTGACAATATTCTGTGCGGAAATTGAACCGCATATGACACCAAGGTGATAATTATGACAGATATTACTGTCTCTGATGCAGCTGCCAGACGAATTGTTAAAATCCTGCAGAAACAAACCGGCAAATCAGCCCTGCGCATCTCGGTTGAAGGCGGCGGCTGCTCGGGCTTTTCTTATAAATTCGACCTCGTTGATGAGGTAAATGATGATGATATGATCATCGAAAAAGACGGTGCCAAAGTGCTGATTGACAGCATTTCCGTGCCCTATATTGATGGCTCTGTGATCGACTTTGTTGATGATCTTATGGGGCAGTCCTTTCAGATCAATAATCCGAATGTTACCTCATCCTGCGGCTGCGGCGTCAGCTTTGCGCTCTGAGGACAGACAGAATTGATACTGCCGCGGGCGCGACCCGCGGCGTTTTTCTCACATTTAACCTATGGGGATACGTCTTTTGAAAATTGCCACATGGAATATTAACGGCGTCAAAGCGCGTATCGAAAACCTTTTGCACTGGTTGCAGGAATGCCGGCCTGATGTGGCCTGCCTGCAGGAGATAAAATCTGTAGACGATCTTTTTCCGCGTATGGAGATTGAAGCCCTTGGCTATCATGTGGAGACCCACGGGCAGAAGGGCTTTAACGGCGTTGCCATTCTCTCCAGAACCTCACCGGTTGAAGTTAATCGCGGCTTGCCCGGCGATGACAGTGACGAACAGGCGCGTTTTATCGAAGCGGTTTTTACCGCGGGCAAAGGCGTTATCCGCGTGGTGTCGCTCTATTTGCCAAATGGCAATCCGGTGGATACGGAAAAATACCCCTATAAGCTTGGCTGGATGCAAAGGCTGCACGACTGGGCACAAAACCGCCTTGCTCTGGAAGAGCCGCTGGTGCTGGCCGGCGATTATAATATTATCCCGCAGCCGATAGATGCCAAACAGCCGGAAAACTGGGTGAATGATGCGCTGTTTCTGCCACAAAGCAGACAGGCATTCCGCCGCCTGGAAAATCTTGGATTTTATGATGCCATCCGCAATGTCAGTGATGAGCAGATGTTTTCTTTCTGGGATTATCAGGCCGGTGCCTGGCAAAAAAACAATGGCATCCGCATTGATCATCTTTTGCTCTCTCCGGAAGCTGCCAATATGCTCAAGGGAGCGCAGATTGAAAAACACACCCGCGGCTGGGAGAAACCATCCGATCACGTGCCGGTATTGATAGAACTTGACTGCTGAAAATATCTGATAGAAAATTTTAAAATGAATGCGCCCAATAAATAAATGCGCGTAATATTAAGATTACAAGATTGCTGAAACCGCTCTCAAGCCGGAACCTCTCCGGCTTTTATTTTATCGTGCCGCCGGCCAGAGCAATCGCATTACGGCGGTCAGCCTCACCGGCAATGGAAAATGCCTGTTCCTGCATAGCGCGGATCCACTCACAATCCTCATCAGCGCAGCGTTCAAAAGCTGTGGTCAGCATAGCCAGACCACGAACTGTCTTTCCGGCCTGAAACAGCATATTGCCAAGCATGGCCTGCGCATTGGCATTGCCTTTTTTGGCTGCAAGCTGAAACCAGCGCGCTGCCTGCACAGTGTTTTTCTCGATACCATCGCCTTTAAACAGCATCATCCCCAGCTCATATTGTGCTGTGGCATCGCCAAAACTGGATGCAGCCTGCACATAATAATCCACCGCCATATTCGGATCCGCAGCAACCGGCGTATCGGGAATACCGTGCTTCAAATAACGGGCAAGCTGCACAAGCGCACCGGCGACATAAGATTCATTCTGCGAGCCGGGCTCTGCGCCATCATGGACAATTTTTTCAAAAATCTTATAGGCTTCATAATCATTCTCAGGAACACCATCCCCCTGAGCATACATGCTGGCCAGTTTCCAGTTTGCTCCCGGATGCCCCTGATCCGCGGCATAGCGCAGCGCCTTCAGCGCCTCATCCTTGTGGCCGCTTTTAAAAGCTGACAATCCGAATTTGAAAACCTCAAACGGATTGCTCTTTTTACCCCCCGTCTCCTGAATATCAAAGGCCAGCGCGCTGTTGCACACCAGACAGAGCGCAACACCGGCAGCAAAAACAGGATGAGAGACTTTTTTAAGAAACCCGGTCACGGCAGTATTCTTTCATTAGCACTTGTCAAAATAAAGCCTGCACAGGCTTTATCCTTACCATCAACAGAACTACCTGTTTTTTCAGGCAAGATTACGACCCTTTGACCCGATGGTGCAAAAGAGAACTTATTCGAACTGCGCAAATTTAATGCATCACTGCAATTTATTGCATTAACTCGCTGAAATTTTTTATAAAAATAAAATTCCTTCAACGAAGAACCTCAGCCGGAACAAGGGTTGTTTCAACATTTTTCAGGCCGGACTTTTGCCCGCCGCCTTATCGGTGCCCTGCATTTATGGCGGGAAATAGACCAAACCTGCATGACGAACCATAAACCGGATGAAAGATAAATACTGTTACCAAAACAGCACAAACTTATTCCTATATATTAAATTTAGCCCGCATTTGCGGCTTAAAAACACTTTTCTCCGCCCTATAGTTGTCAGCCAGTTTCTGAATATAGTTAAATAAGTCACTACAAATATAAAAATATAACAGGTGCTCTGTCAGGCAGAATCGATTCCCTCAATATTTATTGCCGGAAATTTCGCCTGAAAAATCCACAGAGCCCTTTTTTTCAAGAAAGCGCGCTTTATAGTTGCGCATATGAGAACACCATCCCGCAAATATCTGCCGCAATACCGGCGGCAATCTGTGCGCTTGCGGCGGCGCTATTCTCTGCTGCGCCGCTCCGGTATAGCGACAATGCTTATCCTGCTTGCCATTTATGTACTGATGCAGATCAGTGTACCACATTGGTTCAACACACCAGCGCCACTTCCCCAAAAGGGGCAAAATCATACCGCGCCCCCTGCCATTCTTACCGGGCGCGGCACGGAGCTCTCTATATATGATGGCGATACAATTGCATTGCACGGTCAGCGCATCCGGCTAAAAGGTATGGATACCCCTGAAAACAAGCAAAACTGCAAGGCACATGGCAAAATTTATCCCTGCGGAGATTATGCCACAGCCGCCCTTCGTGAATTGATCGGCAATCAGACCGTTATCTGCATTGCCGAGGGACGTGATAAATATAATCGTATTCTCGCTTTTTGCAGCGCCGGTGAGACCGACCTCAACCGCACGCTGGTGCAACAGGGCTGGGCTGTTTCCTACGGGCTTTATCAAAAGGAGGAAGCACAAGCACGCAAAGCCGGACGTGGTCTTTGGGCAGGCGAATTTGAGCGCCCCTCCAGATGGCGTGCCCAACAGGGCAACCAGCAAACCGGTGCGCAAAACAATCGGCAGCAGCGAAACAACAAAATCAATGATAGCCGGCCATGATTCCTCAATCCGACAAACCAGACAAGAAAGCAACGCTATCTGCACTGCAACAATTGCAGAGCCGGATTGATCAATGCAGAATCTGCCGCGATCTCCCCTTAAACGGCAAGCCTTTGCCCTTTGAGCCTAACCCTGTATGTATTTCCTCTGCAACCGCAAAAATTGCCATATGCGGGCAGGCTCCGGGCATTCGCGTGCATAAAACCGGCATTCCGTTCAACGATCCTTCCGGCGCACGCCTGCGCGAATGGCTGGATGTGACAAGCGAGCAATTCTACGATCCATCCTTATTTGCCATTATCCCCATGGGCTTTTGTTTTCCGGGTTATGACAAACATGGCGGCGATCTGCCGCCGCGCCGTGAATGCCGCCTCACCTGGCACGATAATCTGTTTGCCCTCATGCCACAGATTGAGCTGATTATTGCAATAGGCAGCCATGCACAAACCTATCACCTCAAACGCAATCCCATATATCGGCAATATTTGCAGACGCAATGCAAACCGCTCAATATGACAGAAACTGTGATGAACTGGCGGCGTTATCTGGAAAGCAATCAAAATGCAGGCCCTGCCATTTTGCCATTACCCCACCCCTCATGGCGCAATAGCGGCTGGCTTAAGCGCACCCCCTGGTTTGAAACCGAGCTTTTGCCGGCACTCCGGCAAAAAGTTCATGCGCTCTTGCTAAAAGAAAAATAATTTCTACTATACAGGCATTAGATGGAAATAAATTCTTGGCATTTACGCCAGCTATCATTCATAAGCTATATTGTTCTGCGATAAAACAATTTTGGTCAATTTCAACAAGAACAAACCTGCATTTTATACAAACCGCATCAAACATATAATTTGAACTATTTTCCGGTTGGGCAAAAGAAAACCGCTCCGGCGCTGAATGAGAGGGAATATGGACAGACTAGACAGAAAAATTCTCCGTCTGTTGCAGGAAGATGCAACATTAGCAGTCGCAGATATTGCCAAAAAAGTTGGCCTGTCCACCACACCCTGCTGGCGCAGAATTCAAAAACTGGAAGAGGACGGCATTATCAAGCGCCGCGTTGCCGTGCTTGATCCGGTCAAGATCAATGCCCGTGTTACAGTTTTTGTTGCGGTGCGCACCAGCTCGCACAGCCATGAATGGCTGAAGCGTTTTGCCGAGGTTGTACAGGAATTTCCGGAAGTGGTGGAATTTTACCGCATGAGCGGCGATGTTGATTATCTGCTGCGCGTTGTAGTGCCGGATATTGCTGCCTATGATGCATTTTACAAGCGATTGATCAGCAAAATTGAAATCCGCAATGTTTCATCATCCTTTGCCATGGAGCAGATCAAATATACAACAGAACTGCCGCTGGATTATATGGTTCTGGATAAGGACAATAATTAAAACCTGCCTGAATAACCTGTAACTATTTGCTTTACACTGTTATAAAATTAAAAATGGCACTATTCCTCAAATCAGGAACAGTGCCATTATTTCCGGTAACATTTTAAAATCATAGACTATAAATGGTTGAAAATACGGATACGGACTTTTATCCGACCCGTCCGGCTGATGACTCGGAAAATATAACTGGAAGTAAAGTCGCTACCGGTATTTTATAGATTCATCATAAAAAAATTAATGCATCACACAATCGCAATTTCTTGCAGTTATGATTTTTTTAAAAAAAGCCCGCACAAGGCGGGCTCTGATTTCATCAATAGTTTTATCAGGCAGAGACATTCAAAGCTGCATCCTTAGCGGTAGCCATACCCGTATGGCATTGTGCGGCAGCCTTTACCACGCCGGTCGCAAGGGCCGCCCCAACACCGCTGCCAAGGCTGATATCAAGATCAAGCAATGGCTTTTTGCCCATTTTTTCCAAGAGAAGCCGATGCCCTTTTTCCGGAGAGACATGTGAAAACAAGCAATGATCCAGTGCAGAAACATTCATAACATTCAGGATAGCAGCCGCTGCACCCGCCACATAGCCGTCAATAATAACCGGAATTTTTTCTGCACGTGCAGCCAGAATTGCTCCCGCAATTGCCGCAACTTCACGTCCGCCAAGCCGGCGCAACACTTCCAGCGGATCGCGCAAATGACCATCATTCAAGGCAACGGCCTTTTTCACCGCAGCAATTTTTGCCGGCAAAACAGTTTCATCTTCACCAGCACCCGGGCTTACCCAGTCTTCCGCCTCTCCGCCAAACAAAGCCAGACAAATTGCCGCTGCAATCGTTGTATTGCCGGCCCCCATCTCACCGATACAAAGCAGATCTGTACCGCCGGCAATAGCCTCCATGCCAAAGGCCATGGTTGCGGCACAGGTGCGTTCATCCATGGCGGCAGAAACAGTAATATCAGCGGTTGGATGTTCCAGCGCCAGATCAAAAACCTTCAGTCCCAGATCATTGGTTATACAGATCTGGTTGATAGCAGCGCCGCCTGCGGCAAAATTATTGACCATTTCCATGGTCAATGCTTGCGGCTGCGTGCTCACGCCCTGCGCCAGCACACCGTGATTACCGGCAAAAATTGCCACCAAAGGGCGCATAATCTGCGGCTTGGCCTTGCCGCTCCAGGCTGCAAGCCATTCTGCAATTTCTTCCAGCCGCCCCAGCGAGCCAAGCGGTTTGCTTAAAAGAGCCTCGCGTTCACGCACAGCCGCGCCGGCAAATTCACTTGCTTCAGGAAGCTGACTGATCAGCTCACGAAAATCATCAAATGGCAGTCCGCTGGTATTCACGTGTCTCAATCCATTCATCTGGTAAAAATTTTTAAGGCTGCTATACGCTCTACCCGCCGTTTTTCAAAGTACTGAAAGATGAAATTATTGTGCCTGCCACCCAAAGCCCCCATATAGGGGCCATTATTAAACCCGATCCGGCATTTCAGGAACAAAATTTTATGAACCGTTTATTCTGGCTGATTATCGCTGCAATGGCCGCGCTCCTGCTCATTCTCATGATAAATGATAAGAACGGCACCACTCTCGGCCTTGCCAATGACGATTTTGCCAATGCTGCATATATGAGTATTTTCGGGCTTATTGTGGCTTCCGGCCTGCTCGGCTCGGGTATTGCGCTCAGCCATGCCATGCGCAATATTGCAATCTGGGCGGTGATAATTCTTGGTCTTATCACCGGCTATCAATATCAATATGAACTTGCAAATATTGCCAGCCGCATCACCGCCGGCCTGATACCGGCCACAGCCATCAGCGGCAATAATGCCGATGGCACGCAAACCGTCAGCATTGGTCAGTCTGCCAACGGGCATTTTGAGGTGAATGCCCTTGTCAATGACCAGCGCGTGCATTTTCTGGTGGATACCGGCGCCTCCGCCATTGTGCTTTCACAGCAGGATGCCGAAAAAGCCGGAGTTGATACCACAAGCCTCAGCTATACTATTCCGGTCAGCACGGCCAATGGCCGCACTATGGCCGCTGCTGTGCGCTTGCAGGAAATCAAAATCGGTAATATTACCCGCCATAATATGCGTGCGCTGGTGGCACAACAAGGGCTTTTAACCGGCAGCCTGCTCGGCATGAATTTTATGAACAGCTTAAGCAGTTATACGGTGCAGCGCGACCGCCTGATTATGACCGACTGACAAAATGGTAAAACAGCAACCTGCCTTTATTATCCTGCTGGTTTTAAACAAGATGTAAGAAGACGACTGTGACAAAAAAAACGAAACTTTACTCTGCAAAGACCTTTTCCATCGCGCCCATGCTCGATTGGACAGACAGGCATTGCCGTTTTTTGCATCGTCTCCTCACCCGTCACACGCTGCTTTATACGGAAATGGTGGTGGCTGATGCCGCCATTCACGGCAAGCGTGAACGTTTGCTTGGGTTTTCTGTTCAGGAGCATCCGGTTGCCCTGCAACTTGGCGGTTCAGATCCTGCAAAACTCGCCGAAGCAGCCAAAATAGGCGAATCCTATGGCTATGACGAGATCAATCTCAATGTTGGCTGCCCGTCTGATCGGGTGCAATCAGGCGCTTTTGGTGCCTGCCTGATGTTAACGCCGCAATTGGTGGCAGATTGCGTTGCAGCCATGAAACAGGCAGTCAAAATTCCGGTAACGGTAAAATGCCGTATCGGCGTGGATGATCAGGATCCGGAGGCCGCTCTGTCTGCACTCGCCCGCATGGTGATTGCGCAAGGCGCTGATGCCCTGTGGGTTCATGCCCGCAAAGCCTGGCTGCAAGGTCTCTCACCAAAGGAAAACCGTGATATTCCCCCGCTTGATTATGAGCGCGTTTACCGGCTGAAACAGGATTATCCGCAGCATTTTATTGGTATTAACGGCGGCATAACCAGTATGGAGGCCGCAGCCGGCCATTTGCAGCATACAAATGGCGCGATGATGGGCAGAACCGCCTATCACACCCCGATGATATTGCGCGATGCGGATCGCCTGATATATGGCGATGAAACCGCACCATTGCCGATGGAAACAGTGCTGGATGCCATGTGCGATTATGCCGACCGGCACATTGCGGAAGGCGGCCGTCTTGCCCATATCACCCGCCATATGGTGGGGCTGTTTCAAGGGCAGGCAGGCTCAAGGCGTTGGCGGCAAATTCTCTCAACCGATGCCACGCGCAATGACGCAGACAGCAAAACCATCCGCAAAGCCTATCAGGTGATGTGTGACACAGCCGCCGAGGTGGAAGAAAATAACACCATCCGTGCAGAACAGGCAGCGCAATAATTTTCAAACCGTTCAACTATAACCATGGCAGTCCCTGCCCCATCTATACCACAAGGCAGTCCCTGCACCGTCTATACCGCATGACAGTCCCTGCCGGTGCGGCAAAAATTGCGCCTTTTGATCAACAAAAGCAGAAAAAGCTGCAATTTGCAGGCCGGCAAAAACCGGATTTAGCTCACCCTGGTGCCGCAGCGCCATACTGAGCGCACCACCGGAACATCGTCAACCGCATGAACACGCACCACATCTGCGCGCAGATTTTCAGCAATCGCACCACGATCTGTCAGCCCCACGGCTCTGGCCGGATTTATGCTGACCATGCGGATAGCCTGCGGCAAATCAATATGCTCCACCACATGCGCCAGATTGAAGGCCGCCTGCAACATGCTGAAAGGGATATAATCTGATGAAATAATATCCAAATAGCCCTTCTCCGCCAGTTCCAGCGCCGAAACATTGCCGGAGTGAGAGCCCCCGCGCACCACATTAGGCCCGCCCATCATCACGCCGATACCATTGGCATGTGATGCAGCAGCGGCGGTGACAGTTGTGGGAAACTCCGCAACCCTCACACCATGCATAACCGATTCATCGACATGAGCCTGTGTTGCATCATCATGGCTGGCCAGCATAATGCCATTGGCATGGCAATATTCAGCAATCAAGGCGCGGTTTTTAGCGGAATTGCGCTGTGATTCACCAATACGGCGTGCGCAATAAGCCTGATAATCGCTTTCGCTGAGCTTATTTTTGCGCATAAAATAAATGCGGTAGGATTCCATATCCGGAAACTGCCGCTGCCCTGGTGCATGATCCATCAATGAGGCAAGCCGCACGCCGGCGGCACCGCGCAGCCGCTCAAACGCACTCATACAATCATTGGAGGATACCTCACAGCGCAGATGCAAATAATGCTCTGCCCGCAGGCGTCCCTTGCTTTGCGCGGCCTGCAAAGCATCGGCCAGCAACACCATATCCTCAATCACCACCTCACATTCGCCGTCATGGCCAACGCGCAGGGCATCAAACACCGTGGTAATACCAGAAGCGGCAATCTGCGCATCATGCGCCTGAATGGCGGCAAGCGGATTCCAGCGCACTTTCGGGCGCGGGGCATAATGGCCTTCCAGATGGTCGGTATGCAGTTCCACCAGCCCGGGTATAAGATAATCACCCTCCATATCCTTACCGGAAGCGGAAATGCCCCTGTCAATGGCTGCGATCCTGCCATCACGCATCACAACAGTGCCGGTGATAACCTCATCCGGCAACACAATCTGCGCATTGGTCAAAATGGTTTCTACTGTCTTCTGTACCGGAACGGACATATCTTCCCTTAAAATCTTCAGCATCTGATCAACCGGTAGCCTCAGCTGATAATTTACCACTCATCTGCACAAAGGCAGCCTTATTTTCAGTAACGGTTCTGCCCGTCAGCGGATGGAGGGAATGCACTTCAAAAGCCGCGCCTGATTCTGCCTCGGTAAACAAAGCAAGATTGTTAATTTTAACCGGCTCATTGAGCACTGGCGCAAAAAACTCCTCCAGAATATTACGCACTTGTGCCTGTTTTTCCTCAGCCACTGCGCCTGTCAGCGTCATATGAAAGCGAAACTGTTCAAAAACATAAGGATAACCCCACTGATCCAGATTGGCGCGGTGCACAGCATCAAGCTTTTCCGGTTTGCGCCTTGCCAGCTCCGCCTCATTGAGCGGCGCGCGAAAACGCTCGAAATGCACCACCACATCATTGGCAAGCTGTTGCAGCGCGGCACAGGGCTCCGTGGGAACCAGCGCAAAAAACGGCCCGATCTGTGCTATTTTCAGTGGCGGCAAATATACAGGCTGATAGCCGGATGCAAAATGCATCATTGCCGATAAAAGATGATGCTCTTCATAATCTTCATGCAGGCGAAACGGCGCCTTAAGCGTTGCATGAAAACCATAACGGCGCGGCTCCTGCGTGAGTGCGCTGATCTCCTCGCAATTCATATCCGCCAATCCCGGGCCTGCCGGCGCCGGCCTGCGCACCACCATACCGTTAAATGCATTGCGCCCCAGCCAATTGGCGGCCACACGCAGCAGCGGATCATGGGCAGGAGGTGTGAAATAAATAGCGTAACGCATAAAAATCCCTTATTGCTGATTGCGGCAGAGAGCGGCTGCATTTTCACCTTACAGAATAAAGGCTGCAACAGAATATAAACCATACAGATCCGGCACAAGTCAGCCCTGCAATCGGGCATTTTATAGCTGCATAGTCCGTATCTATTATGACAGAATTCTGAAAAACCGCTCTTTTGCCTGAAAAAACACAATTATTTTGCCGAATAGCTCATAAAACCTATGCAGATGCCGGACGCGGCTAACATAGTGATGATCAACAATAACCATAGCTGCAATAAATTTCAGCCCCAGACAGCCTGCGTCAGGGTCATCCATAATGCCAGTGTCAGGGCAGAAACCGCTGTGGCCAGCACCATAGAGGCAGAAGACAACCCCTGCCCCACACCAAAGCGGGTGGCAATAAGATAGGAATTAACCCCGGAAGGCAAAGCCGCAGCGGCAACGGCCACTTTGGCAGTGAGCGGCGGCACGCCCATAAGCCAGGCCATGGCAAAAACCACGGCAGGCATGAGCAAAAGTTTAAAGGAGGCATTCACGCCGGCGGCGAATATATTGCCGGTAACACCAAATTTCTTCAGCCCCATTCCCATGGCAAACAAAGCCAGCGGCCCTGACACATCAGCCAGTATTGAAACAACCTTCATGGCAGGCTGCGGAGGATACCAGCCGATAAGGCGCAACAGCCAGCCTGCAAGAATGCCAATCACCAAAGGGTTGCGCAGCAATGAGCTGAAAAATTTGGCCGTGGTCTGCACAAATCCGATTTCACCGCTGATAATGCCATCCTTACGCAGTGCCCATTCATTCAAAATCAGGGAGGCTGCCATCATCAGCGGCATATGCACACTGATGATCAGGGAAATGAGCACCAGCCCCGCCCCGCCGTAAACGCTGAGAATCAACGGCATGCCAAGAAAGACAAGATTGGAGAAAGCGCCGGTTACACCGGCCACCACGCCGGCCCGCCTGTCCCGCCCGAAGATCCGGCGAATACCGCAATGCGCCGCAGTCCACGTAACAACAACGCCTGTAAAATAAACAAGCCACAATGTCACAGGATCGCCAGAGCTGAAATCTGCCGTCAAAATAGTGCGAAACAGCAAAAGCGGAGTAGAAACCGTAAATACAAAATCGGCCAGACCATCACCGGTAGCAGCACTCAATATGCGAAAGTGCGCCAATATATATCCCAGCATGATAATGCTGAAAATAATAGCAATTATACCGGCAAGCCCCATGATCCCCGCACTTCCTGCCTGATTTCCTTATTGCAGAGCCCCGCTGCCAAACTAAAAAAATAATTTAAGAACAGATTTTATTCCGCAATTTTCTTCTTTTGCATTAGCGAGTTGCAAAATGATTGTAAATCGTCAAACTCTTGCTAATTTGTTCATAATTATGCGCAATATGAAAAATCATAACGGCAAAACTGTCATTCTGCTTTACATCTCACCGTAAAAACAGATATGGCCAAATAATCTGAGCCTGCACAGGGGCTTACTTAAAAAGGAATTTCATCTTTCCCTTTTGGGTGAAAAACGATAGACACGCCCTGATTGAACAACATGCCTGTTGGTATCGGGCTTGATACAAGGATTATCAAATTGTCCTCAACATTTGACAAAGTAGCTGATATTATTGCAGAAACCAGCGAGATTGATCGCGCTTCCATCACCCCTGAAAGCCATACAATTGATGATCTGGGCATCGACAGCCTTGATTTTCTTGATATCGTTTTTGCTATCGACAAAGCTTTTGGCATTAAGATTCCGCTTGAACAGTGGACACAGGAAGTGAATGAAGGCAAAGCAGATACAGAAGAATATTTTGTTCTGAAGAATCTCTGCACCAAAATCGACGAACTCGTCGCTGCCAAACAGGCCTGATTCAGTTAAACTGACGCGCAATACAGATTATAGATCATGTTGCGCGTCTTTTTACACACAGAGGCAAGAGGTTTTGCAGAGGCAAGAGTGTCCTGTAATATGATGATCCGTCACAAAACATTGATTGCCGCTTGATGCGGCTTTTGTCATTCATAAATATAGTTGCGGATTTCTTCCGGATAGCCAGCCCCGGATAGCCAGCCCCGGATAGCAGCCACTGCAAATATGGCCTTTGGGAAAGTTACGACCAAAAATCAAGCGAGCAGCTCATGCACAGCAAAAAAGTTCTCATCACCGGCATTGGCCTCATCACGTCTCTTGGAGAGGGTGTGGATGCCCATTGGTCTGCCCTGTCAAAAAAGGGAGCGCAGCCGAAGCTCGATACAGAGAATTTCGCGCCTTACACCGTGCATCCGCTCGGAGAAGTTGACTGGTCGCAACAAATCCCCAAACGCTCCGACCAGCGCCAGATGGAAACCTGGCAAAGGCTTGGCACTTATGCCGCCGGCCTTGCACTGGAAGATGCCGGCATCAAAGATGATGAAAATCTTTGTGCAACCATGGATATGATTGTGGGCGCCGGTGGCGGCGAACGCGATATTACCGTGGATACGCAAATTCTGGCTGAGGCGCGCGGCAACAATCAGCCGGGTGAACTGCTCAACGAAAAGCTTTCTACAGAATTGCGCCCCACCCTGTTTCTTGCCCAGCTTTCCAATTTGCTCGCCGGAAATATTTCTATTGTTCATAAGGTAACCGGTTCTTCCCGCACCTTCATGGGGGAAGAAGGTTCAGGTATTTCCGCGGTTGAGACCGCAACAGCGCGCATCCGCACCGGCCAGAGCACCCATGCGCTTGTCGGCGGTTCCTATAATGCCGAGCATTTTGATATGCTGCTTGGCCATGAACTTGGCGGTTTTCTCAAATCTGACGGCTGGGCTCCGGTCTGGAAGCGTGAGGGCTCGGCAGGCGGCGGCATGATCACCGGCTCAGGCGGTATTTTTCTTGTTCTTGAAGAGGCAGAACATGCCAAAGCGCGCAATGCGCGCGCCTATGGTGAGATTGCCTCTATTACCAGCGGCCAGATCCGCCGCAGCAGCCAGGATTTAACTGCCGCTGTTTGCGAATTGGTGGAAGATAACAGTTTTGTTGTTAGCGGCGCTTCCGGTGTCCATCAGCCAACCAGCGCGGAAAAAGCGGCGCTTTATGCCAAAAACGCCAGTTATCGCGGCATTTCCGACCTGTTTGGCCATATGCGCGAGGCGCAGTTTCCGCTGGTGCTGGCACTGGCTGCACTCAGCGTATGGAAGGGCGAAGCCTTTGCCCCGCTCTCTGATGATGAACCTGCGCATAACGGCGCAATTGAACGCGCTATTGCGCTCACAGTCGGAGCCACCCGCTCCGAGGGTGCAGCCATTATTACCAAAGCCTGATCACCGGTTACAATATCCGGAGCATTTCCGGTTTAATCTGAATCATAAAAATGCTCTGTTTTTTGGTTTTTACGCGTATCATATCCGAAAACCGTTTCACACTTTCCGGGATACGTTCCAGAGGTCTACATGTCAAAATTTACCGATCATCTCGGCCGTCCTTTAGTTGCTATTACCGGTGCTGGCGTGGTTTCGCCGCTTGGCACCGGCAAGGAAGATAATTGGAACGCCCTTTCCGGCGGGCAATCCGGCATTCATACCATTAATCGTTTCCCGACTGAAAATCTCAAAACCCGCATTGCCGGTACGGTGGATTTTTTGCCGGAAAGCACAATCGGTGCATCGGCCTTATCTGAAAAACTGGCGCGTCTTGCAGGCGAGGAAGCCATTGCCCAGTCAGGCCTGCCTGTTCATGATTTTGGCGGCCCGCTTTTTCTGGCAGCCCCGCCTGTTGAACTTGACTGGAAAAGCCGTTTTGCGCTCGATGCTCTGGTGAAGGATAAGGGAGCGCCAAGCTACCAGTTGCTGCTGGAAGCATGCCGCGCCAATCCGCGTATGGAAGAGTTCAACACCACGCAATTTGGCTATATTGCCGAGCGTCTGGCAGATAATTTCGGCACGCGCGGCCTGCCTGTTACCATGTCCACGGCCTGCGCATCAGGTGCCACAGCCATTCAACTGGGTGTGGAGGCCATCCGCCGCGGCGAGAGTGACCGTGTTTTGGCTATTGGCACAGATGGCTCTGTTTCCGCTGAGGCGCTGATCCGCTTCTCACTGCTTTCGGCTCTCTCCACCCAGAATGATCCGGCGCATAAGGCTTCCAAACCGTTCAGCAAGGATCGTGATGGCTTTGCCATGGCTGAAGGCTCCGGCGCATTGGTGATGGAATCGCTGGAAAGCGCTATTGCCCGTGGTGCAAAAATTCTCGGTCTTCTCAAAGGCTGCGGCGAGAAGGCAGATGATTTCCACCGCACCCGCTCCAGCCCTGATGCCTCACCAGCCATTGCAACCGTGCGTGCGGCGCTGGCCGATGCCGGTATGACCATTGACGATATCAGCTATGTCAATGCCCATGGCACATCCACACCGGAAAATGACAAGATGGAATATCTCACATTATCATCCGTTTTCGGCGACAGGCTCGGCTCCGTGCCGGTCTCATCCAACAAATCAATGATCGGGCACACGCTCACTGCTGCCGGTGCTATCGAGGCCGTATTCTCGCTTCTCACCATCCGGACAGGTACATTGCCGCCAACCATTAATTACGACAATCCCGATCCGGCAATTGCGCTTGATGTGGTGCCAAATGTAAAACGAAATGCCAATGTCACCGCTATTTTGTCGAACTCCTTCGGCTTTGGCGGCCAGAATGCCAGCCTTGTGGTTGCAGCGCCGTAAGTTCAGCGCACAATCTTATCACGGCAATACCGGCACTCAATATATAAGGATAGAATTCAAACATGCGCGCATTACAGCTTCTTGATGATCGCCGCCTTGAAATGACCGACATTCCGGCACCTGAAAAACTAGGTTTTGGAGAAGTTACCGTCAATATTAAAGCGGTTGCCCTCAACCATATTGACGTATGGGGCTGGCGCGGCATGGCATTTGCCAAGCGCAAAATGCCACTCACCATCGGCGCAGAAGCTTCAGGCATTGTGACCGCAATTGGTGAGGGTGTCGCCAATGTCCTGCCGGGGCAATTGGTGTCAATCTATGGCGCCCGCACCTGCGGCCTGTGCAAGGCCTGCCGTGAAGGGCGCGACAATCTTTGCGAGCATGTTTCAGGTGTTCACGGCTTCCACCTCGACGGCTTTGCCTGTGAGGCTGTTAATCTGCCTGCCCGCCTTTTGGTGCCTGCCCCGCCCAATGTGGATGCCATTGGCGCTGCGGTTGCCCCTGTCACTTTTGGCACGGTTGAGCATATGCTGTTTGATAATGCCAAATTGCAACCGGGTGAAAGCATTCTCATTCAGGCCGGCGGGTCAGGCATTGGCACTGCCGCCATTCAACTGGCTAAAAAAATGGGCTGCACCGTCTACACCACTGTCGGCTCTGACGACAAAATTGAAAAAGCCAGGGCGCTCGGCGCTGATCATGTGATCAATTACCGTGAAGAGCGTTTTGAAGGGGTGCTGCGCAAATTGACCAGGAAAAAAGGTGTTGACGTGGTATTTGAGCATGTCGGCGCTGATACATGGGCAGGCTCCATGCTCTCGCTCAAGCGCGGCGGCCGTTTGGTAACCTGCGGCTCCACTTCTGGCGTTTCCACCAATATGAATCTGATGATGCTGTTCCAGCAGCAACTCAAGCTTCTGGGCTCCTTTGGCTGTCGCATGGAAAATATGGCCAATGCCATGCAGAAAATGGCGCAAGGTCAGGTTTCACCGGTTATTGACACAATCGTTGGTTTTGATGAAATCGACACGGCGTTAAAACGCATGGAGACCCGTGACGTTTTCGGAAAAATTATTCTGAAAATCGACTGACCGGCTATTTTCCGGCACTCACAACAGCGCCCGGCTTTTTAAACAGGCAGGGCGCTGTAAATTTATAAAAACTTAAGGCTCTTCATGTTCAAACTGAAACTTCTTGCGTTCAAATATTGGCAAAAGCTGAAAATTGCCAATTACTGGCTGTGGGCGCAGGCTGTGTTCATTCTGCTGGCATTCTTGCGGTTGCTGCCGGCCAGAGCAGCCATTCGCTTTACGGCCTGGGCTGCCCGCAAAATCGGCCCCTTGTCATCGCGCCATAAAGTGGCAATACGCAATCTTACCAATGCCTATCCTGAAAAATCTCCGGCTGAATTACAGGAGATCGCACTGGAAATGTGGGATAGCATGGCGCGTCTGCTGGCTGAATATGTGTTTCTCGATGCAATCTTTGATTTTGATCCTGATGCGAAAGAGCCGGGGCTGATTGAGGTTGAGGGCGAAGAGATTTTCCGCCGTCTGCTTGATGAGAAAAAGCCGCATATTTTCTTCACCGCCCATACGGGAAATTTTGAACTGCTGCCGATTTGCGCTGCAACTTTCGGCCTCAATGTAACCGCCCTCTTCCGCCCGCCAAACAATCCGTTTATCGCCCGCAAAGTGTTGAAAGCGCGCCGCACCAATATGGGGCATCTGGTGCCCTCCAAAGCCGGTGCGGCATGGTCGCTGGCCGCAGTGCTTGGCCAAAATGATAATGTGGGCATGCTGGTTGACCAGAAATTCCACCGTGGCGTTGAAAGTACATTCTTCAATCTGCCGGTTAGAACCAACCCGCTTTTGGCCAAGCTTGCCCGCCAATATGATTGCGATGTTTATCCGGCACGCTGCATCCGCCTGCCCGGCGGGCGTTATCGTTTGGAGCTGCAAGAACGCATGGAATTACCCCGTGATGCGGAAGGTCAGGTGGATATTGCCGCAACAGCGCAATTGCTCAATGATACGGTTGAGGCTTGGGTGCGCGAATATCCCGGGCAATGGATGTGGTTCCATAAACGCTGGGGTTAATTGCAGGTTTGGCGCTATGCGACCTCACATAAACTTGTGCGCCGGTGCCGGACATGGTAACCGCCTCAAAATGGAACAAAGTCCTGCTGCAGGCTTTTAAAACAAGGATTCTCCCATGTCCCGCCCGATTCTTATTGCGCCTTCCATTCTCGCTTCTGATTTTTCCCGACTTGGTCAGGAAATCAAGGATGTTGTGACCGCCGGCGCAGACTGGATTCATATTGATGTGATGGACGGGCATTTTGTGCCCAATATTACCTTCGGGCCTGATGTGGTAAAGGCAATCCGCCCGCACACGGATGCGTTTTTTGACACCCATTTGATGATTGCGCCTTGTGATCCCTATCTGGAGGCTTTTGCCAAGGCCGGATCTGATCAGATCACAATTCATGCTGAAGCAGGCCCGCACCTGCACCGCTCATTACAGGCGATTAAAAATCTCGGCAAAAAAGCCGGCGTTGCGCTCAATCCCGCAACACCGGTTTCCGCTCTGGAAAATGTGATTGATGATATTGATCTTATTCTGGTTATGACGGTTAATCCGGGTTTTGGCGGCCAGAAATTCATCTCCTCCATGTTGCCAAAGATTGAGCAGGTTCATGCGCTGATCGGCAACCGTCCGATTGATTTGCAGATTGACGGCGGTGTGACGGCAGAAAATGCCGGCGCGGCAGCCAAGGCCGGCGCCAATTCCCTTGTTGCCGGTTCTTCTGTTTATAAGGCTGGTAATCTTGAAGGCTACCGCACCAATATTGCCGCCATCCGCAAGGCTGCGGAACAGGCTCGCAGTTAAAACTCCGTCTGACTTTATTTACGCTGCCGGCTTTGCCGGCCTTCCTGTCGAATAAATTTTTAGGAAACGCACATGATCCCGCGCTATTCCCGCCCTGAAATGGTTGCCATCTGGTCGCCGGAAACAAAATTCCGCATCTGGTTTGAGATTGAAGCCCATGCCTGTGATGCGCTGGCTGAAATCGGCGTTATCCCGAAAGAAGCCGCCAAAACCATCTGGGAAAAAGGTGGCGCGGCCAAATTTGATGTGGCACGCATTGACGAGATTGAGGCGGTTACCAAACATGATGTTATCGCCTTCCTCACCCATCTGGCTGAATTTGTCGGTCCCGATTCCCGCTTTATCCATCAGGGCATGACATCATCAGATGTTCTGGATACCTGTTTTAACGTGCAATTAATGCGTGCCAGCGACCTGCTTATCGCCGATCTCGATAAGCTGCTGGCAGCACTGAAAACCCGCGCTTTTGAACATAAAGACACCATCACCATCGGCCGCAGCCACGGCATTCATGCAGAGCCAACAACTTTTGGCGTAAAAATGGCGCTGGCCTATGCCGAATTTGAACGCTGCCGCGCACGCCTTGTTGCAGCGCGTGAGGAAATTGCCACTTGCGCCATTTCCGGTGCTGTCGGCACTTTTGCCAATATTGATCCGCGCGTTGAGGAACATGTGGCCAAAGCTCTTGGCATGAAGCCTGAGCCGGTTTCCACACAAGTCATCCCGCGTGACCGCCATGCCATGTTCTTTGCAACACTTGGTGTTATCGCTTCTTCGGTTGAGCGTCTGGCGGTTGAAATCCGCCATCTGCAACGCACCGAAGTGCTGGAAGCGGAAGAATATTTCTCACCCGGCCAAAAAGGCTCATCGGCCATGCCGCATAAGCGCAATCCTGTGCTGACAGAAAATCTCACCGGCCTTGCCCGTATGGTGCGCTCATTCGCCATGCCCGCCATGGAAAATGTGGCACTGTGGCATGAGCGTGATATTTCCCACTCTTCTGTTGAGCGCATGATCGGCCCGGATGCAACCGTTACGCTGGATTTTGCGCTTCATCGCCTCACCGGTGTGATTGAGAAGCTGCTGGTTTATCCTGAAAATATGATGAACAATCTCAACAAATTCCGCGGTCTGGTGCATTCACAGCGCGTGCTTTTGGCGCTCACACAGGCCGGTGTCTCGCGTGAGGATGCATACCGCCTTGTTCAGCGCAATGCGATGAAGGTCTGGGAACAGGGCAAGGACTTTCTGGAAGAATTGCTGGCAGATGAGGAAGTGCGCGCCGCACTTTCTGAAGAAGTCATCCGTGAAAAATTCGACCTCGGCTATCACACCAAACATGTGGATACGATTTTCAACCGTGTTTTCGGCACGCAAAAATAAAACTGCTTCTAAACAGCTTATTGTTTAATCCTGTCAAGCACCGCCTGAAAAGCTCAGGCGGTGTTTTACATTCCTTCCGGCTTGTTAAATTTTATTGATGCGGATTTCATTGCCCCACGGGTCTTCAACCACACGGGGCTTGCCGGCGCGCATATCATTAATTTGTACAAAGGACAGGCCACTGCGATCAGGATCACGCTTTTCAGCACCATGGCTTTGCCAGATATTATTGGCAATGTGATGGTGATAACCGCCGGTAGAAAGAAACACTGCTTTTGTGCCATATTTTGCCACCGTGTCAAAAGCCAGTTCATCATGCCAGAAATCTTCAGCCGGCTGAATCTGGCCAACACGCAAATGGACATGGCCGATAACTGTGCCCTGCGGTGCTTTTATCCATTCTGCAGGCGCGTTATTAAGTTCCTGCAAAATATCATTCACATCCATTCTGTCGGTTACCATATGCACCTGATCTCCATTCCGGCGCCATTGTTCAGGCGCACGGTCGGCATAAATTTCAATACCATTGCCATCGGGATCAGTCAGATAGACGGCTTCGCTCACTGCATGGTCAGATGCGCCGGCAACCGGCAATTGCCGGTCAATCGCACGGCGGATCCAGCGCGCCAGATCAGCACGTGCAGGCAGCAGAAAAGCAGTATGAAACAGGCCCGCACTGCGCGGATCATCCGGTTTAAGGGCAGATGATTGTTCAATTTCCAGCAATTCACGATCACCGGCACCAAGAATGACAGAAACGCCTCGGCGCGCCATTTCACGCAAGCCGATAACATCCTGATAATATTGCGCCAATGTCTCCGCATCCCGTGACTTTAGCCCGACACGCTCAATATAGGCAGGGCATGTGACAGCAAATGGCAATTGACCCATTATCTTCATCCTTGTTACGGTTTATAGCCGGCTTGCGGCCATTTACAGGCATAGAACACGCTTCGGCATGGGGTATACATCACGCTGAAAGGGCTGCGTTTCAATCCTCAAACCGGCAAACAAGCTGTTCACACTCCAGTGCACAATGATGCGGATAAAATTCCCCCTTTAAATTCTGCCGCATAATCATAATATGCATATTCAGGATCAGCCATCACCTCCCCCTTATTGCCGTTATCCTGCACGCCCGCCCGTTTTATTTACAAAAACATTTGCAGTTTCCATTCCCGCACAAACCGCTATGTCTTGAACGGAACAGAACAGAACAGAATATTGAATAAATTGCTCAGGAAGAGTAGATCAGCCCCATGAAAGTAAAAGACGCAGATATTTTAATTATACCGGGTTATACCAATTCCGGCCCCGATCACTGGCAAAGCCGCTGGGAGAAAAAACTTTCCACCGCACGCCGTGTGCAACAGGCAGAATGGTCAAAACCTGTGCGGGAAGATTGGGTTGCCTCACTCATCAAACATGTTGACGAGGCAACCAAACCCGTGGTGCTTGTTGCCCATTCACTGGGCGTGCCAACCGCCATACATGCAATTGCGCATATTAAAGATAAGGTTGCAGGCGGCTTTTTCGTTGCCCCGCCGGATGTAACGGATAAAACCATCCGCCCGAAACATCTGATGACCTTTGGCCCTTATCCGCGTGAGCGGCTGCCATTCCCTGCAATTACCATAGCCAGCCGCAATGACCCCTTTTCAAAATTTGAAGCTGCGGAAGATATTGCCGCTGCATGGGGATCATTGCTGATAGATGCCGGCGAATCAGGCCATATCAATACAGAATCAGGCCATGGCCCCTGGCCGGAAGGCACCATGGTTTTCACGGAATTTTTATCGCGGCTTTAAAGTAAAAAATAATTCCGGTATCCCGGTTAATAGCCAATTTTCATGACAAAAGCCGCGCTTGACCAATGCGCGGCTTTTTGTGTTCCTGTTCAATTATTTTTCCTGCCATGCCTGCAGCATGGCATTGGCGCCGGCTGACAAATAGGCCTTGTCTGAAGCAAGGGTTACAAAGCGGAAGCCCGATGCATTATAGCGTTTGGCAAAGGCGATATCCGGCGCATAAATACCGGCAATCTTGTTGCTGGCAGCCGCCTTTTGGGCAATCTGGCGCAAAGGTTCTGCAATCGCTTCAGAATGCGGATTAGCCTCACGGCCATTGCTCCATGCAATGGAAAAATCCGCAGGCCCCACAAACACGCCATCAATGCCGCGCACAGCCAGAATCGCATCCAGCGCCTCATAGGCAGCGCGGGTTTCAATCATTGCAAAGCTCAGTGTCTCCTGATTAGCCCGCAACAGATAATCATTGGAGCCCGGGCTGCCATAACCGGCCTTGCTGCGCAACGGCCCCCATGAACGCTCTCCGACAGGGGGATATTTCATCGCATTTGCAAAAGCTTTAGCCTCATCGGCAGAATTGATCATTGGTGCGATAACCGCATCGGCGCCAAAATCCAGCGCAAGGCTTGCCATATCAAAACGACCGACAGGAATGCGCACCAAAACCGGCTTTCCGGCATTTTTGACTGTGCCCACACCATATTGCACACTGGCTTGCGTATGGGCGCCGTGCTGCATATCCAGCGTCACCGCATCAAAATTCAATGCACATACTGCCTCCAGCAAAAGCGGATCAGAAAACATGCTCCAGGCCGAGCAGATATTTTCACCAAAGCGCAGCCTTGCCGCCAAAGAAGAAGATGAAACCATGAATCACCTGTAACAGAATCCGGTAAATAATCAGAGCCGGAAAGCCGCACTATCAGCATAATCAGCAAATCCGCTGACTGAGCCTATATGCGCTAACAAACGGAATAATATGAATAATAAAACAGTTCTATCCCAAAGGGAATGTTCCGGATATCAGTAGCATAACAAATAAAAATGCCGTATGGCGCATGTCCATACGGCATTATTGAATGCAATTTATGCTTACATTATTCAGCGCTGATCTGTTGAACAGCCTCTTCAAGCAGGGCCTGCATTTTCTCCCGCAGTTCTGCATCCCCCACCGCAACAGATGCAGCATTAAAATCGGCAACAAGCTTGCGGATGACATCTTCATCACCGGCTTCTTCCAGATCAGCGCGCACAACCTGCATGGCATAGGCCTGCGCATCATCGCCGGATTTGCCCAGTTTTTCCGCAGCCCACAAGCCAAGCAGCTTGTTGCGGCGTGCTACTGCGCGAAAACGCAAATCCTCATCATGGGCAAATTTCTTTTCAAAAGCATCACGCCGTTCATCCATTCCGCTCATAGGTTCCTCACCTTCAGGGTCAACAACTGAACACCCGCAGCAGCAAAACACGCTGCCACATCTTTGCCGGCAAATTTATAAACACCTGCCTGCCAGACATATAGGGTGCTTATAACAGCACAACCAGAGACTGCGCACAGAAAAAGCATATAACAAATGCTGAAAAATAACATAGCGGCATAAAGGATGATTGTTAAAAGCTCTCATATGCGCTAGGGAACGCAGACATTGCGGCTAAAATGGCCGCGCCCCTGAAGAGACCATGGTCTCAATCGGTCTTCAGCAAACCCCAGAGGTTCGACAACCCCATGAATCGACGCCGCCGTATTTACGAGGGCAAGGCCAAAATCCTTTATGAAGGACCAGAGCCAGGCACTCTCATTCAGTTTTTCAAAGACGATGCCACAGCTTTCAATGCCAAAAAGCATGAAGTGATTGACGGCAAGGGAGTGCTGAACAACCGCATTTCCGAATATATATTCACCCAGTTGAACAAGATCGGTATCCCCACCCACTTTATCCGCCGCGTCAATATGCGCGAACAGCTGATCAAGGAAGTGGAGATTATCCCGCTGGAAGTGGTTGTGCGCAATGTTGCGGCCGGTTCGCTTGCCAAGCGTTTGGGTATTGAGGAAGGCACGGTGCTGCCGCGCTCGATCATTGAGTTTTATTACAAGGCCGATGCGCTTGACGATCCGATGGTATCAGAAGAGCATATTACTGCATTTGGCTGGGCAACACCCGCAGAGCTTGATGATATTATGGCGCTTGCCATCCGCATCAACGATTTCCTCACCGGCCTGTTTCTTGGTGTTGGCATTCAGCTGGTCGATTTTAAAATTGAATGTGGCCGCCTGTTTGAGGGCGATACCATGCGTGTGGTTCTGGCCGATGAAATTTCGCCGGATTCAGCACGGCTGTGGGATGTGACCACCAATGAAAAAATGGACAAAGACCGTTTCCGCCGCGATATGGGCGGGCTGGTTGAGGCCTATCAGGAAGTTGCGCGCCGTCTCGGCATTATCAATGAGAACGAGCCGCCGCGCCCTACCGGCCCCACTCTGGTAAAATAATGTGATTTCAGCCCGGGAAGTCTGCCGCTTTCCGGGCTGTGTCTTTCGGGCAGTGTTTTCGCATTGCGGGAACCAAACATTTCCTCTTCTAGATTACAGGATAACAAAGTGATTAAGGCACGCGTCACCGTCACCCTCAAAAACGGCGTTCTCGACCCTCAGGGCAAAGCAATTGTCGGCGCTCTCGGCAGCCTTGGCTTTAATGGCGTCAATTCTGTGCGTCAGGGCAAGGTTTTTGATGTTGTTCTCGATACTGCAGACAAAGCAAAAGCGGAAACAGAACTGAAAGCCATGTGCGAAAAACTGCTCGCCAATACGGTTATTGAAGATTACAGCTTCGATATCGCCTGATCTCTTTATCTGGCCGCTGTTCAGCGCCATATAACAAAGAGATATTGATGCAGCTTTGCCAGAGTAACTTGTGCTTTGCCTGTGCTGCCTAGGATTAAAAGAGAGTAACCTGCATTATGAAATCAGCAGTTATCCTTCTTCCGGGTCTCAACCGCGACCGCGATATGATTGCCGCGCTGACCAAAATCGGCGGCAAGGCTCCGCAAACCGTGTGGCAGACCGATACTGAAATTCCCGATGTGGATCTGGTCGTCATTCCCGGCGGCTTTTCTTATGGCGATTATCTGCGTTGCGGCGCTATTGCCGCGCGTATGCCGGTAATGCAGGCACTGCGTAAAAAGGCAGAAGCCGGCGTGCGTGTGATCGGCGTGTGCAACGGCTTTCAGATTTTGCTTGAGGCCGGCCTGTTGCCGGGCGCATTGATGCGCAACACATCGCTGAAATTTGTCTGCCGTGAAGTGAAACTTGAAGTGGCCAATAACCGCACCGCTTTCACCCGCGGTTATGCGCAAGGCCAGATCATCCGCTGCCCTGTTGCCCATCACGACGGCAATTATTTTGCGACAAACGATGTGCTTAAATCCATTGAAGATAATGATCAGGTTGTCTTCCGTTATGCGCAAGGCACCAATCCAAACGGCTCTGTCAATGATATTGCCGGCATCACCAATAAAGGGGGTAATGTGCTTGGCATGATGCCTCATCCGGAAAATCTGATTGAACAGGCACATGGCGGCACAGATGGCCGCGCATTATTTGCCTCGGCACTGGAGCGTCTGGCTTCGTAAAACGAAAAATTGCCCGCACAGCCCATACAGAAAATTATGACTGGGCGGGCTTTTCCCTGAATTATCTTCTCTGTGGCAAAACCGGCAAACAGCATAAACGGGAGAAATATTATGAAGCTCTACAACAAGCCTTTATCGCCCTATTGCGCCTTTATCCGCATTATTGCTGAAGTTAAAAATCTGCCACTCAAGCTGATTGATGCCCCTGCCGGCCCGCCACTGCCGGAGAGTTTTCGTGAAATATCGCCCATGCGCCGCATACCGGTGCTGATCACCGGTTCCGGTGAAACCCTGTTTGAGGCATCTGTTATTGCTGAATATCTGGAAGAGCGTTTTCCTGAAAAGCCGATGCTGCCGGCAGATCCCAAGGATCGGGCACAGATCCGCATCATCATGCGCCTCATTGATCTGGATATTTTGCCATCCATTATTCCGGTTTTGCTTGCGCCGGCCAATCCGCCATCGCCTGAAAAAACCGCGCAGATTTTCACCCATATACGCCATGCGCTGATGACGGTTGAAAGCCGCATTTCTTCCGGCCCCTATGCTTTGGGCGAAGAGGTATCTTTGGCAGATGCATGGCTTGCCCCTGCCCGCTTTCTGCTGGAGAGCCTGCGCCGTTTTCCCAATTTTGAAACAATCCTTGAAGATTGCCCCAAAATTGAAGGCTATCTGACCAATGCGCAGGGCATTGCGGAGATTGCCGCGGTGCTTGGCGAGATGCAGGATGCCCGCAAGGCGCTGACAAAAACCAAAAACTGAATATTGATGACCGGCGAGGCCTGAAAACAGTCTTCAGGCCTTGCATCAAAATTTCCGTTACCCCGTTATGTTACAAGGCACTGTCTTTAATGAAACCGGCGCATATGATTGTCACAATTCTGACTGCAATCGCTTTGAGCGGTTGTTTCGCGTCTCCAAAAAACACTCCTCCCGCGGCAAATGTCAGCCACACGGCGCTGGCAACCATGGAGCGCGTGGCACTGGGCGCTAAGCAATGCTGGTTCAAATCCGGCGATGCGGATTTTCGTAAATACAGCCTTGCTCCGGAGCTCAATTCTTTCACCGGCAGGCCGCGCATATTGGTGGTACCTGCCAATAATCCCAATGACCGGCCATTGCTGGTTGTGCAGGCTGAGGGCAATCCGGGGCGTATGGAGCATTTTGGCCCGCTCATGCAAAGCCCGCTTGCACAACGCATCGAGCGCGATACAGCGCGCTGGGCTGCCGGCCAGCGAAGCTGCTAAATGTAAACTGTCAGCGAAGCTGCTGAATGTAAACCGCCAGCGAAGCTGCTAAATTATAAAACTGAGCATTACCCATCACATATCCGAGCATCCGCTCACAGACCAGAGAAGACAGCGACACCGATATGGACAGCAAAAAGTCAATCCGTAATGATTACCCGATCACACCGGAACTGATTGCCGCACACGGCCTCAAGCCCGATGAATACCAGCGCATTCTTGACCTGATCGGCCGTGAACCAAGCTTCACGGAACTGGGTATTTTTTCCGCCATGTGGAATGAGCATTGCTCGTATAAATCCTCCAAGAAATGGCTGCGCACCCTGCCAACAACCGGCAAGTGCGTTATTCAGGGGCCAGGTGAAAATGCCGGTGTTGTTGATATTGATGACGGCGACTGTGTGGTTTTCAAAATGGAGAGCCACAATCATCCGTCCTATATCGAACCCTATCAAGGGGCAGCCACCGGCGTCGGCGGCATTTTGCGCGATGTGTTTACCATGGGCGCACGCCCTGTTGCCGCGATGAATGCACTGCGTTTTGGCGAGCCTGATCACCCCAAAACCCGTCATCTTGTTTCCGGCGTTGTTTCCGGCATTGGCGGTTATGGCAATGCTTTTGGCGTGCCGACCGTTGGCGGCGAAGTTGAGTTTGATGCGCGTTACAACGGCAATATTCTCGTTAATGCATTTGCGGCAGGGCTGGCAAAATCCGATGCGATTTTTTATTCCAAAGCCGAAGGCGTTGGCCTGCCGGTTGTATATCTTGGTGCTAAAACCGGCCGCGACGGCGTTGGCGGCGCAACAATGGCATCGGCTGAATTTGATGAATCCATTGAAGAAAAACGCCCGACCGTTCAGGTTGGCGATCCGTTTACCGAGAAATGCCTTCTGGAAGCCTGCCTTGAACTTATGGCTTCCGGCGCTGTTATCGCCATTCAGGATATGGGAGCAGCCGGGCTTACCTGCTCCGCGGTTGAAATGGGGGCCAAAGGCGATCTCGGTATTGAACTGAACCTCGACACCGTGCCGGTGCGCGAAGAGCATATGTCAGCCTATGAAATGATGCTCTCGGAAAGTCAGGAACGCATGCTGATGGTACTGCGCCCTGAACAAGAGGATGAGGCCAAGGCAATTTTCAGAAAATGGGGGCTGGACTTTGCCATTGTCGGCAAAACCACCGATGATCTGCGCTTCCGTGTATTCCATCAGGGGGAACAAGTTGCTGATCTGCCAATCAAGGAGCTTGGCGATGAAGCGCCGGAATATGACCGCCCGTGGACGCCGGCTGTTGCACCAAAGCCGCTTGCGGCAGATGATATTCCGCAAGCCGATATTGCAGACAGCCTGATCAGCCTGCTCAATTCTGCCAATGGCTCTTCCCGCCGCTGGGTCTATGAACAATATGATACGCTGATTCAGGGAAATTCCCTGCAATTGCCGGGCGGCGATGCCGGTGTCATCCGTGTTGACGGCCATGAGACCAAGGCGCTTGCTTTTTCCTCGGATGTAACGCCGCGCTATGTGGAAGCTGATCCTTATGAGGGCGGCAAACAGGCTGTGGCCGAATGCTGGCGCAACCTCACCGCAACCGGTGCCACGCCGCTTGCCTCAACCGATAATCTCAATTTCGGTAATCCTGAACGGCCTGAAATCATGAGCCAGCTTGTTCATGCCATTAAGGGAATTGGCGAAGCCTGCCGTATACTGGAATTTCCGATCGTCTCCGGCAATGTCTCGCTCTATAACGAAACCAATGGTCGGGCTATTCTGCCAACACCAACCATTGGCGGTGTCGGCCTGATCAGGGACTGGGCGAAAATGGCGCGCATTGCCTTTGCCGCAGAGGGAGAAGCCATTCTGCTTGCCGGCGCGCCGGAAGGCTGGGGCACGCATATTGCCCAATCCGCCTATATGCGCGACATCCACAACCGCATTGACGGCCCTGCCCCGCATGTTGATCTGGCGCATGAAAAAGCAACCGGTGATTTTGTGCGCGGCCTGATTGAAGACGGCCTTGTGACCGCCGTCCACGATTGCTCATCAGGCGGTCTGGCACAGGCGGTTGCTGAAATGGCAATCAAGGGCGGCATGGGCGCAACCATCAGCCAGCCTGCGGCACATAGTCCTGTTCTCACTTTCTTTGGTGAGGATCAGGGGCGCTATGTGCTCACGGTAACACAGGCCAATCTGGCACAAGTGCAGGCACGCGCTGAAAAAGCAGGGGTCTCTGTCCCGCTTATTGGCCGTACCGGCGGCAAGGCGGTTATTCTGGGCAATGCCAGAGCCCTGCCTGTTGAAGAGTTGCATCAGGCCTATGAATCATGGTTCCCTGACTATATGAACGGCAAATCATAATACCGGTTCTCAATACCGGCGAATAAATGAGCCTGCGCCTTGAAACACCTAGGCGCAGGCTCCAACTTAAATAATACTCGGTAAAAACAGCCGTTTTGAACAAACGGAAATTAAAGGGTATTTATAAATCTAATCAGAAAAAATGCTCTCGGAGGATTTTAATATGGCTATGGCACCTGGTGATATTGAAGACATGATCAAGGCAGGCATTCCCGGCGCTGTTGTCAGCATCCGCGACCTTGCCGGAGACGGTGATCATTACGCTGCCGAAGTCGTTGCGGAAGCCTTCCGCGGCAAAACCCGCGTGCAGCAGCATCAAATGGTTTATGACGCGCTGGGCGGCAATATGGGCGGAGTTCTGCACGCCCTTGCCCTGCAAACCCGCGCACCGGAATAAGCCGAAATTTAAATAGCCGGCTCCGGCAGTATTACTCTGCCCGAGCCGCACAATAAATCTGCGGCAATGCGCATTCTGGAACATGATTGCAGTTTCGTTTATTAGCTGCGCAGAAATTCAATTTAATGCCTAACTCTGGCGGAACTTGTCCCGCCGGCAATGAAAGGATCCTTCCATGAGCGGCATCAGCGCCCTTATTGATAATGAAGTTAAAAACAACGATGTTGTGCTTTTTATGAAAGGCACTCCGGATTTTCCGCAATGCGGTTTTTCCGGTCAGGTTGTGCAGGTGCTGGATTATATCGGCGTTGATTATAAGGGCATCAATGTTCTGGCTTCTGATGAAATGCGTCAGGGTATCAAGGAATATTCCAACTGGCCAACCATTCCCCAGCTCTATGTAAAGGGTGAATTTATCGGCGGTTGCGATATTGTGCGCGAGATGTTCCAGGCCGGTGAATTGCAGGCTCTTTTTGCAGAAAAAGGCATTGCCACCAAAGCAGCCTGATATAATCTTTGGCAAAAGGGAATTGTCTCAGGCAGGCTCTATGGCCAAAATTTTGCAGGCAGCTAAAACGCAAAGCCTGTGATGAGAGAGCATCAGCGCAAATTGTAACGGCTATTTCGCGCTATCACGAAATTGTGATATTTTAAAAACGGCAGTACAGCTGCCGTTTTTTTATATTTAAAATTTTAAATTAAAAATTATCATTCCGGCAAGATTGTCATCTTAATGAATCTATATATGGTACAGATATCAGGATACAGAACTGCTTCGTTTTATCCTGTGTTGAACAAACAGCACAAAAACGAAACATTCTGACAATCTGCCAGTTTTTCAAACAATATTTATCAGCGGCATTGCCTTGGCATAAGGCCGCATATTTTGTTGGCTGATAAATATAACTCCTGAAATCCCGGGCATAAATTGCGGATAGCCTGTATTCATATGATACATGGTTTTCGCCGAAATATGGCATAAGCGGCCGGAGCATTTTGCGACAAAACTGTTGAGCAGTTTTAGTGACACAGAATGCGGACAAGACAAATGCCCGGAGCGGTACAGTGTTGCTACCTCAACCTGAGACCGCTCTATGCAAAATCCTGCAAACCGGAGACAGCGCAAACTTTGCAAAACTGCGCGATCCGGACCAATTCACATTCAGGTTTGATCAACCTGATAGACCATGACTGGCAAGGCAGCAATGATTGCTTGTTTGCTGTGCCTCCTGATCTGTACATTGATTTTTCTGATCCGGTTCAAATCATCCGGACGAGGTTTGATAATAGATGAAAAGTGAACCCTTATCGGGCGTTATGCCCTCATCCGGCAATCTGCCTTCAGACGGGTTTAAATTATCCCGCACAGAATTTATTGCCCTTATTGCCGCATTGATGGCCATCAATGCGCTGGCAATTGATATTATGTTGCCCGCTTTAGCCGAGATAGGCTCAACCCTTGGGGTAATGACAGCCAACCACCACCAATATGTCATTTCCGTTTACTTGTTTGGTTTTTCAGTTTCGCAGCTGTTTTACGGCCCGGTCAGCGACCGGTTCGGACGCAAAAAACCCTTGCTGATCGGCGTTGGCATTTATGTTCTCACATCATTGGCCTGTATGTGGATACCTGATTTCAGCATGTTGCTCGTGCTGCGCTTTTTGCAGGGTATCGGAGCCGCAGCCACCCGCGTGATGACCGTTTCCATTGTCCGTGACCGTTATTCCGGCCGTGCAATGGCCGAGATCATGTCGCTTGCCATGATGGTCTTCATGATTGTTCCGGTCATTGCCCCTGCCACCGGTGAGCTGATTATGGTTTTTGCCGAATGGCATATGATTTTCGGTTTCATGGCGCTTTTTGCCTGCACAATCGGCCTTTGGGCCTATTTGCGCCTGCCTGAAACTTTGGCGGCAGAATATCGCCGTCCTTTCACGGCAAAATCTGTCATCAGCGGTTTTCGCATTGTGCTTGGTAATCGCATTGCCTTTTGCTACACGCTGGCAGCCTCTTTCATGCTTGGCTCGCTGTTCGGATTTATCAATTCCGCCCAGCAGATCTATGTCGGCATTTATGATCTGGGGCGTGGTTTTCCTGTGGCATTTGCTGCAGTGGCAGCCTTTATGGCGCTGTCTTCTTTCCTTAATTCACGCATGGTCGGCCGGTTTGGCATGCGCCGTATCTCACAAGTCCTGCTGATTACCTTTATCACGCTCAGCTTTTTGCTCTTTGTATTATCTGTGGCCTTTCAGGGGCCGGTGCCCTTCCCGCTTTATATCGTGATTTTTGCATTGATCATGTTCTGCTTTGGCTCGATAGGCGGCAATTTTAACGCTCTGGCCATGGAGCCGCTGGGGCAAGTGGCAGGCACGGCCTCTTCTGTACTGGGTTTTGTGCAATCCCTTATCGGCACCACCATCGGTATGCTCATCGGCCAGTCCTTCAACGGCACAACAATTCCGATGGCGCTTGGTTATTTCAGCGTCGGGGCAATTGCCATGGTCTTTGTGCTGATTGCCGAACAGGGAAAATTATTCCGCACAGTTTCCGCCTCGCCACAGCATACGATTGAAAAATAAAACAAATAAAGCCCGCCAATCTATGGCGGGCTCTTGTTATTTTTGCCACAGCGCCTGCTTGATAGCCTGCCAGCTTGCCTTATCAGGGGCAACAATCAAACCACCATCAACATGACCCGGCCTATAGGCGCTGCCATCAAGCCTGGCAGTATAGCCGCCCGCCTCCTGATGAATGAGATTGCCCGGCAAATGATCCCACGGCATCAACTTGTTATAAACAGCAAAATGCGCACACCCAGTGGCTATCACCCGATATTCATGCGCCGCACAGCGATAACCAAGATGTGAGAGAAATCTGGCCTGATTACCAGCCACCAATGTGCGGTCAGGCTCCGGCAAATATTGCCAGGATACACAACCCGTCATTTCTTTAAGCGGCGGCGCCTTGGCAACCTGCACTTTTTGTTCGCTGCCATCCGCGCGGCGGATATAGGCACCCGCACTTTTCACGCCAATCAGCCAGTCACGCCCCATCGGATCATAGATAATACCGGCAATCGTCTCGCCTTTAATATTTACCGAAAGCATGACACCGAACAATGGCACACCGGATGCAAAATTGAATGTGCCATCCACCGGATCAATGGTGAAAGCCAGCTCGGCAGAGCCAAGGCCTTCAAGCAAGGCCGGATTATCACTGCAAGCCTCTTCCCCCACAATCATCGCATTGGCAAAACGCGCCCGCAACGCAGCCGTAATCATCTTTTCTGAGTGTATATCGGCCTCGGTCACCAGATCGGCCGCTGAAGTTTTCCGGCGAATATCATGACTGTCCAGCCGGCGAAAACGCGGCAGAATTTCCGCATCAGCGGTTGCGGCAAGCAAATCAGCCAGCCAGTTAATTTCCTGACGATCAAACATATCAGCTTCCGTTATTTTTCAAGAATAGGCTGCTCCGGTGCCAGCAATGAGGCAAAATCAAAAATCTTGCGATCCAGCAAATGGCTGGGGCGCACATTGGTTAATGCGCGGATCATCGTATCCTTGCGGCCAGGCATGCGTTTTTCAATATCATTCAGCATGGCCTTCATCATATTGCGCTGCAAACCATCCTGACTGCCGCACAAATTGCAGGGAATGATCGGGAAATCCATCGCAGCCGCAAATTTTGCCAGATCATCCTCTGCCGCATAGGCCAGCGGGCGCAACACCAGCAAATCGCCCTCATCATTCAGCAATTTAGGCGGCATGGAGGCCAGACGCCCGCCATGAAACAAATTCATAAAAAAGGTTTCCAGAATATCTTCACGATGATGGCCAAGCACCAGTGCCGAACACCCTTCCTCACGGGCAACACGATAAAGATTGCCGCGGCGCAAACGCGAACATAAGGCGCAATAGGTCTGGGTTTCAGGCACTTTATCCGTCACAATGGAATAAGTATCCTGATACTCAATGCGATGTGCAATCTGGTTTTTGGTCAGATAATCCGGCAAAATATGTTTTGGAAAACCAGGCTGCCCCTGATCAAGATTACAGGCGATAAGATCAACCGGCAATAAACCGCGCCATTTCAGATCCAGCAGCAGAGCCAGCAGCCCGTAAGAATCCTTGCCGCCAGACAGTGCCACCAGCCAGCGATCACCCGGGCACACCATGGCAAAATCATCCAGAGCCTGACGGGTCTGGCGCAGCAGACGCTTGCGCAGCTTGTTAAACCCGACAGAAGACAGCACATTGCGAAACAACGGATGGCAGCCATCATTATTCCCGTCACTGTCCGGTGCTGTTGCATAATCAACCGGCTCATCAGCCGGCGCAGATACTCCGGACGCAGCCATATGCTCCTGCAAAGCTGTATCCGGCAAATCGCTCAAATTTTTGTTGTGAAGATTCATAAATATCTCAATCGTGCTGCATTAACGCCTTTACAGCATCGCATAAAGCGAACTGCCCATGTTCGCAATAAGGAAGGTGCCAAGCGACAATCTGCCCCCGCCCGCATAAAAACCATTTCATCAACTTTACGCAGATTATACGACATGGAGATGAAGCAGAAAAACACAGCTGTTGAAGTTAACCAGCGAGGTTAATCAAGAGGCAGATCGGGGGAAATAATCAGACAAATTGCCCCGCCACGATATTTTTGTCCAAAACCCGCAACAGCCGGCAAAAAAATGCCCTGCCGCTCACTTATTCTGGCGCGCAGGGCTTTGGATTGGGGTTCATCCCATTTTGCCGGTAGTCATTCGCCGGCAAGCTTTCAGAAATCCGCCGCAATGGCAGAAAATCTGCAGAAAAGTTAAATTGTTGTTTTTTCAATAAAACCACACGTCAACTTTCATTTGTAACAGCGCGTTCCGGACCGCAGATATAGCATTCAGCTATAGACTCCGAAACATTTAAGCCTGACAAACCCAAACCTTACATCCCTCACCCTGACAGGGCGGATATGTAAAATCCATCATTGAATATTTTCCCAAAACCATCTTTTCAGACAGTTTTATGAAAAACCGGCAGTTTCAGAAAAAACATGAATTTTCGACGGTGCAATACCGTCATTTCTGGTCAGGCGGACTCATCCTTCTATTCCTCCTGTTTCGCGGAACAGTGCAAGCTCCTGTGGGCTTTCACCCATCTTCAGCCGGTGGCTTTCGCCAAATCCTCCGCTTTTGCTGAAGACAGGTTCAGTGTGCGCCTGTCCTGCCCCTTCGTCAACTCACAGGTTTTCACATTATATTACAGCCCCCTTTTACAGCGGCTGCCACCAAAATATGAGGCGTAAAATTACATAAAATCCTGCTGGACTATTGTTCGTATTTTGTTCTATAAGTCTTATAAATTTGTGTGATGGTGTTTGAAACGTTAAAAATCATCAAAGCCAGCACTGTTTGAAATTTTGTGCATTCCTGACAAAGGATGCGTATGAATTCAGTTTTGCACCAACTGCAGGCACGATCTGATGAGCGATCAAAAATATATTTCCATTCGCGGCGCCCGTGAACATAATCTGAAAAATATCGATATCGACCTGCCGCGTGATCAATTAATTGTCATGACCGGATTATCCGGCTCCGGCAAATCCTCGCTGGCATTTGATACAATTTATGCAGAAGGGCAGCGCCGCTATGTTGAAAGCCTTTCAGCCTATGCCCGCCAGTTTCTGGAAATGATGCAAAAGCCCGATGTTGATCAGATTGACGGCCTGTCTCCTGCAATTTCCATTGAGCAGAAAACCACAAGCCGCAATCCGCGCTCCACAGTGGGCACAGTCACAGAAATTTACGACTATTTGCGCCTGCTCTATGCCCGTGTTGGTGTGCCTTATTCACCGGCCACCGGTTTGCCGATCGAGAGCCAGACAGTCAGCCAGATGGTTGATCGTATCATGGCTTTTGAGGAAGGTACGCGCCTTTATATTATGGCGCCCATTGTGCGCGGCCGTAAGGGAGAATATCGCAAGGAACTGGCAGAATTACAGAAAAAAGGCTTCCAGCGCGTTAAAATCGACGGTGTTTTCTACGAAATAGCCGATGCGCCGGCATTGGATAAAAAATACAAGCACGATATTGATGTGGTGGTTGATCGCGTGGTTGTGCGCGCCGATCTCGCTTCCCGCCTTGCCGACAGTCTGGAGACCTGCCTGCAACTGGCGGAAGGGCTGGCCATTGCCGAATTCGCCGATAAACCGCTGCCGCCTGAAGAAACCGCGGCCGACAGCGCCAATAAATCGAAGAATGACACCCATGAACGGGTTTTGTTTTCGGAGAAATTTGCCTGCCCTGTCTCCGGCTTCACCATTGCCGAGATTGAGCCGCGCCTGTTTTCCTTCAACAATCCGTTTGGAGCCTGCCCTGCCTGTGATGGCCTTGGCGCCCAGCAGGCAATTGATCCCAACCTCATCGTGCCCGATGAGAGCCTGCGCATAAAAGATGGCGCAATTGCGCCTTGGGCAAAATCCTCGTCCCCCTATTACAATCAAACGCTGGAAGCATTAGGCAAAGCCTATGGTTTCAAACTCACCGATCAATGGCAGGATCTGAGCCCTGAGGCCAAACAAGCCGTTTTGCACGGCACCAAAGGCAAAGAGATCACCTTTATTTATAAGGATGGCACGCGTTCTTATGAAACGACCAAAGCTTTTGAAGGCGTTATCCCCAATCTGCAGCGCCGCTGGAAGGAGACCGATTCCAACTGGTCGCGTGAAGAGATTGAGCGCTATATGTCATCTACGCCCTGCCCGGCCTGCGCCGGCTATCGCCTGAAACCGGAAGCTCTGGCCGTCAAGGTTGGCGGCATGCATATCGGCCAGCTTACAGAAATGTCGATCCGCAATGCTGATCAATGGTTCAGCACTATTGACCGGCAATTCAGTGAGAAACAGAATGAAATTGCCGCACGTATTTTGAAAGAAATCCGTGAGCGTTTGCGTTTTCTCAATGATGTGGGGCTTGATTATCTGTCACTGTCGCGCAATTCCGGCACGCTTTCAGGCGGAGAAAGCCAGCGCATCCGTCTGGCTTCGCAGATCGGCTCCGGCCTCACCGGCGTGCTCTATGTGCTGGATGAGCCATCCATTGGCCTGCATCAGCGCGATAATGCCCGCCTGCTTGATACACTGCGCCATTTGCGCGATCTCGGCAATACCGTGATTGTGGTTGAGCATGATGAAGATGCCATTCTCACCGCCGATCACGTTGTGGATATCGGCCCTGCAGCGGGTATTCATGGCGGGCGTGTTATTGCGCAAGGCAAGCCGGCAGAGATTATGAAGAATGCAAACTCGCTGACCGGCAAATATCTCTCCGGCGCAATGCAGGTCATGGTGCCGGCAGAGCGGCGCAAGATCAGCAAATCCAAACGCATCAAGGTTGTCGGCGCACGTGCCAATAACCTGAAAAATGTCACCGGTGAAATTCCGCTTGGCACATTCACAGCGGTAACCGGCGTATCCGGTGGCGGCAAATCCACATTTTTGATTGAAACCCTGTTCAAGGCCGCTTCCCGCAAAATTATGGGCTCACGCGAGCATCCGGCAGAGCATGACCGCATTGAAGGGCTGGAACTGCTTGATAAGGTGATTGATATTGACCAGTCCCCTATTGGCCGCACACCGCGCTCCAATCCGGCAACCTATACCGGCGCCTTCACGCCAATCCGCGACTGGTTTGCCGGCCTGCCGGAAGCAAAAGCGCGCGGCTATCAGCCGGGGCGTTTTTCCTTCAATGTCAAGGGCGGGCGCTGTGAGGCCTGTCAGGGGGATGGCGTCATCAAGATTGAAATGCACTTTCTGCCAGATGTTTACGTTACCTGTGATGTCTGTAATGGCAAACGCTATAATCGTGAAACTCTGGAAGTTTTGTTTAAAGGCAAGAGCATTGCTGATGTTCTTGATATGACGGTTGAAGAAGGCGTGGAGTTTTTCTCTGCTGTGCCGAGCATCCGCGATAAGATGGAAACACTCAACCGCGTTGGCCTTGGCTATATCAAAATCGGCCAGCAGGCCACAACGCTCTCCGGAGGTGAGGCTCAGCGTGTTAAACTGGCCAAAGAACTTTCACGCCGCGCAACCGGAAAAACATTATATATTCTTGATGAGCCGACAACCGGCCTGCATTTTCATGATGTGGCCAAATTGCTGGAAGTGCTGCATGAACTGGTTGATCAGGGCAACACTGTTGCCGTGATTGAGCATAATCTTGAAGTTATTAAAACGGCAGACTGGATTATTGATCTTGGCCCTGAGGGGGGTGATGGCGGCGGCGAGATTGTGGCCTCCGGCCGTCCGGAGGATATTGTTGCTGAGCCGCGCTCCTATACCGGCCGGTTCCTCAAGGAACTTCTGGAGCGCCGCCCTGACGGTAAAACCATCGCCGCAGAATAAGTTTACAAGAGTGCAGGAGCGGTTCCGGTAAAAAATAAAATGCCGAAACCGCTTCTGTCCCCGAACTGTCTTTGGCTAGTGCGTTTTTGAACGGAAACAGTCCGTGCCCAAAAAACGCTTTTGGGCACCGATATGCGCCCCTCTCAATATTTCAGCCTTTCAGCCTTTTCCAAACCTGTGGCAGCAATTCCGGCATATCTTCAGCAATCATACCGGCCGGTGCCTGCTCTGCGTAATATTCTGCCACTTCGCCATGCATCCACACGGCTGCACAGGCGGCTTCAAAACCAGGCATTCCCTGCGCTGCAAGGCCTGCAATAATACCACTCAAAACATCGCCCGAGCCGGCTGTTGCCAAAAGAGAATTGCCGTTGCTGTTTATCGCTGTCCGGCCATCAGGTGCGGCAATCACCGTATCCGCCCCCTTATAAACCACAATGCAATGGCTGCGCCGTGCAGCCTCGCGCGCCACTTCAACCTTGCCTCTTGTGGTTTTAACCAGCGCATCAAACAAGCGCTGAAACTCGCCCTCATGCGGTGTCAAAACCACCTGACAGGCAGCGCCTGCCACAGCGTTGAATAAATCTTGCGGTTCGTCTTTAAAGGCCGTCAGGGCATCAGCATCGAGCACCAACATCTTCAGCCCCGTTTTGTCAGCGCCCAGCACAGTACCGGCAAGCTCTCTTGCCCGTGCAAAATCACCAAAGGCAGAGCCCAGCACAGCCACATTGATTTTTCTGGCGGCTATAAACGCCTGCACTTGCTCATCAGTTCCGCAAGGTGCCAGCATAATACTTGTCAAATGCGCGGCATGAACCGGCAAAGCATCCGCAGGCGCCAGAACCGTCACCAATCCGGCACCGCTACGGGCAGCGGCTGCAGCACTCAGCCGCGCCGCGCCGGTTGCAGCCATTCCGCCGGAAAACACAGCCACATGCCCACGTCGGAATTTATGCGTTTCAACACTGGCCACAGGCAGATGCCTGCGCCATAAATCAGGCTTGTTCTCATAAAGAACAGGCTGAATTTGCGCCAGAACCTCCGGTGAAATACCGATATCGCACAGGCTGACCTGCCCGCAATATTGCCTGCCGGGCAACAGCAAATGACCGGGCTTTTTACGAAAAAATGTAACCGTATGCTGCGCCTTAAGTGCAACCCCTGCCACCTGCCCGTTTTGCCCGTTAACCCCGCTTGGCAGATCCACCGCACAGACAGCAAGGCCGGATTGATTAACCTTGGCGATACAGGCTGCAATTTTCCCGTCAACCGGCCGGCTCAGGCCTGCGCCCAGCAAAGCATCAACAATCAGCTCAAAGCCTGCAGTTTCAAAATTTTCAAGCGGCTCCGTTTCCCCCTGCACCGCCTGATAATCTGCAAATGCCTGCGCAGCATCCGTGCCGCCTTGCGGAGTGGCAACCGCAAAACAACAGATATCACGTCCGGCCATTTTTAAAAGCCGCGCAATCACATAACCATCACCGCCATTATTTCCGGTGCCGCACAAAACCGCCACCCTGCCATGCTGTGGCCAGATATGCAAAATTTGCTGACAAACTGCCGCACCGGCCTGCATCATCAACTGATAGCCGCCAAGCCCTCTGGCAATTGTCAATTTGTCTGCCTGTGCCATTTCCTGCGGTGTCAGCAATTCCATAGCCTGCCTCCAGCTTGATATAATCCTGCATTCCCATCACAACTCACAGGCAAATGCCTATTTTTTAGGCAAATAGTCTATTTATTGAGCAGCCATACTCTTTTTTCAAAAATGATATCTGCCTGCTGCCTGCAAAAATACGCTTTCACATATCTATCTCTGTAATGGCCGCCCTGTAAAATGCAGGATTATTGAAACAGCACAATTCATAAATTTTAAATAAATCAGCAAAATCAATATTTTATGAAAAAGCAAATTTGGAATAAAATTTCACCCGGTAAAAAAGCATAAAATTTTTCCATTCTTTTACAGATTTCGGCGCTTTTGGCATGATTTATGCTTGTATATTTGCAAAAGCTTGCAAGGGGCCCACCGGGAGCACACCGGTTATAAGACCCCGATCATGATAAACGGAGGCCGAATTCTGATGAAAAAAATCGAAGCTGTCATTAAGCCTTTCAAACTTGATGAAGTGAAAGAAGCCCTTCAGGACGTCGGCCTGCAAGGTATTACAGTATTGGAAGCCAAGGGCTTCGGGCGGCAAAAAGGCCATACGGAACTTTATCGCGGGGCTGAATATGTCGTGGATTTTCTGCCTAAAGTAAAAATTGAGGTCGTGGTTACAGATGATGCCGCCGATGCCGCTGTGGAAGCAATCCGCAAGGCCGCGCAAACCGGCCGTATTGGTGACGGCAAAATCTTTATCTCACATATTGAAGAAGTCATTCGCATTCGTACCGGTGAAACCGGACCGGATGCCATCTGAGCCTGAACCGGCTCTGAAGTATTTTTTGTCATATAACAGGAACATATCATGACAACCGCCCATGACATTTTGAAACTGATTTCCGACAATGATGTCAAATTCGTTGATCTGCGCTTTACAGATCCCAAAGGCAAGCTGCACCATGTTACCATGGATGTGGGTGTTGTGGACGAAGATATGTTCGTTGACGGCGTTATGTTTGACGGCTCATCCATTGGCGGCTGGAAAGCCATTAATGAATCCGACATGGTGCTGATGCCGGATCCTGCTTCTGCCCATATGGATCCGTTCTTTGCCGCTTCCACACTGGTTTTGCTGTGCGATATTCTTGATCCGGTAACCGGTGAGGCCTATAACCGCGACCCGCGCAGCACCGCCAAAAAAGCGGAAGCCTATGTTAAAGCTCTCGGCATTGGTGATACTGTTTATATCGGTCCTGAAGCTGAATTCTTTGTCTTTGACGATGTAAAATATAAAAACGACCCCTATAATTCAGGCTTCAAGCTGGATTCCAGTGAATTGCCATCCAATGACGATACGGATTATGAAGCCGGCAATATGGGGCACCGCCCGCGTGTAAAGGGTGGTTATTTCCCTGTACCGCCTATTGACAGCTGTCAGGATATGCGCTCGGAAATGCTCACCGTTTTATCAGAAATGGGCGTAACGGTTGAAAAGCACCACCATGAAGTGGCGGCTGCCCAGCATGAGCTTGGTGTGAAATTTGACACGCTTGTTGCCAATGCCGATAAGATGCAGCTGTTCAAATATGTCGTGCATCAGACTGCCAATGCCTATGGCAAAACCGCAACCTTTATGCCAAAGCCGATTTTTGGCGATAATGGTTCAGGTATGCATGTTCATATTTCCATCTGGAAAGACGGCAAGCCGACTTTTGCCGGCAATGAATATGCCGGCCTGTCAGAAACCTGCCTCTATTTCATCGGCGGCATTATTAAGCATGCCAAGGCGCTCAATGCCTTTACCAATCCGTCAACCAATTCCTACAAGCGCCTGGTTCCCGGTTATGAGGCGCCTGTTTTGCTGGCCTATTCGGCTCGCAACCGCTCGGCTTCCTGCCGTATTCCTCTCGGCAATTCACCAAAGGCCAAGCGTCTGGAAGTTCGCTTCCCTGATCCTACTGCAAATCCTTATTTTTGTTTTGCCGCCATACTGATGGCCGGCCTTGATGGTATCAAAAATAAAATCCATCCGGGTCAGGCTATGGATAAGGATCTTTATGATCTGCCAGCCAAGGAATTGAAAAAAATCCCGACTGTCAGCGGCTCGCTGCGTGAGGCTCTGCATAATCTCGACAAAGACCGCGCCTTCCTCAAGGCAGGCGATGTCTTCAGTGATGATCAGATCGACAGCTTTATTGAACTGAAGATGCAGGAAGTGATGCGTTTTGAAATGGCGCCACATCCGGTTGAATTTGATATGTATTATTCTTGCTGATACAACCTCCCGAAATAAAAAACCGCTTCTGAACCTTCCCCCAAAAGCTGGACTCCGATCCAACCTTTGGGGGGGGTTATGCACCTTAAAAAATAATTGAATCAAAAAGACAATAAATCATCACAACATATTGAATTATTTATATTTTAAGAAATAAAAAGCCGCATCAGAACTGCCTGATGCGGCTTTTTTCAACATATTCTGATCAGGTTTTACAGGGCTTTCACCAGCGCATCAGCAGCGCGTATTTCACGCTCACGCCACAGGCGGCGTGCCTTTGCCTCTTCATCCTCTCCCCAGTGTTCAATTGTCCAGTCTTCATCCACATGGGCAATTTTCCAGGCTGTCTCCACATCAATCTCACCTTTAAAAAGCGCCAGACCAATGATTGCAGAGCCGCATAATGTGGTCATAACATGCAATGCTGCCAGCGCCAGCGGATCACAGATCAGGCGCAGATGCGCGCCAAAGGCTGCCAGCGCCTCACGGGGCTGCGCCACATGCATCAGCCCTTCCGTCACCTCAAAATGCGCACCAAGCGATGCCGCCCAATCAAGCAGCGGATCCCAGCTTTCCCGCTGGCGTTGCGCCAGTTCCTTAGGGCTTTCAGCACGATAACAAAGCAAATCCGTGCCCGCAAAACGCAAAATTTCCTCCCAAACCGCCTGCGTCTCCGCTGCAACGCCATCAATTGCCGTATTAACCAGACGTGTCGCCGGCATATCGGCAGGGTCAATATGCGTCTGCTGACGAGCAAACTCTTCTGCCACAATTTTTGCCGCTGCTTCACTCGGCAGCACCAATTTATTGCGCAATGGCGTATTAACCAGCTTGCCATCAAGCAAAACGGCAAAGCCGCCTTCCTCATAGGCGTCCACTGAAACATTTTCGTAAAACCGCTTCGGCAACGGCGTTTGCATTTGCTTTTGCGCCCTGATCACCGGATCCGGATCAGACAACATTGCCTCATGATCAAGCCGTGCCTGTTCGATGTCTTCAAGAATATTGCGCATAAAATTTCCTGATATATTAAAGGATGAAAATTTGCATTCAGCGGGCAAGCTGCGCCAGAAGATCTGACGGATGCTGCAGAATAGCAACCGCCCCCGCCTCGCTCAGGCGCTCCGGCTTGTGATACCCCCAATTCACACCAATGGCGGTGGCCTTTGCGCTGCCAGCCATCATCATATCATATGTGGTATCCCCAATTACAAATGTCTGCGCCGCATCGCAACCGGTTTCATAACAACATTCCAGCACCATGGCCGGATGCGGCTTGGACGGACAATCATCAGCACAACGCGATACATGAAAAAACCGCTCAAAACCATGGCGCTCCATAACAGAGCGCACACCGCGGCGTGATTTGCCGGTCACCATGCCCAGAAGAATATTATCGCGCCCTGCAAGCGCATCAATCAATGCCGCAATTCCCTCAAACAAGGGCTCGTCAAAATCTGCCTCCTGTCTGATCAATGTGAATTGTTTTTTATATTGCTCAGTCAGATGTTCAACCTCATCTCCCATCGCAATACCGGAAAGCTGCGAGATTGCCACATTAAGAGTGAGGCCGATTATCTCCTGCGTTGCACTCAGACCAGGCACCGGCAAACCGGCCTTGGCAAAAGTCTCTGCCATGCAACGGTGAATAAGCCTGCCGCTATCCACCAATGTTCCGTCACAATCAAACAGCACCAGTTTCATTTTACTCATTTCTGCCTTGCTTATCTTCGTTCGGCATGATGCTCATCAAATTGCAGGGTCGCTTTTCGCACCGCAACCCGCTGCGCATAATTGGCAATAAACAAGCCGCCGGCAATCAGACCAAGAGCTGCAAATAATTTCCAGCTCATCGGTTCCCCCAGCACCAAACCGCTCAGCATAACGCCAAATGCAGGTATCAACAGCGCAAAATTCGACAATGCCGAGGCCGGATAACGCCGGATCATCCAGAACCATAGCGGATAGGTAAAAGCAACGATAAATGCCGCCTGAAATATAAAAGCCGCATAAGTTATCATAGTCGGATCACGCACCGCATCGCCAAGAACCGGCGCAAATGGCAGCGGCACAATAGCTGCCACCAGCAATTGATAGAGCAAGGTCTTTTCCGGCGCGGCATCGCTCAATGTGGTTTTTTTAATCACCAATGTGGTTGCCGCCCAGAAAACACTGGAAACAAGGCAGAGAATATCGCCATAAATTGCATATTCCCCCGGCATTGATAATTCATCGGAAAGCACCAGCACCACACCGCAAAAGGCCACAATCATACCGGCCACAGTCAGCACCCGCATCCGCTCCCCCAGCAGAAAATGCGCACCAATCGCCACCCAGAAAGGCATTGTATTCATCATCAAAGTGGAGCGCCCCGCACTGGTAAAATCCAGACCGGCAAAAATCAGCACAAATTCCAGCCCGAATAACAGGCCAATAACCAGCCCCGGGATCAATGTCCGGTCTTTTTCAAACAGGGCAATGCCGCGTAACCGGCACCAAAGAAATACCAGTATTCCGCCCGTCAACGCGCGTGCTGCCGCCATATACATCGGGTTAAAACCCTGATTGCCAATCTTAATGGCAACCTGATTCATCCCCCAGCTGATACAAATAAACAGCATCAACGCCACACCCGCTGCATCTATGGTAGCGCGGCGCTCATAGCCTGTTATCACTCCCCCAGTTCCGGATTGAGCTGCAGTGCTTGTTGCAATTTCTCCGCTTGCCCGGCTCATTTCATTCCCGCCCCGTCTCACCCCGGCCACCATATTCAGGCTTTATTTTCAAGTCTTTTGCCGGATTATTACGCTGCTCAATCCTGCTCTGTATCCTCATCAAAACCGAGCAGATTCCACGATTGCACCATATGCGGCGGCAAGGGCGCTACCACATCAATCACGCCGCCGCCCGGATTAGGAATGCGAATACGCCGCGCATGAAGATGCAGACGGTTCTGAATCCCCCCCGGAAAACTCCAGTTAATATCTGCCTCAAAATATTTGGGATCACCAATAATCGGATGCCCCAGATGCAGCGCATGAACGCGCAATTGATGGGTGCGTCCGGTATAGGGCTCCATCTCCAGCCATGCCAAATTTTGCCCTGCGGTTTCCACCACGCGATAAAATGACACTGCATGATCAGAATCCGGCTCGCCATGCTGGCAAACCCGCATACGGTCGCCATCAGGCGTGTTTTCCTTAACCAGCCATGTGGAAATCTTATTCTCGCGTTTGCGCGGCACGCCTTTTACCAATGCCCAATAGGTTTTCTTGGTATCACGCTCACGAAAAGCCTTGGTCAGCGCCTGCGCGGCGCCACGGGTTTTGGCCACCACCAGAACACCCGATGTATCACGATCAAGACGATGCACCAGACGCGGCTTTTCGCCTTTTTTATTGCGCCAGGCCTCCAGCATCGAATCAACGCTGCGCACCACGCCGGATCCGCCCTGCACGGCAAGACCGGATGGCTTGTTGAATACATAAACTTTTTCATTCTCAAAAATCAGCATTTTTTTGAGAACATCACCATCATGGCGGTCGCGTATGGTTTTCCCGGTTAAAGGTGCAATCTCATCCTTGTCCTGCCCGAGACCCAAAGGCGGAATACGCACAGCCTGCCCCGCCTGCAGGCGGCTATCTGCCCTGGCGCGCCCGCCATCCACACGAATTTGCCCCGAGCGCAGCAGTTTTTGCAAATGGCCGAAACCAAGCCCCGGAAAATGCACCTTGAACCAGCGGTCCAGGCGCATGCCTGCTTCATCTGTTTCAACTTTTTTAAGTTCTACGCCAGTCATATTCTGTTTATTCCGCTAAAAATCACAGGTATGATCGCGGCCATATAATTGCATGCCGCCTCACCTTTTGTTTGTTAGTTATGCTCCTAGAACATTTCATCGCGAAATGGAAACTTTTAGATCATCACTTATCCGGCCAAAGCAGCATTTCCTGAACTTGTATTCTGCAGTTTCAGTCACAAACATGCCGTTACAATTCTTGAAAAAGACTTCAGTTTTACAGCTTTGATTACTTGAAAAGGCTGTTATTTCACCAAATATTTAAATCCATTAAATTTCCTGACCGCGGCTAAAAATTAACTTTTTCAATAACTTATTCAAAACTATCACAACAAGTTACAAACTGTTGTAATTTATGGTCATTTTCGCACTTAAATTGCCACTTAGAGCCACCAGATTTTGTTGCAGTTTGAGGCAATCAGGATCATGTTCCTGCTGCCGCTGAAGATCAATATTTCAGACCGCAATCTGACTGGCGGATAAAATCAGTCAGTATTATTCCGGAGTGGCCAGTGTCTATTGTGCGTGTTTACTGGAGATCCCTGCAATATCTTGCTGCCGAAAGAACAGCGACAGCACTTATTGTGCTGGCAAATATTACGCTTGGCGTTATCGCCATTTTTGAACCGGTTCTTTTTGGCCGGGTGATTGATGCCATATCACAAAAAGGCGTCATCATCCCAACACTCGCCTTGTGGGCCGCACTTGGGGTATTTAACATTATTGCCGTTGTTCTGGTTGCACGCGGTGCTGACCGGCTGGCACATAAACGCCGCCTCGGTGTTCTTACCAAAAGTTATGAAGGGCTTATCACCATGCCGTTGGCATGGCACCAGCAGCGCGGCACATCCAATGCCCTGCACACATTGCTTCGCGCTACGGATACATTATTCACGTTGTGGCTGGAATTTATGCGCAATCACCTCACCACGCTTGTGGCGCTGGCAGTGCTCATTCCTACAGCCCTGAGCATGGATGCCCGTCTGACACTGGTGCTGATGGTGCTGGGTGCTATTTATGTGATGATCGGCCAGCTGGTTATTCAAAAAACCAAGGATGGTCAGGCAGCCGTTGAGCGCCACCACCACAAAGTATTTGAACATATCAGCGATACAATCAGCAATATTTCTGTGCTCCAGAGCTATAACCGCATCAATGCGGAAGCATCAGCCCTGCGCAATTATGCAACTATTTTGGAAAAGACCCAGCGTCCGGTGCTGAACTGGTGGGCGCTTGCCAGCGGGCTCAACCGCATGGCCTCAACAATTTCCATGGTTATTGTATTGCTGATTGGCGCTTATCTGGTTTCCAGGGGGCAGTTGCGCGTGGGGGAAGTTATCACCTTTATCGGCTTTGCCCAGCTAATGATCGGCCGTCTTGACCAGATCAGCAATTTTGTCAATCAAACCGCCTCTTCCCGCGCCAAGCTTGAAGAGTTCTTTACCATGGAAGATGCGATTGCCCTTCATGACGAGCCTGATGCCACACAGGATTTGCAGGATGTGAAGGGAGATGTGATATTTGACAAGGTCACTTATGAATTCCGCAATTCCGGTCAGGGGGTTTATGATATTTCCTTCCATGCCAAGGCCGGCCAGACTATAGCAATTGTGGGGCCTACAGGTGCGGGCAAAACCACACTGATCAATCTGCTGCAGCGTGTTTATGATCCGGTTGCCGGTCAGATTCTGATTGACGGCATTGATACGCGCAATGTCAGCCGCACCTCTCTGCGCAAAGCGATGGCAACCGTGTTTCAGGACGCGGGCATGTTCAACCGCTCAATTGAAGATAATATCCGCATCGGTGCACAGGATGCGAGCAATGAAGAGATTCATGCCGCTGCCAAGGCTGCCGCTGCGCATGATTTTATCCTGGCAAAAAGTGAAGGCTATGACACAATTGCCGGTGAGCGCGGCTCCCAGCTTTCAGGCGGTGAGCGCCAGCGTCTGGCCATTGCCCGCGCCATTCTCAAAAATGCCCCTGTTCTGGTGCTGGATGAGGCAACCTCCGCACTGGATGTGGAGACAGAAGGCATGGTCAAACAAGCCATTGATGATCTGAGCTCCAACCGCACCACCTTTATCATTGCGCACCGTCTTTCCACGGTACGCAATGCCGATCTGGTACTGTTTATGGATAAAGGCCATATTGTTGAAAGCGGCAGTTTCCATGAACTGGCTGCCAAGGGCGGGCGCTTCTCTGCGCTGTTACGTGCCGGCGGCCTGATTGCCGAGCAAAACGGGCTGACAGATGATATTGATGAACACAGCAATGTCACCCGTTTCCCTGCCAAGGCATCGGCCTAAGCCACATGAATCTAAAAATGATAAAACCCGGCTAACCACCGGGTTTTATTGTATTAAATACTATTTATCTCTGCTTGCGTTCAATCCGTAATTTTGCCCAATAATCAAGGCGCTTGCGAATTTCCCGCTCAAAGCCGCGTTCCGGCGGATCATAATATTGCTGGCGCCCCATTTTTTCCGGAAAATAATCCTGTCCGGAAAAAGCATCAGGCTCATCATGGTCATAACGATAGCCGGCATTATAGCCTTCATCCCTCATCAGCTTGGTCGGAGCATTGAGAATATGCTTTGGCGGCAATAATGAGCCGTTTTCTTTCGCAGCACGTCTGGCAGCCTTGTAGGCCACATAAACACCATTGGATTTCGGCGCGGTTGCCAGATAGATGCAGGCCTGCGCCAATGCCAGCTCCCCTTCAGGCGAGCCCAGATAATCATAGGCATCTTTGGCCGCATTACAGACGATAAGAGCCTGCGGATCGGCAAGGCCGATATCCTCCACAGCCATGCGCACCAGCCGCCGGCCGATATAAAGCGGGTCCTCTCCCGCATCAAACATCCGGCTTAAGTAATACAAGGCCGCATCAGGATCAGAACCGCGCACAGATTTATGCAAGGCTGATATAAGATTATAATGTCCGTCCTGTCCCTTATCATAAACCGGCGCACGGCGCTGCACGATATCCTGTAATTGCAGGGCGGTAAAAACTTCATCCGGCCTTGCAGCACGCCACACTTCTTCAGCCAGTGTCAGCGCCGCACGGCCATCGCCATCCGCCATACGCACAAGGCTGGCGCGCGCTTCATCATCAAGCGGCAATGGCCTGCATTCCGCCTCTTCCGCACGGGTAAGCAGCGTGGCTATGCTCGCCTCATCATGGGGTCTGAAGGTTAAAACCCTGGCGCGCGATAACAAGGCCGCATTGAGCTCAAAGGACGGATTTTCAGTGGTTGCACCAATAAGAATAACCGTTCCGTCCTCCATTACAGGCAGAAAACTATCCTGCTGCGCACGGTTAAAACGATGTATCTCATCGACAAACAGCAGGGTTTGGCGACCAGACATACGCCGAGCCCGCGCCGCATCAAAAACTTTTTTAAGATCAGCCACGCCGGAGAAAATCGCTGATATCTGCTCAAATGCAAGATCTGTCTGCCCTGCAAGCAGGCGGGCTATCGTTGTCTTGCCTGTTCCCGGCGGCCCCCAGAAAATCATGGATCCAAGGCTGCCCGAAGCAATCATGCGTGAGAGAATGCCCTGCTCTCCTGTCAGATGCTCCTGCCCCGTAACATCTTTCAGTTCACGCGGGCGCAACCTGTCTGCCAGCGGGCGGTTACGATCAGCAAGGGGATCTTGTGCAGATGAAAATAAATCACTCATAGCTTCACTTATGATAACAGGCTGGATTGCCTGTGCAAACCAGCCTTTTCATGAACAGCAATGCGCCATTCAAGCTTGTGGCACGTGCAATGTCCTGCACGCGCCATTTACAGGATTGCCGTGCAAATCAGCGCACAAACTGACGGTAAATTACACCATCCCGCTCAATATCCAAACGCCATAATGCGCTGCGTGCGGCAGAAACCGCTTTTAAAAGATCATCAGCCGTATTGATTGTTGCACCATTAACACCGCGCACAATATCACCTGCCATCAGGTTTAATGCCTGTGCGGGGCTATTATTTTTCACCCCTGTAATCACAACGCCGCGCATTGATGCAGCAAGCCGCAATTTGCGGGCAGTCTCAGGTGTAAGATCGCGGATAAGCGCACCTGCAAGCGGGTTGCGGCCGGTAATTTCCCGTGCAGGCGGCTCTTTTGGCGGCTGCGCCAATTTAACAGTCACCTCACGGGTCTTCCCGTCATTAAGCACAGTCATCCGCACTACTGTGCCAATGCCCGCTGTGGAAACACGATAGGCAAGCGCATCCGGATTGCTGACTGTTACGCCGTCAACCGCAGTGATAACATCGCCAATCCTGATGCCCGCCTGTGCCGCCGGCCCCTTCTCCGCCAGATCAGTAATCAACGCGCCCGATGGTTGCCTCAAACCAAGACCGGCCGCAATATCCGGTGTAACGGCCTGAAATGTCGCCCCCACATAAGGGCGCTCAAATTTATCATTGCCGCTTTCGGCAGATTTCACCACTGCCGCCACCATATTGGAAGGAATAGCAAAACCGATACCCACGGAACCGCCGCTGCGAGAATAAATTGCCGTATTAATACCGATCAGATGACCATTCATATCAATCAGAGCACCGCCGGAATTGCCCGGATTGATCGCCGCATCTGTTTGAATAAAAAAGTCAAAATCAGAAACCCCGACCTGTGTGCGTGATTGTGCGGAAACAATGCCGCTTGTCACCGTCTGCCCGACACCAAAAGGATTACCAATAGCCAGCACCAGATCGCCGACCTCCACCTTATCGGAATTGGCCAGTTTGATGACAGGCAAAGGTTCCTTCACATCAATTTTCAAAATAGCCAGATCAGTCGTTGCATCATTCAGCAATAGTTTTGATGAAAATTCGCGCCCGTCAGCCAGCGCAACCTTGATATCATCCGCGCCATCAATAACGTGGTTATTGGTAACAATCAGACCGGAACTGTCCACAATCACGCCGGAACCAAGCGATTGCTCAAAACGCGGTTTTTGCCGCAACTGCCCGCCAAAAAACTGCTCAAAAAACGGATCCCCCGCAAAAGGTGAACGCTGCTGCACCTTGCGGCCTGCATAAACATTAACCACAGCGCCGGATGTTGATTTAACCAATGGCGCATAAGAAAGCTGAATTTCACTACGCGACTGCGGTAACTGTTTTTCCGCAATTGCCGGTGTGCTGACAGCCGGCGCAAATAATGAAACCGCACCTGCAGCCATAAAACCGGCCAGCACTATCGCCACCCCGGCCTTGTAAATCTTGCCTATACGCCCCGATATGTTACGCGGATCAGCCGGTTGATGTGAAGTCATTCATTATTCCTTTTGCAGTGTAAAATCTGTTCTCTCATGCAGATAAAATTGCAGGATGCTCAGGCAGGAAAAACTCAAAACACTATTTTTACAGGCAATATAGGCCTTTAAAAAAGCCGGAAAAGTGGCACATACACAATCTTCAAATTAAATTATTGTAATAGAACAAGCCTTTACGCATACATATGAATTTATAGCTTCATGCAGCCGGCGGATTTTTTAAAATTTGAATGACATATAATTAAAAAAGGGGCCTGAGGCCCCTTTGATTTACAGTATCTGTTGCCAACAAATCAGGCTGCTTCAGCCTGTGCTGCTTCTGCTTCAACGCGTGCGCGATCTGCAGCACCCTTGGCGGTTACATCGCGCTCAACGAACTCGACAACAGCCAGAGGAGCATTATCACCAGTGCGGAAACCGGCCTTCATAATGCGAATATAGCCGCCATGACGATCTGCATAACGCGGTGCCAGAACATCAAACAATTTCTGTACCAGCTTCACATCGCGAATAGCGGAAATGGCCTGACGGCGGGCATGCAGATCACCGCGTTTGCCGAGAGTGATGAGCTTCTCAACAATCGGACGGATTTCCTTTGCCTTAGGCAGGGTTGTAACAATCTGTTCATGTTCGATCAGCGATGCAGCCATATTGGCAAACATTGCCTTGCGATGGCTTGCAGTCCGGTTCAGCTTACGGAGTGCTTTTCCGTGGCGCATGAGCCTTCTCCTTTAAAATCTATCTTCCGGTCGCAACCGGTCTCAATATTGATCTTCGTAGCGCTTGGCGAGATCTTCAATATTTTCCGGCGGCCAGGCAGGAATTTCCATACCCAGATGGAGCCCCATTGATGCCAGTACTTCCTTGATCTCGTTCAGCGACTTGCGGCCGAAATTCGGTGTCCGCAGCATTTCGGCTTCTGTTTTCTGGATCAGATCACCGATATAAACGATATTGTCGTTCTTCAGGCAGTTTGCCGAACGGACAGACAATTCCAGTTCATCCACTTTCTTCAGGAGAGCCGGATTGAATGCAAGTTCTGCAACCTGTTCCTGCGGAGCTTCCTTCTGCGGCTCGTCAAAATTGACGAAGATCGCAAGTTGATCCTGAAGAATACGCGCTGCATACGCAACCGCATCTTCACCACTGACAGAGCCGTTGGTCTCAACATTGAGGATCAGCTTGTCATAATCGAGAACCTGCCCCTCACGGGTGTTTTCGATCTTGTAGGAAACCTTACGTACCGGTGAATAAAGGCTGTCAACCGGAATAAGCCCGATCGGAGCATCTTCAGCGCGGTTACGGTCTGCAGGCACATAGCCCTTGCCCGTATTGACAGTGAATTCCATACGGATTTCAGCGCCCTCATCGAGGGTGCAGATAACATGCTCAGGGTTCAACACCTCAACATCGCCAACCGTCTGGATATCACCGGCTGTCACAACGCCCGGCCCTTCCTTGCGGACAACCATGCGTTTTGGACCATCGCCTTCCATACGGATAGCGATTTCCTTAACATTCAGAACAATATCGGTAACGTCTTCACGCACACCGTTAATTGACGAGAATTCATGCAGAACACCGTCAATCTGAATGGCTGTTACCGCAGCGCCGCGCAGCGAAGAAAGAAGAACGCGACGCAGCGCGTTACCCAGTGTCAAACCATAGCCGCGCTCAAGCGGCTCAGCCACAACTGTAACCTTATTTGGCGAGCCCTGGGTCAAAAAATCGACCTTGTTCGGCTTGATCAGTTCCTGCCAGTTTTTCTGTATCATGTGCTTTCCTTTAATTCAGCTTTGCCACTATCCTATCGTGACAACAGAGAGCGGAAACCACGCAAGGCCGCGAACAAAAGCCCGCGCCTTTGCGGCGGTGGACTGATTAGACGCGGCGCTTCTTGCGCGGACGGCAACCATTATGCGGAATTGGGGTCACATCACGGATCGAAGTGATGGTGAAACCGGCAGCCTGCAATGCACGCAATGCAGATTCACGGCCGGAACCCGGGCCACAAACTTCAACTTCCAGAGAACGCATGCCATGTTCCTGAGCCTTCTTGGCGCAATCTTCAGCAGCAATCTGCGCTGCAAAAGGGGTAGACTTACGCGAACCCTTGAAACCCTGTGCACCGGCAGAAGACCAGGCAATCGCATTGCCCTGTGCATCTGTAATGGTGATCATGGTGTTGTTGAATGTCGAGTTGACATGTGCCACGCCCGACGAAATATTTTTACGTTCGCGGCGGCGAACGCGTGTGGCTTCTTTAGCCATAATTAATCCTTCCAGTTGATCTCTACACCGCCGTAGCACCAGCGGCTACACCGACATGATCCTAAAAACCATGCCCGGATCTGTTCTCAGGCAAATTTTGCCTGCTTTATGCCCCGCAGGGCATATCTGCCAGTTTTCCGCATTCTGATAAATGAGAAAACAAATGCAGGCCTGTTAATGGCCTGCATCCTGACAAAATTACTTCTTCTTACCGGCAATAGCCTTTGCAGGACCCTTGCGGGTGCGTGCATTGGTATGGGTACGCTGACCGCGAACCGGCAAGGAGCGACGATGACGCAGACCGCGATAGCAACCCAGATCCATCAGACGCTTGATATTCATCGAAACTTCACGACGCAGATCACCTTCTACCTGATAATCACGGTCAATGGTTTCACGAATCTGCAGCACTTCAGCATCAGTAAGCTGATTTACACGGCGATCGTGCGAAATGCCGACCTTTTCCATGATTTCAGCAGCAAATTTAGGGCCGATACCATGAATATACTGCAGCGCAATAATTGTACGCTTATTTGTTGGAATGTTGACGCCAGCAATACGTGCCATGCGTTTTCTCCTGAATGAACCGCCGGAAAGCAGCCCTTTGTTGAGGGCAGCCTCATAATCAACGGTAGTTTAAAAAATTACAGCTGCGGCAATGCCAATGAAACATTGTCCGGTTAACACTGTAATGAGCTCTACCGGAAGCAATCCGCCTCTGCCCACAAAAAGACCTGTAAACATCAGCTAATAACACATCCGAAATCCAAGAGATCCACCGGAATCTGACGATTACCGGATCTGTTCTCTATGCCTGCACCGAACCACCGATACAGACAGCATAAAAGTGAACGAAACCGGCAAGGCGGTTGCGTCCACTCAAATTAAGCGAATTGATGATGTCTTTGACGGAATCGTGAGCAAAAGTCAACATCAAACACCGTCAACTCTCAAGGCTTATCACTTTATTAAGCTATATCAGGCTTTCCGCGAAAGGCCGTTGCACGCTCATTTTGTTTTTTTACAATTTGCGCCGGTAAATCCGGCCCGTTCTTAGCACGCAGATATTTTTAAAAAGTAAGAGCGCCGACCTGATTTTTCAGATCGGCGCCCGGCATTCAGCGCAATAATATTTGCCAAAATCAGGCCGGAAGCAGCACTTTTTCAATCTCGGCAGTAACCTCTGCCATTGGTGCCATACCATCAACTAGCTTCAATTCACCTGTGCCGGCATAATAATCAGACAAAGGTGCGGTCTTCTCACGATATTCAATCAGACGCTTGGAAAAAGCTTCCGGATTATCATCAGAGCGAACTGTTCCGCCGGCGGCGATTGTTTCTGCAACGCGCTTTTCCATACGCTTGATCAAAGCCGCCTCATCAACCTTCAGCTCAATAACCGCATCAAGCTCTGCATGTTTTTCCTTCAGCATAGCTGTCAGAGCCTGTGCCTGCGGTACAGTGCGCGGATAACCATCCAGAATAAAACCACCTGCACAATCAGGCTGATCAATACGATCGGAGACAATTGCATTGACAATCTCATCCGAGACCAGCTGCCCTGCATCCATCACCGCCTTGGCGCGTTTACCAATATCTGTTTGCGCGGCAACAGCTGCACGAAGCATATCACCGGTAGAGAGCTGAGGGATAGCATATTTCTCGGTGAGAATTTTTGCCTGCGTGCCCTTGCCTGCTCCCGGAGGTCCTAAAAGTATGAGTCTCATCTTGCCCGTCTTCCCCCACGAAGTTTGGATTTTTTGATCAGCCCCTCATATTGATGAGCAATCAGATGACCCTGAATTTGTGCAACAGTATCAAGTGTAACATTGACAACAATAAGCAGAGACGTACCACCGAGATAGAAAGGCACACCGGCAGCTGAAATCAGGAATTCCGGCACAAGACAAACAATCACGATATAGATAGCGCCAACCACTGTAATACGGGTCAGAACATAATCAATATATTCAGCAGTGCGCTCCCCCGGGCGAATACCCGGAATGAAGCCCGAATGTTTTTTCAGCTGATCAGCAGTATCCTTAGGATTAAAAACAATCGCCGTATAGAAAAAGCAGAAAAATGCCATCAATGCCGCATAAAGGAACATATAAAGCGGCTGACCATGGCCAAGGGCAGTCAAAACAGTGCTTGCCCAGACAGGCATATTTTCACTATTGGCAAAACCTGCCACAGTTGCCGGCAACAGCAACAGGGATGACGCAAAGATCGGCGGAATAACGCCTGCAGTATTGAGTTTCAGCGGCAGGTGCGAGGTTTCACCCTGCGCCATACGGTTACCCACCTGGCGTTTTGGATACTGAATCAGCAAACGGCGCTGTGCACGCTCTACAAATACGATCACCGCGATCAGCGCAACAGCCAGAATAATAACAGCAAGGATAAGACCGGTGGAAAGCGCACCGGTGCGGCCAAGCTCCAGCGTGCCGGAAATTGCCTGAGGCAGGTTGGCAACAATACCGGCAAAAATAATCAGAGAAATACCGTTACCGATGCCGCGTGCGGTAATCTGTTCACCAAGCCACATCAGGAACATGGTACCGCCAACAAGCGTAATCACCGATGTAATACGGAAAAACATACCAGGCTCGGTAACAATCCCGTTGCCCGATTCAAGCCCGACAGAAATTGCATAGGCCTGCACCAATGCAAGCAAAACAGTACCATAGCGGGTATATTGATTGATAACCTTGCGGCCGGCTTCCCCCTCTTTCTTCAATGCCTCAAGAGAAGGCACCACCGAGGTCATAAGCTGCACAATAATCGATGCCGAAATATACGGCATGATACCCAGTGCAAAAATCGCCATACGCGCCACAGCGCCGCCGGCAAACATATTGAACAATCCCAGCACACCCTGACTATGCTGCTGGAACGACTGGGCCAGCGCGTCAGGATTAATGCCCGGCAAAGGAATATAAGTACCAAAACGATACACAAGCAAAGCCCCGAGCGTAAACCAGATACGCTTTTTGAGCTCGGTCGCCTTTGAGAAGGCTGAAAAATTCAAATTGGATGCAAGCTGTTCAGCAGCCGATGCCATGAGATTACTCCGGTCTGTCGTACGTCAGAATCTCTGACGCCCCTCCCCAGATATGCCCATAGACAACAAGGCGCAAGTGGGCACATGAAATCAATAGGCATAAAGTTGAAAACGGCGGCACTAAGGCCGCCGTCTTGAAGAAATTTCCGAGGCCTTATTCGGCAGAAGCTGGCTGCGGTAATTTTACCGAACCGCCGGCTTTTTCGATCTTTTCAACTGCCGCTTTGGAAGCGCCAGCCGCTTCAATTACCAGTTTTGTGGTAATTTCACCGTCTGACACAACGCGGAAGCCATCTTTTGCACGGCGCACAAGACCAGCTGCAATCAAGGCTTCAGTCGTGACAGAAGCTTTAGCATCCAGCTTGCCGGCATTTACAGCTTCCTGGATGCGACCAACTGACACAACATTGTAGCTCTTTGCAAAAATATTGGTAAAACCGCGCTTTGGCAAGCGACGGTAAATTGGCATCTGACCACCCTCAAAACCATTGATGGATACGCCGGAACGGGATTTCTGCCCCTTCACACCACGACCACCGGTTTTGCCGGAACCTGAACCAATACCACGGCCAACGCGCTTGCGTGCCTTGGTTGCACCCGGATTTTCACGCAGTTCATTAAGTTTCATGATAATTCTCCTGCGCTCTGATCAAGCCTCATCCACAATGCGGACGAGATGCTGAACCTTGGCAATCATACCACGAACGGAAGGTGTATCTTCCAGCGTGCTGCGACGGCGCATTTTATTAAGACCCAGACCAACGAGCGTTGCGCGCTGTTCTTTTGGGCGACGAATTGGGCTACCAATCTGTTCAACGGTAACCGTCTTGCCTTTTGTCGAAGACATAACTTTGTTCCTTAACTCGTAAGGCGAGCCAAACGGCTCTCACCCCTAATGGTTACTCTTCACCGGCAACAACGTCATGACGACGAGCCTGCAGGGTCGAATACTTGATACCACGCTGTGCAGCGATATCTTTCGGGTGCATCTGATGCTTCAGGGCATCAAAAGTTGCACGCACCATATTATATGGATTGGAAGAACCGAGCGACTTGGCCACAACGTCCTGAACACCAAGTGTTTCAAAAACCGCACGCATCGGACCACCGGCAATAATACCCTTACCGGCAGGAGCAGAGCGAAGCAGAACTTTACCGGCACCGTGACGTCCCTGCACATCATGATGCAGCGTACGACCAGAGCGCAGCGGAACAAAAATCATGTCGCGCTTGGCCGCTTCAGTTGCCTTACGGATCGCTTCAGGCACTTCCCTCGCCTTACCATGACCAAAACCTACGCGCCCTTTCTGATCACCAACAACCACGAGAGCCGCAAAGCCGAAACGACGACCGCCTTTAACAACTTTGGCAACGCGGTTGATGTGAACCAGCTTATCTACGAATTCGCTGTCGCGCTCTTCGCGCACGCGATCTTCGCGATTACGTTCTTTCTGTGCCATTTCCTAATTCCTTTTTCTTTTCCGGAAGCACAAATGAAAAACATTTACAGCAATAATCTGCAAACGCACAAATCAGCACCCAGAATCTCCTCCCCCGTCAAACGAAGGTTGAGATAAGGGTACCTACATCAGATCAAAAGCCACAAGCTTTTGTTTTTATGATGCAAAATCCATTTTACAAAACCGAATGCGAGTCATGATCAACTCACTTCGTCTGTAATACAGAAAAAATGCCGTCAAATGCAAGCACCTGACGACATTTTTAAGCTTTTTAGAAGCTGAGGCCAGCTTCGCGTGCAGCGTCAGCAAGAGCTTTTACACGGCCGTGGAAAATATATGCACCACGGTCAAATACAACTTCTGCCACACCGGCTTTAGCAGCGCGTTCTGCAACCAGCTTGCCAACGGCAGCAGCTGCAGCACTGTCTGCACCGGTCTTGAGTGATTTTTTCAAATCAGCATCAAGAGTGGAAGCAGCAATCAGTGTATGACCGCGTACATCATCGATAATCTGTGCATAGATATTCTTTGAAGTACGGTGTACGCTCAGGCGCAGGCGGCCATTCGATACAGCTTTGAGCTGACGGCGAACGCGTGCAGCACGGCGCTGAATAGTTTTTTTCGGCGATGCCATAACACGTGTTCCTTATTTCTTCTTACCGGCCTTGCGGACGATAACTTCACCGGCATACTTAACGCCCTTGCCCTTATAAGGCTCCGGCGAACGGTATTCACGGATTTCAGCAGCAACCTGACCAACAACCTGCTTATCAATACCGGATACAACGATTTCAGTTGGCTTCGGAGTTGAGACAGTAATGCCGGCAGGAACATCGTAAATAACTTCATGGCTGAAGCCCAGCGAAAGCTGAAGGTTCTTGCCCTGCATCGCAGCACGGTAACCAACACCGGAAATTTCGAGTTTCTTTTCAAAACCGTCTTTAACACCGGTGAAGATGTTATTGATCATGGTACGGGCCATGCCCCATTTAGCGCGCGCATCTTTCGACTGCGACAGAGGAGCAACGCTGACAGCGCCGTCTTCCATCTTCACGCTTACTTCATCACTTACAACGAACTTAAGTTCGCCCTTGGTGCCTTTGGCAGTAACAGTCTGACCATCAACGCTGGCGGTCACGCCTGCCGGAACCGGCACGGGTTTTTTACCGATACGAGACATTGTTAACCCTGTCCGTTTCTATGTTCACTGCAAAGCCACATCAGAAGATGCGGCAGAGCAGCTCACCACCAACGTTTTGCTCACGAGCCTGATGATCTGCCATCACACCCTTAGGGGTGGAAAGAATGGAGATACCCAGTCCGTTAGCGACCTGAGGAATCGACTTTACTGAAACGTAAACACGACGACCCGGCTTGGAAACGCGAGTCAATTCGCGGATAACCGGCATACCTTCGTAATATTTCAGTTCGATTTCGATTTCGGACTTGCCGTTTTCAAAATCAGTCTGTGTATATCCGCGGATATAACCTTCAGCCTGCAGCACATCCAATACACGTGCACGCAATTTTGAAGCCGGAGTTGTAAGCTTGGTCTTTCTACGACCGATAGCATTACGGATGCGGGTCAGCATATCGCCGATAGGATCTGACATAGTCATATTATAACTCCCTTACCAGCTCGACTTGACGACGCCTGGCACCTGACCGAGCGAACCCAGCTGGCGCAATGCAATACGCGACATCTTAAGCTTGCGGTAGAAACCGCGCGGACGTCCGGATACTTCGCAACGATTGCGAATGCGAACCTTGGAGGAGTTACGTGGCATCTCAGCCAGCTGAATGGTAGCGCGGAAACGCTCATCCAGAGGCAGAGACTGATCCATAACAATTGCCTTCAAACGTGCACGCTTCTCAGCATGACGCTTAACCAACTTTTCGCGGCGCTTGTTTTTTTCGACTGCGCTAGTCTTGGCCATTTTTGATTACCTCGCTACGCTTGCCGTTACTGGCGGAACGGGAAGTTGAAGGCACGCAGCAATGCGCGGGCTTCATCATCCGTCTGTGCAGTCGTGCAAACGATGATGTCCATGCCCCAGATCTGATCAACTTTATCATAGTTGATTTCCGGGAACACGATGTGCTCTTTGATACCCATGGCAAAATTGCCGCGACCATCAAAGCTCTTAGGATTCAGACCGCGGAAGTCGCGAACGCGTGGCAACGCAATCGTGATCAGGCGATCCAGAAATTCATACATACGATCTGACCGCAGGGTCACTTTCGCACCGATCGGCATGCCTTCACGGAGCTTAAATGTAGCGATCGAATTGCGTGCACGGGTGACAACAGCCTTCTGACCGGCAATAAGAGCCAGATCTTCAGCGGCACGTGCAGGCTTTTTGGAGTCAGCAGTGGCTTCGCCAACACCCATATTGATTACAACCTTTGAAATGCGCGGAATCTGCATTTCGTTGCTGTATTTGAACTCTTCAAGCAAAGCTTTACGGATTTTATCCTTATAAAGCGTCTTGAAGCGTGGTTCGCTTTTTGCTTCAGCCATCGATCTGCTCTCCGGAACGTTTTGCTACGCGCACCTTCTTGCCGTCCTTTACAACAAAACCAACGCGGGTTGGCTTGCCGTCTTTCGGATCAGCAATGGCCAGGTTTGACAGATGGATTGCGGCTTCCTTGGAAATAATGCCGGCTTCCTGTGTCTGTGTCTGGCGCTGATGGCGCTTAACAATATTAATACCGCTTACGAAAGCCTGATCTTCTTTCGGCAAAACCTTGATCACTTCACCGGTACGACCCTTGTCCTTACCGGCAAGCACAACAACGCGGTCGCCTTTGCGAATCTTTTGCATCGTCGAACTTCCCTTACAGAACTTCCGGAGCCAGCGAGATGATCTTCATGTGGCTCTTAGCGCGAAGTTCACGCGGAACCGGTCCGAAGATACGTGTGCCGATAGGCTCTTTCTTGTTATCAATCAAAACAGCGGCATTGTTATCAAAGCGGATAACACTGCCGTCCGGGCGACGAATGTCCTTGGCTGTACGAACAACAACCGCCTTCATTACGTCACCTTTTTTAACGCGGCCACGAGGAATCGCTTCCTTGATGGACACCACAATGATGTCACCAACGGAAGCGTATTTCCGTTTCGAGCCGCCCAGCACCTTGATGCACATGACACGACGTGCGCCGGAATTATCCGCCACGTCGAGGTTTGTTTGCATCTGAATCATGACTGGCCGCCTTCTTCTCTCTCAGCTGGTTAAGGGCTCCTGCCCTACCTAAGCTGCGTGTTTCATGTTAGCCCGTTAGTTAGTTCGAAAGAACTACCCAACGTTTGTCTTTCGAAATCGGAGCAGATTCCTGAATGGAAACCTGATCACCGACCTTGAACTGGTTGTTCTCGTCATGCGCTTTATACTTCTTGGACTGACGAACAATCTTCTGAAGCAGCGGATGCGCAAAACGGCGCTCCACCTTAACAACGACAGTCTTGTCGTTCTTGTCGCTGACGACAACGCCCTGCAGAATGCGTTTAGGCATGATACTTGTTCCTTATGCCTTGCTTTCGGCCGCCTTCTGGCGGGCAATAGTCTTAATACGTGCGATATCGCGGCGAACCTGTTTCACACGTGCGGTTTTTTCAAGCTGACCGGTGGCCTTCTGAAAGCGCAGGTTAAACTGCTCTTTCTTCAATCCACCCAACTCTTCTGTCAGCTGGTCTAGGCTTTTAGCCCGGATGTCTGCGGCTTTCATAGCTGTCTCTCTTATTCGGCGATGCGTGCAACAAAACGCGTCTTGATCGGCAGCTTCGCAGCTCCGAGGCGGAGCGCTTCACGTGCCACATCTTCGGGTACGCCGTCAAGCTCAAACATAACACGACCCGGTGCTACACGTACTGCCCAATAATCAACAGAACCCTTACCCTTACCCATACGGACTTCGGTAGGCTTGGACGTCACTGGCAGATCCGGGAAGATACGGATCCATACGCGACCGGCACGCTTCATGTGACGGGTGATGGCGCGGCGAGCGGCCTCGATCTGACGAGCGGTAACGCGTTCAGGTTCAAGAGCCTTCAGGCCGAAAGCACCAAAATTGAGATCCGTACCGCCCTTGGAAGCACCGTGAATACGGCCCTTGAACTGCTTACGGAACTTTGTGCGCTTAGGCTGCAACATTGTTCTCTACTCCAATATTCTAACCGAAAACGCTTGAAATCAAGCGTTTTCGCGGCGGCGGTTCGACTGTGAACCCTGAGCGTCGCTCTCAGTGGCGCGACGTTCGGAAGCCATTGGGTCATGCTCAAGGATTTCACCCTTGAATACCCAAACCTTCACGCCGCAGATACCGTAAGCGGTCTGTGCTTCAGCTGTACCATAGTCGATATCAGCACGCAGAGTATGAAGCGGAACGCGACCTTCACGGTACCATTCCATACGTGCAATTTCTGCACCGCCAAGGCGACCCGAGCAATTGATACGGATACCTTCTGCGCCAAGGCGCATGGCAGACTGAACAGCACGCTTCATAGCGCGACGGAATGCCACACGGCGTTCCAGCTGCTGAGTGATCGACTGGGCAATAAGAGTGGCATCAACTTCCGGCTTACGTACTTCAACAATATTCAGCACGGTTTCGGAGTTGGTCATATCAGACAGCTTCTTGCGAAGCTTTTCGATATCTGCACCCTTTTTACCAATGATGATGCCCGGACGAGCCGAGTGAATGGTCACGCGGCATTTTTTGTGCGGACGTTCAATCACGATTTTGGAGATCGCAGCCTGCTTGAGTTCTTCAGTCAGGTATTTGCGAATCTTCAGATCTTCATGAAGCAGTTTACCATATTCACCGGTATTCGCATACCAACGCGAATCCCAGGTACGGTTGATGCCCAGACGAAGACCGACCGGATTAATCTTCTGGCCCATTATGCGGCCTCCCCTTTTTCGGCGACTTCGCGGACGACGATGGTCAGGTGAGAGAACGGACGCTCAATCCGGCTCGCCTTACCGCGGCCACGCACATGAAAACGCTTCATGACGATTGATTTGCCAACAGAAGCTTCCGCGACGATCAAAGCATCAACATCGAGGTCGTGATTGTTTTCTGCGTTGGCGATTGCCGATTCAAGCGTCTTCTTCACAGTTTCCGCAATCCGCTTGCGCGAGAATGACAGATCAGCGAGAGCCGCATTCACTTTCTTGCCGCGAATCATGCTCGCAACAAGATTCAGCTTCTGCGGGCTGACACGAATCGTGCGGGCGACGGCTTTCGCCTCGTTATCCTTAAGCTGGCGCGGAGCCTTGGCCTTGCCCATAGTTACTTCCTCTTCGCTTTCTTGTCCGCACCGTGACCGTAATAGGTACGGGTTGGAGCGAATTCACCGAACTTATGTCCGACCATTTCTTCGGATACGGACACCGGTATATGTTTATTACCGTTGTATACGCCGAAGGTCAGGCCCACGAATTGCGGCAGGATCGTGGAGCGGCGGCTCCAGATCTTGATAACCTCATTACGACCGCCGGAGCGTACCTTCTCAGCTTTCTTGAGAAGATAGCCGTCAACAAACGGTCCTTTCCAAACTGAACGAGCCACTTTAGACTACCTCTCTTACTTCTTACGCTGATGACGCGAACGCATGATGAACTTGTCCGTCGCCTTGTTCGAGCGTGTCTTCTTGCCCTTCGTAGGCTTGCCCCACGGAGTAACAGGATGACGGCCACCCGATGTACGGCCTTCACCACCACCATGCGGGTGATCAACCGGGTTCATGGCAACGCCGCGTACATGAGGACGCTTGCCGCGCCATACCGAGCGACCGGCCTTACCATCATTGGTGTTACCGTGATCCGGGTTGGATACGGCGCCAACAGTTGCCAGACAGCCCGAATGAACCAGACGCTGTTCACCGGAATTCAGGCGCAGAATTGCCATACCCTGATCGCGGCCTACGAGCTGCGCATAAGTACCGGCGGAGCGGGCGATCTGACCACCCTTGCCCGGCTTCATTTCCACATTGTGGATAATGGTGCCGACAGGCATTGCGCTGAGCGGCATCGCATTGCCAGGCTTCACGTCAACCTGTGCGCCGGAAATAACCTTATCGCCGACTGCAAGGCGCTGCGGAGCCAGAATATAGCTCAGCTCACCGTCTTCATAACGAATAAGCGCGATGAATGCGGTGCGGTTCGGGTCATATTCAAGACGTTCAACAGTTGCAGGCACATCGTGTTTCGTACGCTTAAAATCAATAAAGCGATACGTACGCTTGTGACCGCCACCCTGAAAACGAACAGTGATACGACCGGTATTGTTACGACCGCCCTTCTTGGACAGACCTTCGGTCAATGCCTTGACCGGCTTGCCCTTGAAGAGCTCCGAGCGATCCACAATGACCAGCTGACGCTGGCCAGGAGTGATCGGATTATAGTGCTTGAGTGCCATTGTCTTTACTCCACGGCCTCTCAGAGACCAGTCGAAACGTCGATGCTCTGGCCTTCAGCCAAAGTTACGATCGCTTTTTTGACATCGCTCTGGCGCCCGACAATGCCGCGGAACCGCTTCACCTTGCCTTTGCGCACAGTGGTGTTCACAGCTGTAACTTTCACGCCGAAAAGCGCTTCAACTGCAGCTTTGATCTCTGGTTTCGTGGCCTTGCGGGCTACGTTAAAGACGATCTGGTTAAATTCGGAAACCATAGTCGACTTTTCGGTAATGACCGGGCTAACGATCACATCATAATGACGAAGATCTGTCATTTGAAACGCTCCTCGAGGGCTTCGACAGCCGCCTTGGAAAGGACGAGCTTGCCACGGCGAAGAATGTCGTAAACGTTGATGCCCTGTACCGGCAATACATCAATATTAGGAATATTGGATGCAGCCAGTTTGAAGTTGGCGTCGATTTCCGAACCACCGATCAACAGTGCATTTTCAAGACCAAGCTTGGCAAACTGGTTTACCAGAAGTTTGGTTTTGGCTTCTGCTGCTGCCAGATCATCAACAATGATCAGATCAGAGGCTTTAACCTTGGCCGAAAGGGCGTGACGCAGGGCAAGAGCGCGAACCTTCTTCGGAAGATCATGCGCATGGCTGCGTGATACAGGGCCATGAGCCTTACCACCGCCACGGAACTGTGGTGCACGAGCGGAATGGTGACGGGCACGGCCGGTACCTTTCTGCTTGTACATTTTTGCACCTGTACGTGCAACTTCACCACGGGTCAGGCTCTGATGCGTACCCTGCTGACGGCGTGCGAGCTGCCAGAGGACAACACGCTGAAGGATGTCATCGCGCGGCTCCAGACCGAAGATTTCTTCGGAAAGCTGCACTTTGCCGGCATCCTTGCCTTCAAGTGTAGTAATTGTGAGATCCATTATTCGGCTCCCTCAGTCGCTGCAGCTTCTGCAACCACAGCAGCTTCTACCTTAGCTTGGCGCAAGCCAGCTGGCTTAGGAGCATTTTCCGGCAGCGACACCTTTACCGCATCACGCACATAGATCCATGCACCCTTGGAACCAGGAACAGCACCGCGAACAAGGATCAGGCCGCGGTCAGTATCGGTCGAAACGACTTCGATATTCTGCGTGGTAACACGGGTCTGCCCCATGTGACCGGCCATTTTCTTGCCCTTGAATACTTTACCCGGATCCTGACGCTGACCTGTCGAACCATGGGAACGATGCGAAATCGAGTTACCATGGGTTGCACGGCCACCGCCGAAATTATGACGCTTCATAACACCGGCAAAACCTTTACCGATTGTTGTACCTGTAACGTCAACTTTCTGACCAGCTACGAAATGATCAGCTGTAATTTCTGCGCCGACTTCCAGAAGATTTTCTTCGGAAACGCGGAATTCAGCTACTTTCGCCTTTGGTTCGACCGAAGCCTTCGCGAAATGGCCGCGCAGAGCCTTGGTCGTGTTTTTCACCTTGGCCAATCCAACGCCAAGCTGTACGGCTGTATAGCCGTTCTTTTCTACTGTACGCTGAGCTACCACGTGGCAGTTCTCCATGCGGAGGACTGTCACCGGCACATGTTCTCCGGCGTCTGTATAAACGCGGGTCATGCCCAGCTTCTGTGCAATAACACCTGAACGCATCGGTTCGTTCCTTCCGTCCTCAAGCCTTACAGCTTGATCTCGACATCAACACCAGCCGACAGATCCAGCTTCATCAGCGCATCTACAGTCTGCGGGGTTGGGTCAACGATATCGAGAAGACGCTTGTGCGTGCGCATCTCGAACTGCTCGCGGCTCTTCTTATCGATGTGCGGCGACCGGTTAACTGTGAACTTTTCGATCCGTGTTGGCAGAGGGATCGGTCCGCGCACATTGGCACCGGTACGCTTGGCAGTCGACACGATTTCCCGCGTCGAAGCGTCAAGGATCCGATGATCAAACGCCTTAAGGCGAATGCGGATGTTTTGACCGTTCATTTGATCTGTTCCTTGTTACGCGGGACGTCCGGAGCGGGATAAACCCGTTGCCGGACGCCCCTGCACAAATCTATTATTCGATGATCGAAGCGACGATACCGGCACCAACGGTGCGGCCACCTTCACGGATCGCGAAACGCAGCTTTTCTTCCATGGCGATCGGCACGATCAGCGCAACATCAACAGTTACGTTGTCACCAGGCATAACCATTT